>NZ_KB905116.1:0-79021 GCF_000377825.1 Thioalkalivibrio sp. AKL9 | reverse complement strand
CGGGATCGCGCGGGCGGGGGGAGGCACTTCACCTCCAGCCTGCTGCCGCCGTATCTGCGCCGGGCGCGTTCGGTCGAGGAGCTGCTGCCCTGGCTCTATCTCAAGGGCGTGTCCTCGGGCGATTTCCAGGAGGCGCTCACGGCGCTTCTGGGAGAAGAGGCCCAAGGGGTTGTCGGCCTCGACGCTGGGCCGGCTCAAGCAGCAGTGGCTCACCGAGCACGCCGACTGGCGCGAGCGCGATCTCAGCGCTTACCGCTACAGTTACTGGTGGGCCGATGGGATCCACTTCAACCTGCGCGGTGACGACGACGAGCGCGCCTGCGTGCTGGTCATCATCGGGGTCCTGCCGGATGGGACCAAGGAGTTCGTCGCCCTCGATGACGGGATGCGCGAGTCCGAGCAGAGCTGGTACGAGCTGCTGGTGCGCCTGCGGGACCATCAGGGCCTGGCGAACGGCCCGAAGCTCGCCATCGGCGATGGCGCGCTGGGCTTCTGGAAGGCACTGGCCCAGGTCTACCCGGGCACCCGCAGCCAGCGCTGCTGGGTCCACAAGACCGCCAACGTGCTCAACAAGCTCCCCAAGCGCAGCCAGCCCAAGGCCAAGTCGGCGTTACAGGCGATATGGATGGCCGAGACCCATGCCGATGCCGAGAAGGCCTTCGACGCCTTCCTGACCGCCTACGGCGACAAGTACCCGAAAGCTACCGAGACGCTGCGCAAGGACCGCGAGGCCCTGCTGGCGTTCTACGACTTCCCGGCCGCGCACTGGCAATCGATCCGGACGACCAACCCGATCGAATCGACGTTCGCCACCGTGCGCCTGCGCACTGCCAAGACCCGCGGTTGCGTGACCCGCAACACCATCCTGAGCCTGACGTTCAAGCTCGGCCAGAGCGCCCAGAAGCGCTGGCGGCGACTCCGGGGTTACGAGTGGCTCGACAAGCTCGAGCGCGGGGTTCAGTTCATCGATGGCGTCGAGCGAACCGGGCCATCCAACACCGACCGGAGCGCCGCCTGACTCTCAGTGCTCATACACCAGAATTGACAATAACTCACAATCAAGCGGTACGAACCCTCGGGCGTCACTTGATCCGAATGATCTGGACGATGCTCCGTCAAGGACGGGAGTACCACCGTCGCCCCACACGCGAAACGCCCAAGCCTTGAAAATCCGAGAGGGATGTTCAGACCTTGCCTTTTGCCCCCGCATCAGGGGAGAGGCAAAGGGCAAGGTGTGACCCCGTGATTCCACGAGAGCCACCTACCCCTCGGATCGCTGGACTACCCACCCATAACACGGCAGGCCGACGCTAGAACTTTTACGATCAGGAGATGCGGACACAGCTACGCGGCGTCGAGGACCCGCAACTCAACGTGCAACCCGGCGGCCGCTGCCATGTTCACCAGGGCATCGAGGCTAAACACGTCGATCTTTCCTCGCATCAGATCAGAGACTCGCGGCTGCGTGACTCCGAAGAGTTTCGCGGCCTCGCCCTGTTTCATTTCCGAGCGAACGAGATGGTCCTTGAGGGCCCTCATCAGAGCGGAACGCAGCTTCAGGTTCTCCGCTTCTTCCGGGGTGTTCTCAATCGCATCCCACACGCTGTCGAATCGGTGCTCGGTCATTGGCCTATCTCCTGCAGCAAATCGCGATAACGCTGAGCGGCCAAGTCCAGATCGCTCTTGCGGGTTTTTTGTGTCTTCTTCCAGAAGCAATGCAGCACGTAAACCGCATCCCCGAACTTGGCGACATAGAGGACCCGAAATGCTCCGGCCTCGTCTCGGATCCGGATTTCTCTGACACCCTTCCCCACGGACTGTATCGGCTTCCAGTCGTCGGGGTCTCTTCAATGCTGGAGTTGGTCGATCTGGTGCCCGGCCTCCCGCCTAGCCGACAAGGGGAAAGCACGGAGATCGTCCAGTGCCGTTGTCGCCTTTCCGTAAACCGACTCTTGCGCATCTCGGCCTCCTTTGGCTCTAGTGTGCCCGGAGACCTCCAGTTTTCAATGGACCGAATTTACGGGAAGGCGACATGGGGGTGCTGATCTACTTCATTCACCACGTGTCTGTTTCGATGCAGGCCAACGAAATCGTGGCGCGCGTGAGCGACGAGTTGATCGCCGGGGTGGACCGCCTGTTTCCGGAACACATCGGGCAGGGGACGCCACGGACGTCGGCAACACCACCCGAGTCGGCATTTCTGGACGTATTTGACCGGGAGGCTCGTCCCATTCGAGCGAGCGCGGACGGATACATTCAGTTCATCGACACGGACGCCTTGATCGAGTTGGCGATGCAAAAGGATGTGGTCATTCGACTGGAGCGAGTACCCGGCGACTATGTGGTCTCCGGTGGCCCCCTGATGCTGGTCTGGCCGGGAGAAAGGGCCGCCGACGTGCCTGCGGATCAGGTCAACAACACCTTCGCCCTGGGTAACCAGCGGACTTCGGGCCAGGACATCGAGTTCGCGGTTACCCAACTCGTGGAGGTCGCTCTGCGTGCCCTCTCCTCGGGAGTGAATGACCCGTTCACGGCAATTACGTGCGTAGACCACCTGGCGTCCGCGTTGAGTCGTTTGGCTACGCGAGACATGCCATCGCCCTATCGTTATGACAGTACGGATCAGCTGAGGGTGATTGCTCCAGGGTCTACTTTTGTGGACGTCACAGATGCGGCCTTCAACCAGATCCGACAAGTGTCCCGCTCGAACACCGCGGTTACTGTCCGCCTGCTGGAAACGATCGCCGAGGTCGCGAGATTCGTACAGCGGCCAGAGGATCGCGCTGCGCTGTTACGGCACGCTGAAATGATTGCCCGTGGGGCTAGTGAGGGACAGCCCGAAGTTGAGGACCGCCAGAAGGTAGAGGAACGCTTTGAATATGCGAAACAATTGTTGAGCGTGTCGCCAAGGACAGGGTCGGACCACGGTAACGAACTGAGTTAACGCGGCTTTGCGAATTTGAAGGGCTATTTCCAGGGCTTAAACGGGGCTTTTGGGCCCGTAAATGGGCTATTGCGTTGACGAGTCGTCGACGAGCGGAGGCGAAGAACCGCAGATGGGGTGCGCTACACTGGGGCGCACCCTTGTCCCGCAATCCATCATGCTGCTCACGTTCCTGATCCTGTTTGCCCTGCTGGGGCTTGGCGTTGCGCTGATGCTCTGGCATGCCCGGCTGGTGTTTTCGGTGGAGCTGCGCGATGGCGCTGCCCGCGTGCGGCGCGGCAAGCCGCCGTCCGGGTTCGTGAGGGGCTGCGAGGACGTCGCTCGACAATACGGGCTGAAGCAGGGCCGGATCCAGGCCGTGCGCACCGACCGGGGTGTCGAGTTGCGCTTCTCCCGCCACCTCCCACCGAAGACGCATCAGGCCTTTCGCAACGTCTGGACACCCCCGCCCGGCGGAGGGCGAGGCGGCGGCATGCGCGCGACGGGATAGCGAGGCGCGGGGTCAATCCCTGGCTTTTGGTCCCGTGGCAATCGAGCGGCATCCAGGCCATTCCGAACGATTGCCACGGCCTCTTCGAGGCCTCGCAATGACGAAGGGGCCAAGTTCGCAAAAAGCTTCGCACTGCATGCATTATATGAGCGGGTGCGAACGCGTCTTCTGGGTGGTTCGCGCCGAGATGGCGGGTACCCGCCCCGCGGGGCCAAGGGGGCGATGTTGAAGTTGAATATCGAAGAGCCGGGACCGTTTCGGTTTGCCCTGAGCCATCTGGGCTTTCGCCCGTTCTTCTTGCTGGCAGGGGTGTACGCCGTGCTGGTCGTGGGTCTGTGGACCTGGCTCTACCCATTCGACATGGCGGCGCTGCCCACGGCCGCCTTTGGCGGGCCCTTCGCCTGGCACGGCCATACCCTGATTTTCGGCTACGCCATGGCGGTGGTCGCCGGGTTCCTGCTCACGGCTATGCGCAACTGGACCGGGGTACAGACGACCCACGGGCCCGCGCTGCTGGTGTTGGCCGGGCTCTGGCTCGGCGGCCGGGTGGCGGCGTTGTTCGGGGACCCCGGCCTGGTGGCCATGGCGCTGTTCGATCTCGGCTTTACCCTGTGGCTGCTGGCCGCCCTGGCCCGCCCGGTATGGAAGACACGCCAATGGGCCCAGCTCGCCGTGATCGGCAAGATCGCGCTGCTGGGGGCGAGCAACGGCCTGTTCTACCTGGGCGCCTTCGATCTGCTCGATGGCGGCCAGCGCCTGGGACTCTACTCCGGGGTCTATCTGGTGCTGTCGCTGATCCTGATGATGGGGCGCCGGGTCATCCCGTTCTTTATCGAGCGCGGGCTGGATGGTGCCTTCACGCCGGTGAACCGGGACTGGCTGGACCGCCTCGCCCTGGTGCTGTTGCTCGCCTTCTGGCTGGTGGAGGTGTTCCTGCCATGGGCACCGGTCGCGGCGGGGCTGGCGGCTGGGCTGGCCGTGGCGCATGGCATGCGCTGGGCGGGCTGGCATACGCCGGCGCTGTGGCACAAGCCACTACTCTGGGTGCTGATGATGGCCTATGGCTGGATCGTGATCGGCTTTGCCCTGCGGGCCGTGGCCGGACCACGGCAACCGATTGGCTTGACGAGCTTGTCCGGGCTGGAAGGGCTCGTTGAAGGTGCTGGACGGCCCGACCTGGGCGTCGAAACAGGCGTTGGGTGAAGGCCGGACGAAGTTTACCACCCGGAGGCCGAGTGGGTGCGGGCTCGCAGGGGCCAGACAGGCCTGGAGGATCAGGCGCGGGCGGTTGCCCTCCGGCGGTCGCGGGAGCCGAACCCAAGACACAAAAAAACGCCCGGGATGGTCCCGGGCGTCCTGGTCTGCAGGCCGGGCAAACTGCCCGGTTCAGGCCGCGCTTACTGCTGGTACTGCTCCAGATCGAAGCGGTCGGCGTTCATCACCTTGGTCCAGGCCCTGACGAAGTCCTTCACGAACTTCTCCTCGTTGTCGTCCTGGGCGTACACCTCGGCGTAGCTGCGCAGGATGGAGTTGGAGCCGAACACCAGGTCGATGCGGCTGGCGGTCCACTTCACCTGGTCGCTCTTGCGGTCGCGGACCTCATAGATGCCGTTGTCCGCAGACTTCCAGGCGTTAGCCATGTCGGTCAGGTTGACGAAGAAGTCGTTGGTCAACTGGCCTTCACGGCTGGTGAACACGCCATGCTTGCTGCCGCCATGGTTGGTGCCGAGCACGCGCATGCCACCGATCAGCACGGTCATCTCCGGCGCGGTCAGGCCCATCAGCTGGGCGCGGTCGAGCAGCATCTCCTCCGGCTTGACCACGTAGTCCTTCTTCAGCCAGTTGCGGAAGCCATCCGCCAGCGGCTCCAGCGGCGCGAAGGAGTCGGCGTCGACCATCTCGGCGCTGGCATCGCCACGGCCCGGGATGAACGGCACCAGGACATCATGCCCGGCCGCCCGGGCCGCCTGCTCGATGCCCACGCTGCCACCCAGCACGATCAGGTCGGCCACGCTGGCGCCGGTCTCAGCGGAGAGCTGCTCGTAGACCTTGAGCACCCGGTCCAGGCGCTGCGGCTCGTTGCCCTCCCAGTCCTTCTGCGGGGCCAGGCGGATATGGGCGCCGTTGGCGCCACCGCGCATATCGGAGCCGCGGAAGGTGCGGGCGCTGTCCCAGGCCGTGCTGACCATCTCGGCGATGCCGAGGCCGCTCTCGGCGATCTTCTTCTTGGTCGCCTCGACGCAGTAGTCGGTGTTGCCGGCCGGCACCAGGTCCTGCCAGATCAGGTCTTCCTGCGGCGCTTCCGGACCGATGTAGCGGGTCTTCGGGCCCAGGTCACGGTGGGTCAGCTTGAACCAGGCGCGGGCGAAGCAGTCCTGGAAATACGCGGGATCGGCCATGAACTTCTCGCAGATGGCCCGGTACTTCGGATCCATCTTCATCGCCATGTCGGCGTCGGTCATGATCGGGTTGTGGCGGATGGAGGGATCGCTGGCATCCACCGGCTTGTCCTCCTCCTTCATCTCGATCGGCTCCCACTGCCAGGCGCCGGCGGGGCTCTTCTTCAGCTCCCACTCATGGCCGAACAGCAGGTCGAAGTACCCCATGTCGAACTTCGTCGGATGGGTGGTCCAGGCACCCTCGATGCCCGAGGAGACGGCGTTGGCGGCCTTGCCCTGCATGTTGGGATTCTTCCAGCCGAAGCCCTGTTCCTCGACGTCGGCCCCTTCGGGCTCCGGACCCAGCGCACCGGCATCGCCATTGCCGTGGCATTTGCCCACGGTGTGTCCGCCGGCGGTCAGCGCCGCGGTCTCTTCATCGTCCATGGCCATGCGGGCGAAGGTCTCGCGGACCTGCTCGCCGGTCTTGAGGGGATCGGGCTTGCCGTTGACCCCTTCCGGGTTCACATAGATCAGGCCCATCTGGACGGCCGCCAGGGGGTTCTCCATGGTGTCGGGCTTGTCGACGTCGCCGTAGCGCTCGTTGGAGGGTGCCAGCCATTCCTTCTCCGCACCCCAGTAGGTGTCCTTCTCGGGATGCCAGATATCCTCGCGCCCGAAGGAGAAGCCGAAGGTCTTCAGACCCATGTTCTCGTAGGCCACGGTACCGGCCAGGATCATCAGATCCGCCCAGCTGATCTTGTTGCCGTATTTCTTCTTGATCGGCCACAGGAGGCGGCGCGCCTTGTCCAGGCTGACGTTGTCCGGCCAGCTGTTGATCGGTGCGAAACGCTGGTTGCCGGTGCCGCCGCCACCGCGACCATCGGCAATACGGTAGGTGCCGGCCGCGTGCCAGGACATGCGGATCATCAGCCCGCCGTAATGACCCCAGTCGGCCGGCCACCACGCCTGGCTCTCGGTCATCAGCGCGTGCATATCCTTCTTCAGGGCGTCGAAGTCGAGCTTCTTGACCTCTTCCCGGTAGTCGAAGTCCTCGCCCATCGGGTTGGTCTTGCGGTCATGCTGATGGAGGATGTCCAGGTTCAGCGCCTCCGGCCACCAGTCCATGACCGAATGGCCCGCGGCGGTCTCGCCGCCATGCATGACCGGGCATTTGCCCATGTTCTGATGCTCACCCATATCGTTCTCCATTTTTCGCTGCGTTCAGCTGGTTCGTGTTTCGGAAGCCGTCATCCATGTGTAATCGATGGCTTTCCTCAGGGACCGCAAGCCGTTCCGACCCAGGGCCACCTTCGGCCAGGGTGGGCTTCACTGTCCACCTGCCCTTGAAGCTAGGCCCCACAAGCTATTAGTGCCAGTTGATATTCACCATGAGCGAGATAGTCTCCCGCTATTTTTTCCGTCGGCGGCGCCGCAGCACGATGGGCTACAAGATGCTCTCGATCGCGCGGCGCAGCTCGGCGGACCCGGGGCCGGCCTGGCTGGGAAAGTGCGCGACCACCCGCCCCTCCCGGTCCACCACGTACTTGTAGAAGTTCCAGCGCGGAGCGGCGGCCTGGCGCGCCAGTTCGCGGAAGATCGGATGGGCGTCCGCGCCACGCACGCCGATCGGCCTGAACATGTCGAAGGTCACGCCGAAGTTCTCGAAGCACACCCGGGCGGTTTCGGCCTCGTCGTCGGCCTCCTGATTGAAGTCGTGGGAGGGGAAGCCCACCACCTTCAGCCCCTGGTCCCGGTAGTCCTGATGCAACTGTTCCAGCCCACCGAACTGGTCGGTGTAACCACAATGGCTGGCGGTATTGATGATCAGCAGCGGATGGCCCTGGAAGCGTTCCTGCAGGCTGACAATCTCGGACGCGTGCAGCCGGCCCAGCTCGTGCTGGAACAAGGCCTCGGTATCGGGCTCCGTGGCGGTTGCGCAGGCCATCGGAAGCACCAGAAACAGGGAAGCGAACAAGGGCGCAAAACGGGACATCGCAAGTCTCCACAGGGGCTCGACCTTCAGACCAGCGGCGCACCTGCTGGTTCTGTGGAGGGCTGGTTCGTGACCGCCAGCCCGGGGCCACGATGGCGCCGAACATCCTCCATTTCGGTGCTCCCTTTTGGACATACCATGGCCTCACAGACATGACGGGCGTACCCTTGATCGCAGACATCAACGAAGTCTCTAGCCGATGATTGCCTACACCCGCCCGCTCCTGCTGCTTGCCATCATCCTGCCGCTGACCACGGGCTGCACGGCCGTGAAGGTCGCCGGTGCCACGGGAAGCGCCGCCGTCAGCGTCACCACCGGCGCCGCCAAGGCGACCGGCAAGACCGCCGGAGCGGTGGGACGTGCCGTCACTCCGGGCAGCAAGCAGGACAAGGACGACGACTGAGATACCGGCCGGCCGGGGACGGACGCAAGCCGCGAACTGCGTTTACTCGGCGCTCCTGACCGCAACGGCCGCTCCAAGGGCGCGCACGCTGGCCCCTGGGCCGCAAACGGGGCCCTTGCACTCCGAGAGCATGCGGCCAAGGGGAATGGCCGCCCCGTTTCTTGGCTTGCCGGGCCCGCGTGACGGTGGCAGGTCTTATCCACCGACGCCTTCACTTCCCCGCTCGCATGGCAGTCCTGCCCGCCACCAGGCGAGCATGCCGCCGCGAAGCTGGCGGGCCTCGTAGCCGCGGGCCCGCAGCTTGCGCACGGCGGGGATGCTGCGGTGTGCACTCAGGCAGATGGCCACCACGGGACGATCGGGATCGAGTTCCAGGTCCGCCAGGCGTCTCCTGGAAAACTGCGTGATCGGGAGGTGACGCGCGCCCGGGATACGACTCCGACGATGCTCGACACCGGTGCGCACATCCAGCACTTGCACCTCGGCATTCTCCATCGCCTGCGCCAGTTCCTCGGGGCTCATTTCCGGCACGCGGCCGAACGGCCACCACTGGCTCAAACCCATCGTGATCACCTCCTGTCCACGGGCAAGAACGCGGTCGAACTTTGTCTTGTGCCCCGTACCTAATTCGCGACGCGGCGAGGATGGGCTGTTCTCAGCACTGACCGCGCGAAAAACCATCGCCGAAAGGAAAATCATTATGGATCATCACGACGAAGAGTTTCTCCGTCGGGCGCAAGCCGCGCGCGCTCGCATCAAGGAGATCGAGCCGCAACAGGTAGACGCCAGCCTGGCATCCGGTGCGGTGGCCATCGATGTGCGCGAACCCGGGGAGTACCAGAAAGGCAGCCTGCCGAGCGCCCGCAATGTAGCGCTGGATTCCATCACGCGTCAGATCGAGGGAGTCGCACCAGACAAGGACGCGCCCATGGTCTGTTTCTGCAATGGTGGCAACCGCGGGGCATTGGCGGCGGCCCAGCTGGTGGATCTGGGCTATACCAATGTCCAGTCCATCGCCGGGGGACTCCGCGCCTACCAGAAGGCAAACGACACCTCCGAGAGCTCCGCCTGACGACCGGACGGCCTGGGGGTCCAGCTTCAGATTTTCCGACCTTGCCCGTTGCCCCGTCTTAAGGAAACACTGATTCTCCACGAGGGTCAGCCTGGTCCAAGGACCGTGCGGGCTCGGGTGTGTCCAGCACCCGGTGGCCGAAGGTGGCCCTGGAGCGCAACGGTACGCGCCCAGCGGCTCCACGCGCCTTCTTTTCCGTCATCCCGGAAACCGCGTAGCGGTTATCCGGGATCTCGGCGGCTGCTGGGGTTGTCCCGACGGGGGAGATCCCGGCTCTCCGCTTCGCTCCGGCCGGGATGACAGTGCAGGGGCAAGGGCCATTGTCGTCCCCGGATGATCCCCGTGACTGGCCGACTCTCGTGCTTAATCAGGAAAGGCGTAGACGGGGCAGATCTCGGTCTGCGCCCGCGCGAGGGCTCACAGTCGTTGGCAGGTGTACTGTTCGCCGGACGCGTGCTCGACCACGAGGCGCGTGGGCGATTCGGCGACGATCCGCGTGACCTCCGTATGCGGGAGTTCCGGTAGCCGCGTAGTGATCTGCCGGATCAGGTGGCGCTGGAGTTCGACACCTGATGGGGAGCCGGGCGACAGGTCCAGGGCTTCCACGGTGAGCGTGAGCTGCTGCTCCTCGCGCTGCCACTGCCCCTCGCTGGTCGCGATCAGCGTGAGCGGCCACAGGCCGAACTGGGCCACGGCGTCGCCCTCGCTCTTGTACCGCCCGTCCGGATGCAGACGGGAGCGCGTATCAAGCTGCAGATTCAGTTGGCTCGAGCCAATGGCGGCCAGGTGCATTACGGCAGGACAGGCCCAGTCACCGTCCAGCTCCGTGGTGTCCGCCCAGGCTGCGCCGGCGAAAACCAGGGAGATGCAAAGGCCCAGCACGGGCCACGATCGATTCATCAAACGCGTCTCTCCAATCCAGTCTGGCTTTCCGGCACGGGCAGTAGGCGCGGGCAAAGGGCAAGGTTTGACCCCGTAGGGCTTCGGTTATGCGCCTGCTCCCCTCCAGCGCCCCGAATTCGTGGGGCTGCAACCGATTGCCACGGCCTCTTCGAAGCCCGCAATGACGGCACTGCGGGGTTATTGGTTCGGCTTTGGATACGCGCCCCACCCTCGCCTGCGCGGGTCCACGCCGCAGATTGAGCCGAGTACGGTGCGCTGACCGCAGGACGCCCCGTTCGGACTCTTGGGGGTGACCGAGTGCTTCGTCGGTTCGATGTCACACATAAGCGTTAGTCGTCCGTTATGTTACGCTGCGCGGGAGCCTCGCGCGCCCTGAAGGCGCTCTTGACGGGGCCCGACCAGGAGAGACTGCGGTGCGATCAGTCACGCATGCACACCTTCCCGCGCTGGCCTTGGTAATGGCCGGCTTTCTGCCCTTGGCACTCCCGCTGCCGGCCCTTGCCGACGACGGTGGGTATCGGCTGCTCAAGCTGGATGGCTACAAGGTGAAGTGGGGAGACCAGCAGTTAGGGCTGGGGGCCAGCATCAGCTATGCCTTTGCCGGGGAGGCGCTACGGTTCGATGATGCGCACAACTGCCGCGATCTCGCACCGATTGACGAGCTTCTGGGCGAAGCCCTCTCCATGGAGACGCTGGATCGCGAGGCCGCGGCGGCGTTTCGGGTTTGGGAGCGCGCGGCCGGTCTGTCATTCCACAAGGTAAGCGATACCCGGGAGGCGGATATCATCCTGGGTGCCCAGGGGCAGCCGCGTGGACGGGCATTCGCCAACGTAGCCTACACACCCGATGCGGACGATTTCTCCAACGTTTCCTACTCGCCCGATGCGGAAGTGGATGTGCGCACCATCGAACAGTCGCTGGTGTGTCTGAATCCTGCTCACGAGTGGAAGGTCGGATTCGACGGCAACAAGGATGTGTACGACATCCGCTATACGCTGACTCACGAGATCGGTCACGCCATCGGCCTGGACCATCCCGGGCCATCCGGGCAGGTGATGGGATTCAGGTACACCGAGGACTTCGCCGACCTGCAGCCCGGCGATCTGCGCGGAGTCCAGCGGCTCTACGGGCGCCCCGCCGATACCCTCGACACCCAACTGGCCGAGATGCCGACCGAGGACGGGGAAAGCGCATTCACCAGCGACCTCTTCCTTGACCCGAACGGCCGCATCGTGCCCGTGACCGGTGTCGATAGCGGCCTTGGCATCGGCGAGAAATAGCCCCGAGTCAATTCCGGGGCAGGTCTTGCCCATGCCCCTGCTCCACCACCACGAGCGGCCCCCACCCGTGGCACGTCAACCGATTGCCGCGGCCCCTGCGGGGCCCCGCAATGACGGGGTTTCGGAAATTCGGGGCAGGTCTTGCTCCCTGGTCCCCGCTCCACCGTAATTCGCCCACCCCCTTGGTACTTCAACCGATTGCCGCGGCCTCTGCGAGGCCTCGCAATGACGCGGTTTGTTCAGGCGGTCCGCCCTCTGACCGATGGCGTGCTGTGGATACCGCAATCGCCCGGAGGCCGGGGCGCCTACAGCGGGTTGCCTGGCAGCGCCGGGGATCGACCGGTCTTACCGCTGCGGGCATGGCCCCGCACCTCGCGACCCGCGCCGTGAAAACCTGAAAACGGCGCGGAAACTCGAGCAGATGGAAAGGAGCCGGGACGCCAAGGTGTGGCAACGCACAGAACCCCGGAGCGACTGCACCGCAGCATGCAGTCTCATCCACTTGTCACGAAGGAAAGTCGCCATGGCATCTGTCGAGCCCACTCTGGCGGGGCGTTCCGCCACATCGGGAATGCATGACCCATTCACCACGGACATCGGTAACGAGGCACGCCGCTCCGGCGTTTCCTGGGGCGCGGTGATCGCAGGCGCCGTGGTCGCTACGGCGCTGTCGCTCAGTTTTCTGCTCCTGGGCACGGGCCTGGGATTCTCGGCGGTCTCGCCGTGGGCCGGAGAGGGCGTGTCGGCCGAGGGCATCGGGTTCGCAAGCATCGTCTGGCTGATACTCGTGCACATCATCGCCGGCGCCATGGGCGGCTACCTGGCCGGCCGACTGCGCACCCAGTGGACCGATCTGCATACCGACGAAGTATTCTTCCGGGATACCGCACACGGCTTCCTCGTCTGGGCGCTTAGCGTGGTCGTCACGGCGGCTTTGCTCGTTTCCGCCTCCACTGCAATCATCGGCAGCACCGCCCAGGCCGGTGCTTCGGCTGTCGGGGCGGCGGCTACGACTGGCGGCGCTGCCATGATGGCAGGCGCTAATGGGCAGACCGAAGGCGACGCCACCGGCCCGCTCGACTATTTCGCGGATATCTTGTTTCGCCCAGAGCGTGCCAGGGCGGCTCCCGACGCCGGCGCAACCGACTCCGACAGAACCGCCATGCGCACCGAGGCGGTACGTATTCTCGCCCGCGGGTGGGACGATATGTCGGATGGCGACAGGGCGTATCTGGCGCAACTGATCGCGCAGAACACCGGCGTCAGCCAGTCCCAGGCGGAGAACCGAATCCGCGAAGTCCAGGCGCAGATGGAGGAACTGGAAATGCAGGCGCGACAGGTGGCCGATGAGGCCCGAAGCGCGATGGCGAAACTTTCTCTGTGGACGTTCCTGGGACTGCTGATCGGGGCGTTCAGCGCCAGCTTCGCCGCCACGATCGGCGGTCGGCAGCGCGACAGCGTCCACTATTGAACCGTACAGATTGCTGCCAATCAGCGAGGTAGATCAAGATGAAATTCATACTGCTTTGGTTTCTGGGCATCCCGATTCCCGTCCTCATCCTGCTAGCCATCCTGCTTTAACGGCTGCGCGAGGCCCCCTGCTACAGGGGGCCTCGCCTTTTGCGAACCCCCGAAGCGATGATCACTCTTCGAGGGATCCCCTTGGCGCAGCGCGCCCCAGGCCTGCACCGGTCTTGCACCTGAAGACCACCCGCGGCCCGCGGGACAAGACGTCGCATACGTGGCCGGTTACCGTAGAGTGACCGTACCGATGGGCCAAGGCGGGGCCGGCTCCCGGCAAGGGACTCATTACCGGAGACGGGACCCCGAAAATTGAGTGCGGATAAACCCGCGACAATACGTGGATCGGAAGGCATTTGAAAGACAACCCCCTGCCGTTTTACCCCTCTTCTGCCTGGTGGCTGACCGCATGGCTGGCCGGCGGAATGTTGCTTGCTGGCTGTGTCGGCGGGCCGCCATCGGCGGAGCCACCCGTCGCCACGGGGGCCGCGCCGCAGGAGCAGCCCGCCGCCGCGGCAGACGGACCCGCGGAGGGCTTCGCCAGCCTCCGGGACGAGATCCACTACTACCTCGAACGCCTGTCGGATCGCGCGTTCACCGAGACCTACGGGGGCGAGGAGCATCCGCGTACCTGGTACACCGCGGCCGAGGCGCTCGGCCGGATCGGTGCGCCGGCGGTCCCGCATCTCGTGCCCTACCTCGATTCCGATGACCCGTGGGAACTGAAACTGGCGCTGTATGCCCTGATGCTGGCTTCGCAGGATCCGACGGTGACCTCGCAAACCGGGGGCGAGTACATCCGCCTGGGAACCGTCCTCGACGAACGCGAGAACGCGGGCAACCGCGCTATCGCCCGCGACTGGTGGAAACGCTGGGGCCACCTCTGGGATTAGCGGCCCCGGGATCGGCAGAGCAAGATATTTGGGGTCCCGTCTTGCCTTTTGCCCTGCCCGATCACGAGCGGTCCGCAACCGTGGCGCTTCGGCCGATTGCCGCGGCCTCTGCGAGGCCTCGCAATGACGTTGCCCTGGCGTTTCGGCACGTGGGGAGATCCGCGCCCTGCCCTCGCCATCCGGGGCTTGTTGGGCCATGCTCCATGCTGCGGGCAGATGAAGACGGGGCCCGTGTCGCGGCGCCGGGCAGGAGCCGTTACCTCGAACGACAAGGAGCATGCGCATGAACCTGGAGAAGGTGATCTTCGGCTTTTTCATCATCCTGGCGTTCACGCTGAACTTCGGGTTCTTTCTCGGCGAGATCGATGATCCGGCGCACCACAATGTGTACGAGCTGTTCGCAGCCATCGTGGTAAACGTCATCGCGACAGCCCTGAAGCTGGGGGACCGGACGCAGACCGGGGCGTTGCTGCTGGCCAGTTCGCTGGTCGCGGTGCTGCAGTTGATCGCGGCCGCGGCGGTATGGGCCTATGCGAGCCACGTGCATGCCGGGGGCATGGATGCGATGTTCATGGCCAGCATCGTCTCCCTGGCGGGCGGAGCCATGGTGGCCAACCTGATCTCCGTGCTGCTGCTGATCGCGGATACGGTGGCGCTGCGCCGCTGACGGCGGCCACGAGCGCTACAGACACCACAAGCCGTGGGGCCCACGATCAACAAGGTGCTGTTCCTGTTCCTGCGGCGCATGCGGGCACCCCTGCTTGCGCTGACGGCGGCCTACGCGATCTCCGTTCTCGGCCTGGTGCTGATACCCGGCGTGGACGATCAGGGGGAGCCCTGGCGCATGGATTTCTTCCATGCGTTCTACTTCGTGACCTACATGGCCACCACCATCGGCTTCGGCGAGATCCCCCACGCCTTCACCGAGGCGCAGAGGATGTGGACGGTGGTTGCCGTTTACCTGTCGGTGGTGGCCTGGCTGTATGCGATCGGCAAGATCCTCGCACTGATCCAGGACCCGGCCTTCCGCCTGGCCGTCAGCCAGCATGCGTTCGACCGCACGATCCGCAAGCTGCAGCGACCGTTCCATATCGTGTGCGGTTATGGCGACACCGGGGCCCTGGTGGTGCGCTCCCTGCTCGGGCGCAATGGCTTTGCCGTGGTGATCGACCAGAACCCGGATCGCATCAACGAGCTGGTCCTGGAGGATTACCCGCTGCAGATCCCCGGTCTGTGCGCGGATGCCAGCATCGCCAATCGCCTGCTCGATGCCGGGCTCCTCAACCCGCACTGCCAGGGTGTGGTGGCGCTGACCAGCGACGATGCGGTGAACCTGCGGATTGCCATTGCCGCCAAACTCCTTAACCCGGAACGCCCCGTGATCTGCCGTGCCGAGAGCCACGACACAGAGAAGAACATGGCCTCGTTCGGGACTGACCAGGTCATCAACCCGTTCGACATCTTCGGCCAGCGCCTGGCCCTCGCGCTGCACTCCCCCGCGCATCACCTGTTGCACGAGTGGCTTGGGAGCATCCCCGGGAGCCCGCTGCCGATGCCGATCGACCCGCCCTGCGGTCGCTGGATCCTGTGCGGCTTCGGGCGCTTCGGCAAGGCCGTGCATGCCGGGCTGATCCAGGAGGGCGTGGAGGTAACCCTGGTGGAAACGGACCCCGAGGGCGCGGACTGTCCGCCCGACTGCATCAAGGGCCGCGGCACCGAGGCGGACACCCTGCACGAGGCCGGCATCGAGAGCGCCTCCGGGATCGTGGCCGGAACCGGCCGCGACGACTACAACCTGTCCATCGTGATGACCGCGCGCGAGCTGAACCCGGAGCTGTTCATGGTCGGACGCCAGAACCGCGAGTGCGATTCGCTCCTGTTCGCGGCGGCCGACCTGCCGCTGGTGATGCGCCACGACCGAGTGATTGCCGAGGCGATCCTGGCCCATCTGACCTCGCCGCTCCTGCCGCGCTTCCTGGAACTGAGTCGCAACCAGACAACCGACTGGGCGAACGAGCAAGTCAGCTCCATCACGGCCGTGGTCGGCGACCGTGTGCCGGCCATCTGGACCGAGCAACTGGACGAGGGGACAGCCCCGGCCCTCCTTGCCCATCTGGAGCAGGAGCCGGTGACCCTGGGCCAGTTGCTGCGCGCCGACCATCCCGTGCGCCAGCGACACGCCTGCATTGTGCTGCTACTACGGCGCGAAACCGGCGGCGAGGATATCCTCGCGCCCGACGACAACACGCCCCTGCAACCCGGCGACCACCTGCTGTTCTGCGGCCGCTTCGCGAGCGCCCTCACCATCTCGCACACCCTGCGCGACCCCCACGCCCTGCGCTACCTGCTGACCGGCGAAGATACCCCGGAAGGCTGGATCTGCCGTGCCCTCCGCGCGGCCCGCAGACAACCGGCCTGAGACGCGCAAGGCAGACCCGCCAGCACGCAAGTCCGTAAACGCGCATCGACAGAGGCAAACGGTTGGGGACCGATACCGTTCCGCCCCCACACCCGGTCATCCCGGACACCGCAAAGCGAAAGCGGTGAGCCAGGACCTCCCCGCCGGGGCTCTTCAACCCGGAGATCCCGGCTCTGCGCTGCGCTCTGGCCCGGATGACGGGATGTGTTTTGTCACGAGTGACCGTGCCAGGTATTGCCTTACCCCCAACCAAGCTAATCGGCGCCCAGGCCACGAGTGGAAAAGAGGTGGCCCCGCGGTTCCAGGCGTTGTTCGTGGCGGACCGAAGGCTCCCGGCATAATGCCCGCGCAGCAACCAGGACCGACCGCTGAACAAGGTAGACCGTCCGATGGCGACCGTGAAAAGTACCTGTTACGAGTGCGATGCCAACTGTGCCATCGACGTCACCCTGGACGCCGTCGGCGAGCCGGTCGCCATTGACGGCCCCGACTGCCCGCGCTGCTACGTCCAGCTCGACCGGCGCAACCATCCGGAGCGCCTGCTGTACCCGCTGCGGCGAACGGGCCCGCGCGGCAGCGGCCAGTTCGAGCGCATCTCCTGGGACGAGGCACTGGACACCATCGCCGAGCGCCTGCGCACCACCCGCGAGGAACACGGGGCCCCGGCGGCGGCCTTCTTCGCCGGCTATACCAAGGAGGCCCGGCCGCAGCTCCAGCGCCTGGCACATGCCTTCGGCTCGCCCAACTACCTGACCGAGAGTGGCTGCTGCTTCTCCTCTACCAAGGTGGCGGAGGAGGTGACCTTCGGCACCAAGATCAAGACCTCCTCCACCGTCGCCTCGGATGCCACCCGCTGCCTGCTGGTGTGGTCCACCAACCCGCGCGGTTCCATCCCGCCGTTCCACCAGCACCCCCTGGCTGAGGCCCGCCCGGGCTGCGCGACCGTGGTGGTCGACCCGCGGGTGACCCCGCTGGCGGAGCAGGCCGAGGTGCACCTGCAGATCCGCCCGGGTACCGATGGCGCGCTGGCGCTGGGCATGCATTACCTGATCTTCGAAAACGGCTGGCAGGACCAGGCCTTCCTCGACGAATGGGGCAGCGGCGTGCAGGCCTTCCGCGACTACGTGGGCGAATTCTCGCCGGAGCGTGTCGCACAGATCTGCGGCATCGACGCGGCCGATCTGCGCCGCGCCGCCGAGCTCTATGCCGCCAACGCGCCGGCGCAGATCATGCTCTCGCCCACCGCCACCGTGCAGCATTCCAACGGCTTCCAGAACCACCGCGCGGTGATCCTGCTGGCCGCGGTGACCGGCAACATCGACCGCGAGGGCGGCAACCGCTTCTTCAACGACAAGGTCACGCCCAGGCCCATCGACCTGTTCGACCACTGCAAGCAGAACCTCCCGCCGCGCATCGGCGACGAGACCTTTCCGGTGTGGACGGCCCACTGGCCGGCGGCACAAAGCATGCTGCTGCCGGATGCCATCCTCGAGGGGCAGCCACAGCCGGTCCGCGCCCTGCTGGCGATGGGCATCAACACCTCGATGTGGCCGAACTCCAGACGCATGGAGCAGGCGCTGGGCGCCCTGGATTTCTTCGCCGCGTCGGACTTCTTCCACAACCCGGCCACGCGCATGGCGGACATCGTGCTGCCGGCCGCCACCAGCCTGGAACGCGCGGCGCTGATCGCCTACCCCGGCTGCAACTTCCGCGGCGAACTGCGCTACCGCCACGCCGCCGTTGCCCCGCGCGGCGAGGCGCGCCCGGATGGCGAGGTATTCCTGGAGCTGGGTGTGCGCCTGGGCATGGGAGAGCAGTTCTGGAACGGCGACCTGGAGGCCAGCTGGGCCGAGGCCGCCGAGGGCATCCCCGAGACCATCCGCGAGCAGGTCTACAATGACCCGGACGGGGTCACCGTGTTCGCCAGGGCACTGGACGACATGCTTGCGCACGGCTTCGAGGAAGGCGACCGCCAGTACCGGATCGACGGGTTCCGCACGGTCAGCGGCAAGGTGGAGTTCGACGCCGCGGAACTGCGCGCGGCCGGGCACGACGGCCTGCCGGTCTACCGTGAACCGGCGGAGAGCCCGGTCTCCACGCCGGAGCTGGCCCACGACTATCCGCTGGTACTGACCAGCGGCGCCCGCCACAAGCACGCCACCCACTCGCAGCACCAGCACCTGGAGCGCATGCGCCGGGCGATGCCGGAGCCGCTGGTGGAGCTGCACCCGATGGATGCCGCCGCGCGCGGGATCGCCGACGGCGACACGGTAGAGGTGCGTTCGCCACGCGGGCGCGTGGCATTCGTGGCCAAGGTCACGGACCGCATCAAGCCCGGCGTGGCGCACTGCCAGCACGGCTGGAACCACGCCAACGTGAACGAACTGACCGACGACCGCGCGCTGGACCCGATCAGCGGGTTTCCCGCGTTCAAGTCGCTACTGTGCGAGGTGGAGCGCCTGGCGGCGGGCCACGCAAAACGCCAAGCGGAGGCCGGGTAGTGCCGTTTGTCGGTGTCCTCCCCGAACGCGAGCATCTCTTCCGGCCGGAGCCGTGCCGGGAGGTGGCCGTGTCCGACGCCGCCGCCTGGCGGCTCAATCCGGACCACCGGCATGTCTATGACAAACTGCATCTGGCCCTGGATGCCGGACTGACCGCCGCGCCCTGCGGCGTGGCACCCACGGACCTCGGCATCGCGGCGGACGCCGAGGTGTTCGTCAAGCCGATCACCAACCTGGCCGGCATGGGGCTGAACGCACGCACCCTGCCGGCCGGCGACGTGCCGGCAGAGCCCGGCAGCTTCTGGTGCCAGCGCCTGCAAGGTACCCACACCAGCACCGACTGCCTGGTGGAGAACGGCGCGGCCCGCTGGTTTGCCCACACCCGCGGTTCGGAGGCGAAGGACGCCGCCCGTCCGATCTACTGGGAGATCGGTGCCCCCGCGCCCGAGATCGAGCCCTGGATCACCGACTGGGTACGCCGCAACCTGGCCGGCTACAGCGGCCTCTGCAACATCGAACTGATCGGCGGCCGGCCGATCGAGGCCCACCTGCGCGGCTCCAACGGCTTCTTCGACTTCTACGGCCCGGAGTTCATTCCAGCCTGGGTCGCGCTGGCCGACGGCGAGGCGTTCACCCCGCCCCCGCCCATACCCGGTGGCTTCGTGATCTCGGTGTTCGGCGAGGCCGAACTGCGGGATGACGACTTCCGGGCCGCCGAGGCGGCCGGCGTGAACCTGCAGACCGATCCCTCCACCCCGGGCCGCGCCGCCATCCTGCGCTGCCGTGACCGCGAGGCCGGCTTCGCTATCTACCGACGACTCACCGGGCACACGCTGTAGCCAAGGCGCACCGCTTCCGGAGCTGGCGCAGTCAGCGCGGATACCAGGATCAGGCGTGACAGGTCGAGACAGGGCAAAGGGTTGGGACCATCCCCATTCCACCCCCCACCTCCGTCATCCCGGACACCGCAAAGCGGTGAGCCGGGATGACGGAGCGTGGTTTGTCACGGGTGCCGGGGCCAAGCCTGAGTCCTCTCTCCACCCTGGCCGATCGGCATCTGGGCCAGTCCGGCCGATTGCCGCGGCCTCTATGAGGCCTTGTAATGGCGGGGAATGGGGCCCGCGAACGGCCGGGGTCAGCGGGATACCGGCGCAGGGTCACTGCACCTGACTGGCCCGCATGCCCCGTTGCGCAGGAAGCGCGAGTGCCTCGTCCCCGTCATTGCGAGGAGCGCAGCGACGTGGCAATCCAGCCAGCCGGCTGGCTCAGCGTACGGAGAGCCGCATGGTCATGGCGTGGGTTGCGCCCGCGGCAAGCGGGTAGGCATCGTCCAGGGCGTTGGCGACTTCGACGCAGACCGTCTTGCGGTACTGGTCGTCGGGCATGTCGGCGAACGACTGGACACCTTCCGGGCCGGGGTTCCAGAGCACGCTGCTGGCGCTGTTCTCGCGTTCGATGACGATCTCGCGCGCGTTGCCCCGATCCTCGATCACGAGCGTGCCCGGGTGGCCGACGAACACCTGCTCCATCGGGGTCGTCATGGCGACGTCGCCGGACTGCGTCCCGCGTTCGCCGTCCGCCAGCTTGTCGATCCGCGTGGTCCCGTCCAGCCCGCGCACCACCAGGCCCTCGGCCTCGCCCACGCCGAAGTAGGTGTGGAAGGCCTCCGACACACGCCAGTCGCGCTTGCTGCGATTCTCGCCCTCCAGCGTCATCTCCAGGGTCTCGCCCAGGGTGACGTGCAGGCGCAGCGAGAACTCCAGCGGCCAGGCCTTGCGGATATCGTCGCCGGGGGTCAGCACGAACACGACGTGCGTGGCCTCGCCGACCGATTCCACGGACTCGACATCCCAAAACGCATAACGGGCGATCCCGTGACCTTTCTTGTGTTCGTCGCTCGGGTCGGGCCCCAGCGCGGCCGGATCGTACGGGCCAAACCATGGCCAGCAAACGGGAACCCCGCCGCGCACCGGTTTCTTGCCGTCGTACAACGCGGTATCGCTCACCCACAGCACATCGGCGCCACCCTTCGGGCGATAGCTCAGGAGTGTCGCGCCAAAGGTCGTGATCGTCGCGCTGCCGTGCGCGTTCTCGATATCGACCATCACCAGCGCATCCTGCTGGCGAAACCGCACTTCGGGATGCGGAAACTGTTCCGTGAGCGCTGCAACCGTCATCTGATCTCTCCTGTCCGACAAGGGCCGAAGCGTAGCAGACCCCGTGGTGCGTCGAGTGCCTGCACGGGCGCCGGGATCAAGGGCGCCGGATCAGGTCGGGCCTTCTGCCCCGGCATTGCGACCGACCGGCGGCCCAGCACGCTCCAACCGATTGCCACGGCCTCTGCGAGGCCTCGCAATGACGGGTTCGGGTTCGGATGCGGGTGTCAGGCGAGTTGCGGCAGACACCTTGATACAGGAACTGCGTCAGGGGGCAGTCGAGCAGGGAAGCGTCGCGGGGGTTAAGGAAACACTGATCAATGTACACGCTCGCGCTCGAGTCGCTTTTGCGTGCGAACAAGGCGCGGTGACTGCCGTGCAGTCATTCCGCACAAGGGAGCCGCAACGCCGTGCGCATGCAAAAGCGGCCGAGCCGCTGCTTTCAATGATTTGTGGGGTTGGTACCCCAGGTTCCCCGATCCTGCGTTGCGCCGCTTGCGGGTAGAACCACTACCCGCTACACGACGCGCCTTGTCTCGGAAAACCTGGGGTACCAACGCGAGTGCGTACATTGATCAGTGTTTCCTTAAGGAAACGGGCCTCGTTGAGGGGCGTGACGTCAGCAGCCGCCTCCGCCGCCGCCACCTCCGGCACCACCGCCACCGCCCGAGGTAGTCACGCTCTCTTCAAGCCACATGGCCATGTGACAGGCAATGGCGATGGCGCCAAGCGGTCGCGGATGATTGACCTCCACGAACCAGCCGCCATCCAGCCTCGACTCGGCCTTGGGCTGGAATGTGGCAACCACCTCCTGGGCATCCCGGAGGGTGTAGGTGAAAAGGACGCGCCAGTCCGTCTTCTGACCGCTTATGTGGTAATCCCTTTCGCGGTAACGGAACCGCCCGCTCAGGTTCTCGTCGTCGGCGCTGGTTTCCTCGATCTGCGTCACCGTGCCCGCGCCGGCCCGCCAGACCCCCTGGCGCTGGGGCATCCCGAAAAAACGGATATTCCGCTGGATTTGCTCCAGAAACCCCGCGTCGGACGGGTCGGCCAGGCGCAGGCGCGTGGTTGCGAAATGCAGCTCCGGCTTGCCGAACCACGCCGCAAACCCACCGCTGGGCCGCCGTAGCCAGGCCACAGGCGTGCCAACCTGCTTCAATTCCGCGATATTGCGTCCGCCCCGGCCGAAAAACGGCAGCCGCCGGAGCGGCGAGACCTTCACGAATTCCAGTTGCCCCTCCACCGGGGTGCCTTCTCCCCCGGGCGGCGAACCACCACTCCTCGCCCCCGCTTCCGGACTCGGCTCGGAGACGGGGGAAAGATCGTTCGGTTGCCATTGGGCCGCCGGCCCGAAACCACGCCTGGCCATGGTGGACTCATTCCTGGATCGCGGGGTGCATGCAAGTTTGCGGGGAGTGTAGACCAGGCCCGGCGGCCGTGTCGGGTACGCAGAATGAGGCCGGCTCGAGCAAAGTCGGTACGCCGAAAGGTCGATTCTTGTTCCGCCGCGAATGGCCCCATAACTCATGCCCCCGAACCTGGTCTGTCTTGTCGTTCTTCACCCTCTCAGCCGGCCGGCGATCGGGGCGTCTCCAACCGATTGCCGAGGCCTCTGCGACGCCTCGCAATGACGTGGTGCTCCGTAGAAGGACGAGGGATGACAGGTCGGGAAACAGCAGCTAGATTGTGGGCGCGACCGATCAATGGGCTCGCGATGTTTCCAGGGAGGGAAACGATGAAGAAAGGATTCTCTAGTTCTGTCCGCGCGGGGCATGTGCGCCCTGCCGCCCCATGCCCCGTCACCCGCCCGCCACCTCGCCGGCTTCTCGCCGCCACGGCCGGGCTATTCCTGCTGATATTCGGCCTCGCCAGCCCGGCAAGCGCCGACGAGCGGCCCGAGATCCTGAACATCCTGAGTCAGTTCGTCGCATCCAGTACGGCCGCGGCCCGCTGTGACGAAATCGATGACGACCAGATGGTCGCGTTTCTGGCCAACCAGCAAATGATCTACCTGCAATCCGTCATGGCGCTGGAGGACCAGCACCCCGAAGCGACGGGAGAACAGATCGCGGCCACCCTGCTGCGTGGCCAGGAAGACATCCAGTCCCAGGTGGGGCAGCGCATCGACGAACACGGCTGTGACGATCCGAATGCCCAGGCTCTGATCGAACTGTTTGCGATGCAGGCCGAGTGGCGGCCGGGCCGCTCACCCCAGAGTGACACCGAGTAGGACCCGACGGGTTCGCTGTCACACGCTGCCACAGGGGATGTGCATATGTGGATGTTGGCCGGGTTGGTCACGATGATCGGAATGGCGGTCATTGGCTATCGCGCCCGAATGGAAGACCGTTGGAAACTGGAAGCCCTTACGCTCATCAACCCGTACACGGGCAAACGGATGGGGGATCCACCCGAGGGTGCGCTTTACAGTGAGCAAGAAACCGGAAGTCGACGCGCCCCCTTGCAACGCATCGGCTTTGACCGGGCGCCGGATATCGAAATGCGCGTCAAGGCCCGGCGCTGGTGGGACTACCCCTTTACGGCGATCGGTCTCTCCGTGGCCTGCCGCACAGGGAACCGCTCATTCGACCGGGCCTTTTACCAGGTCACGGAGCAGCGAAGCATCTGCCGCGCACTCAAGGGCTGCGCCACGACCCAGGCGCGGATGCTGCGCCTCCTCGATGAATGCGAAAGGCAGAACGTACGGTTTCGTCAGATCCGCGTTCGACGCCAACGGATCTGGGTGGAGGTTAAATCGTCGAGGTGGCGCAAGGAGCCGCGACCGATCCTGCTCGCCCGGGCACTCGTCCCCCTGTTGCGCGACATCTCCGAGGCGCTGGAGGCGGAGATTCCTGCCGCAGTGCGCGGTCGCAGGGAGCCATTTGCATGGAAAGCGGCGCTTTTCACGGGTGCCAGCACGGCCCTGCTGTTCGGCGGACTCGTTCTGTTGACACCGATCATGCTCTCGCCCCTGCCGGCGCCCGCCAGCATGGCTGGCCTCCTGTCGCTTGCGCTCCCCGTCGCCGCGATCGTAATCGGCTCGCTGATGGCGCTGACCATCGTGCTGCTCGGACGGACTTCACGAACGCATCTTGTCCTGCTCGAACTGGTCCTGGTGGGGTACCTCGGTGCCCTGATGACCAGCTACGGCCTGCTGCGAGAAGTGAATATGGCGCTTGATCATGCGGCACCAAACCAGTACGTGGTGGGTTTACAGGAAAAGACCGTCCGGCGCGGGCGGGGTGGCACGCGCCGGTACCTGCGCGTGGCTGGCTGGGACGGTCCTCAGTCGCGGATGGGGGTGCAGGTCGGTGGTGCGCTCTACCGCTCGGTACGCGAGGGGGACCAGCTGCTGCTGGAGGAATATCCAGGCCGGCTCGGCGTTCCCTGGATCCAGATGCATACCGCGCTTCCGAATACCCGAAACGCGCCCTACGACGGGGAATAATGGTCCATGTACAGCCTAGCTCTTCTCACATGGTGGCTGTCTTTTCTTTTTATTTACGCGACTCTCTTCGCGCTGATAATCCTTGGCTCGCGTAGCCGCGCTCGCCTGGGTACACGGGCGTTCTACGCGGGCCTGGCATTACTGGCCCCGTTTTCGGTGCTTTTCCTGGGAATCTGGCATGTGCCCGACGGGGCACCTCGATGGCTCAAGATGACGCTCGTGTTCTACATCCCGGTCCTGATGCCGTACCTGGTCCGCACCCTATTTGTGTTCCGCGGGTCCATGCGTAACGGACTGCGTGCATTCAAGGGGAGGGGATGGTGAAAATCGTGAGAATGGTGCTCAAGGCCACCACGCTCGTGGCGCTGGCCGTCTCCAGCGTGATTTTTGTCTGGTTCCTGGCCCGGGTTTTCTGGCTGGCCAGCGGCTATCTCGCGCCGGATGAAGGACTCAACCAATTCTTCGACGAAGCGTCGCAGCGCTTTGCGCGGGAACAGGGCCTGAGCGAAGAGGAATTCACGAGGACCCGGTTCCTCTTTGAAGCGAGAAGCCTGTTCGCCGCGCTCGCAGGATTGTGGGGCTGGATCGCCCTCTATGCGGGCGCGTTCATGATGAACCGGCCTTTCGGCAAGGTGCCACTGGCTATCAAGATGGGGCTGGTCGCGGGCATTCCGGCGTCTCTTGCCATGCCGTCCACGGGCATAACGCTCGCAAAGTACCCGATCATCACCGCCATGCTGCTATTCACCATCTGGTGGCTGAACACCTCAAACGCCCCGGCCGGGAAGAGCCTATCTGAACCGTCAAAGGGTTCGGAATAAGTGCGGCTGGGTTCTGTATCGCATATACGATACAGACCCGGGAGGTTGAGCCGGAGACGGGCCATGAAGAATGCGACGTTACCCGCCCTGCGGGTCAGTGATGCGTTTCGCCACCAGGTCGAGCAGGCCCTGGGCGAGGAAGAAACGCTATCGGCGTTTATCGAGGATGCCGTGCGTCACGAGATTCACCGCCGCCAGGCGCACGCCCAATTTCTGGAGCGCGGGCTGGAATCGGCGCGTAACGCCCGGGAGACGGGTGTGTACTATCCGGCGCAATCGGTCCTGGATGAGCTCGACCAGGTGTTGAGCACGAAATAGCCCGTCAACCGGAGGCTCAAGGATGAGTTCCTCGGTCCGCTTTACGGCGCAGGCGCGCGACGACCTGATGCGGCTTGTCGCATTCCTGGCAGAACAGGATCCGACAGCCGCAAACCGCGCCCGCACGGCCATTGGGCAGGCCGTATCGCTACTGGAAACTTTCCCGCTGAGCTGCCGTACGCTGGACCCCGCCCATCCGCGCATCCGAGAGCTCCTGATCCCTTTTGGCCGTTTGGGCTACGTGGCCCTGTTCGAAATTGACGATGCCGAAAGGGTCACCCTCCTCGCGTTTCGCCGTCAGCGCGAAGACGACTACTTCTGACATTTTCCTGCCAGGCATACGCCATCGAGAGCATTGAGGCCCTGTGGGCGGGTCCGACCGATTGCCACGGCCTCTGCGAGGCCTCGCAATGGCCGGTGTGGGTACGGCTGTCAGGCGGGTAGCGGCAGCCGGCCCTGGTAGTGGAACTGGGTCAGGGGAAAGTCGTGCAGGGCGCCGTCGCGGGGCTTGAGGAAACGGACGTGGTCGGCGGTAAGCTGGCACAGCCAGGGATCCTGGCGTGTGGGTTTGTTGCGGGTAAACGGGCGCGCATTGAAGAGCCCGAGGTTCAGGCCGGCCTTGTGATCGCGTGCGGACGGGTATTCGAACAGGTCGATGCCGGCCTCGCGCAGCGCGGCGCCCAGGGCCTGGGTGGCCTGATAGTCGGCGGGATGACGCAACAGGTCCGCGTGTTCAGCGAACGGGGGCTGATGGAGCTGCAAGCCATTGGGGCTCTGGTAGCGTGCGGCGAACAGGGTGTGCTGGGTATCGAGCTTGCGCGGTGGCGGGGTCGCCATGCCATGCCAGAACACAAACCGGTAGTAGGCCGCCTCGGCGAGGACCGTGCGCTCGCGCAGGGCGCCGTAAAACAGGCTGGGCTCGTGGCGACGACCGAAGCGCGAGCCGTGACGTAGCGGCGGGTAGCGAAACGGCGTCGCCAGCAGGTAGTGCAGCCGTTCCGTACCGGGACGCCGGGGCGGCTTGGTGGCCTCCAGCATCTCTTCCAGAACGGCCTGGCGGTCGAGCGAGCTGACAATCTGGTTGGTGGCAACCTGCTCCTGGCTCTCCACCAGGCGCAGGACCTCCCCCCTCAGCGTGACACGCGGCGCCGCTTCGACCAGGGCATCCCAGTCCGGCATGTCAGGTTGCCCTCATAGCTTGCCGCGGATCGCGTCGAGGTACTCCAGCACCCCCACCAAACCCTGAACCGTGCGGATCTGCTCGGCGGGCACGCCTCCGGTGTGGTGGTTGTGCGTCTGCATCCAGTGTTTCATCGCACCGACATCCCCGCCGGTGAGGACATAGAGCGCGCGATAGCAGCGAATCAGCAACAGCGCCAGCTCACCCGGCTTGCTGGCCGGGTCGATGTTGCCCCGACTGATATCCGTGCGGCCGCGCCCGACTACCTCGCCCAGCTCCGCCTGGGTCAGGCCCAGCGCCTTGCCGGCATTGACTAGCGCTTCGCGCAGGACCTCGGAACGTTCCGGGGCCAGAAGCTCTGCAGTGCTCATGGCTCACCTCCAGACAAACCGAATTAAGCACATACTAGCACTCTATGTGCATACTGCACATTCCAACCCTGCGCGACCTTTGGCCATCCGGTACCGCACGCGCCCATCAGTCCGGCGGCGCGAGACGCAACCGCGTGTTCGAGTGCTACGATCGGCGCGACGGATTCATTACGCCCTGCCCCAGACTCATGCAGGTCGGGGCACCACCGGAGAGGACTCCATGCTGATCACGCTGCTGTTGATGATTGTGTTGCTGCTGGTGGCGGGCGCCTTGCTGATCTGGCAGGCAAGCATCATCTTCAGCCTGGAGATCGCGGACGGAACGCTACGGGTGCGGCGCGGCGACCCGCCCATGCACTTCGAACATGCGGCCCGCGATATTGTCCGGCGCTACGGCGTCGAGAACGGGCGCCTGACTGCGGTTCGCACCGGCAAGGGGCTGCGCCTGCGCAGCTCGTCCTCCATCCCGAAGGAGGCGCACGGTGAACTGCAGGGCGCGCTCCAGCGCGTGAAGGTGGGCCAGAAACGCCGCAAGAAACGCCGGTAACGCGCCCAGGCCAGACCGGCGCCACCACCGCACAACGGGGCCGGCATCAGTCAGCGGCCGCGAGCAGACTGGCGTTGCCGCCGGCGGCGGTGGTGTCGATGCACAGGTGGCGCTCCACCACATAGCGCTCCGGCGCGATCAGGGCGGTCTCCAGTGCAATGATGGGCCCGTCGCGCAGTGCCAGCGCCTTGCGCAACTGGCGGGTCCACTCGCTGCTACCGACCGCGGCGACCGCTACCAAACCGTTGAGTACAGCCAGCGTTTCCGGCTCGACGACGCCGTCGATCCCCTGCAGCGGAACGTCGGCCTTTTGCAGCGCCCGCGCGGCGCGTTCGGCACCCGGGACTACCATGACCACCGGACACCCCGCCCCCAGCGCCTGCACCGCCTGCGCCAGTGCAACCTCCGCACTCGGCCCCAGGCACAGCACCGGACCGCGGGGATAGAGACGCAGGCGATTACTCTCGCCGGTCGGCCCCGGCAGCGTCTGCGGACTCGTGTCGAACGCCGCGGTCTCCGCCAGGGCCTGGCGCAGCAGCCCCGCGCGCTCCGGCAGCGCCTTGCGCAGCACCTCCATCCGGTCGGTGCGCGCGGCCCAGTCACCGGCATCCAGCGCGTCCAGGGCCCGCTGCAGGACCGTGCGCGCGACGCCTTCGCCCCCCGGCTCCGGCGCGGCGGGTACCTCCGCAGGTGTGCCGGGCCGGCGCCCGAAACGGGTCAGGTACAGCGGCCCGCCCGCCTTCGGGCCGGTGCCGGAAAGCCCCTCGCCGCCGAACGGCTGGGAGCCGACGATGGCGCCGATCTGGTTGCGGTTCACGTACTGGTTGCCTACGCGCAGACGCTCGACCACCTGCTGCACGCGATCGTCGATGCGGGTATGCAGACCGAAGGTCAGGCCGTAGCCGCGGGCATTGATGGCATCCACCACGGCGTCCAGGTCCCGCGCGCCAAAGCACGCGACGTGCAGCACGGGGCCGAATACCTCGCGCTCCAGGGCCTCGATCCCCGGGAGCCGGACGATAGAAGGGCCGACAAAGCGTCCGGTCTCCGGCACCGGCAGCGCCTTCACCAGCCGCCCCTGCTCCTCCTGCGCCTTCAGGTAGTCGCGGATATCCGCCTGTGCCTCGGCGTCAATCACCGGCGAGACATCGGTCGCCAGTTGCCAGGGATCGCCGATGGTCAGCGCGTCCATTGCGCCCTGCAGCATCTCCAGCAACCGGTCATGGGCCTCGTCCTGCACGTAGAGCATGCGCAGCGCGGAGCAGCGCTGCCCGGCGGACTGGAAGGCGGAGGCAAGGATGTCGCGCACCGCCTGTTCGGTCAGCGCGGAGCTGTCGACGATCATCGCGTTCAACCCGCCGGTCTCGGCGATCAGGACGGCGTCCGGCCCGGCGTTGTCCGCCAGGCTGCGATGGATCCGCTGCGCCACCTCGGTGGAGCCGGTAATGCAGACCCCACTGATGCGCGGATCGGCGGTGAGCGGCCCGCCCACGGACGGGCCGTCACCCGGCAGCAACTGCAGGGCGGTCTCCGGTAGGCCGGCCTCGCGCATCAGCTCCACCGCGCGGGTGGCGATCAGCGGGGTCTGCTCGGCCGGCTTGGCCAGCACGGTATTGCCCATCGCCAGGGCCGCGGCGACCTGCCCGGTGAAGATCGCCAGCGGGAAGTTCCACGGGCTGATGCAGACGAACACCCCGCGTGGCTCCAGCTCCGCCTCCTGTTCCAGCCGTTCGGCCTCGCCGGCGTAGTAGCGCAGGAAGTCGACTGCTTCGCGCACCTCGGCGATGCCGTCCCATACGGTCTTGCCGGCCTCGCGGTTGGCCAGTGCGATCAACTCGGGGGCGTGCGCCTCGTAACGATCCGCGATGGCGCGCAGCAGGTCCGCCCGTGCCGCGACCGGATGCGCCGACCAGTCGACAAACCCCATCAATGTGGCGCGCAGGGCCTGCTCGACTTCCTCCACCGTGGCCTCGCGCACCTCCCCCACCACATCGTCGGGATCAGCGGGAGAAACCGCGTCACGCGGTTCGCCCTGTGGCGCATGCCCCGCGGCCAGCATCGGCGCCGCCTGCCAGCGCGTCCGCGCGAAGGACTCGCGCGCCTCGAGCAGCGGCAGGATGGAGGCGGGTTCGTTAACGCAGTAGCCACGCGAGTTCTGCCGCTGCGGCTGGTAGAGATCAGCCGGGTCGCGGATGGCCGGGTTGGCGATGGTGTCGCCGAGGGCATCCAGCTCGGCGAGCGGGTCGCGGGCGATCTCCGCCGGCGCGATGGCGCTGTCCACCACCTGGTTGACGAAAGAGCTGTTGGCGCCGTTTTCCAGCAGGCGACGCACGAGATAAGCCAGCAGGTCACGATGCGCGCCCACCGGGGCGTAGATGCGGCAGCGGGTGCCGGCCGTTGCCTTGACGATGGCGTGCACCGACTCGCCCATGCCGTGCAGGCGCTGGAACTCGAAGCCGTCGCGATCGTCTCCGGCCATGGCCAGCACCGCCGCACAGGTATGCGCGTTGTGGGTGGCGAACTGTGGGTAGATGCGGTCGCGCCGGTCCAGCAGCATCTGCGCGCAGGCGATGTAGCTGACATCGGTATTCACCTTGCGCGTGAACACCGGGAAGTGTTCCACACCCCGTTCCTGCGCCAGCTTGATCTCGGTATCCCAGTAGGCGCCCTTGACCAGGCGCACCATGATCCGCCGCTCCAGGTGCTCCGCCAGCGCGTAAAGCGCCTCGATCACCGGCGCCGCGCGGCGGCCGTAGGCCTGCACGACCACGCCGAAGCCGTCCCAGCCGGCCAGTTCCGGATCCGCCAGCAGGGCCTCGATCACGTCCAGCGACAACTCCAGGCGATCCTGCTCCTCGGCGTCGATGTTGAAACCGATTCCGGCCCGCGCCGCCTGCCGTGCTAGTTCCCGCGCCCGCGGCACGAGTTCCGCCATCACCGTCGCGCGGTGGGTGTACTCGTAACGGGGATGCAGCGCGGAAAGCTTGACCGAGACGCCGGGACTGGAACGCACGTCGCCCTGCGCCTGCTTCGCGATCTCCGCGATAGCCGTGGCATAGGCCTCGTGATAGCGCCGGGCGTCGGCATCGGTACGCGCCGCCTCGCCGAGCATGTCGTAGGAATAGGTGTAGCCCTCGCGCTCCATCTCGCGCGCGTTGCGCATCCCCTGGGCAATCGTCTCGCCGAGCACGAACTGGCGCCCCAGCAGCTTCATCGACTGCGCCACGGCAGTACGCACCAGCGGCTCGCCGACCCGCCGGATCAGCTCGCGCAATGCGGCGGCCGGGCGCTGCGGGTCGTCGCTCAGCACCTTGCCGGTCAGCATCAGGGCCCAGGTGGAGGTATTCACCAGCGACGACGAGGAATGCCCGAGGTGGGCGCCCCAGTCGGAGGGCTCGATCTTGTCCTGGATCAGGTCGTCGATGGTCTCGGCGTCCGGCACCCGCAGCAGGGCCTCCGCCAGACACATCAGACCGACACCCTCCTCGGTGGACAGGCCGTACTCGGCGAGAAAGCTCTCCAGCATCGACGGCGATGTGTCGGCGCGCACCCGCTCGACGATGCGCGCGCCCTCGGCCGCGATACGGGCGCGGGCTTCGGCATCCAGCCGGATGGCGGCCCGCAGGTCGCGCAACACGGCCGCCTCGTCGGCCCCGTATGCCGCCCGGATGCGGGCACGATACGGGTCGAGGACAGTGTCCTGCTGGGATTCGGGCTGCTGCATCGGCCTGCTCCCGTGTAAAGGGGGTCCCTGTACCCGGCCCGGGCGCCTTCGGTCACCTTACCCGGTGAAAGCGCAGGCCCGGGCGCAGGGCATCACAGGTGACCGGTCTTCACGTAGATCAGCGTCTCCTCCTCCACCCAGGGGTCGTGCTGACTCGAATGCGGGCTGCGGATCCACGTGCCGGCGGGATAGCGCCCGTGCTCGTCGATGAATTCGCCGGACAGCACCAGGATCTCCTCCCCGCCCCAGTGCCGGTGGGGCTGGAAATGCTCCCCCGCCGGCCAGTGCACCAGTGCGGTGTGTTCGGCACCGAAGCTGTGCAGATGCAGGACGCGCAAGCCGCCGATGCCCGGCTGGAAGGGCGCCGAGTGGGTATCCACCACCACCTTCTCGCGGTCCTCGGGCGCGAACTGCTCCAGCTTCACGAACAGCGTGCAGCCGGGATCCGAGTGCGGCGTGTGGCGGGAACCCGGCGGATTGCGCAGGTAGGTGCCGGCGGGATAGTCACCGGTTTCGTCGGAGAACACGCCGTCCAGTACCAGGATCTCCTCGCCCAGCGCATGCGTGTGCGGCGGGAAGCGGGCTCCGGGCTGGAACTGCACGATGCTGGTGGCGCGGCCCGCTTCCGCCTGCTCGCGTTCCAGCGGCTTGCGCACCACGCCGTCGGCACGGCTGCCGCTCCAGGGCTGCGCCGCCGTCTCCACGACCACCGGCCGGTTCAGATCCAGGTTCAGGGCTCCCGTCATGCGCGCTCCGATCGTCTCTTCAGTCGAACGCGGTGCCACGCAATTAGTTCCTTGCCGGGAAGGGCACGGGCATTCAGTGGTGGTGGCCCGGATGGCCGTGATGATGGCCATCTCCCGGGCTGTCTTCCGCCTCGCCGTGATAACCGCGGGCCTGCCGATAGCGCACCTTCTGCTCCTCGCTGAGCAACGCATCCATCTTCAGGTGGTAGGACAGGTGCAGGTGGCGCAGGCGGCCGCGCAGCTCGCCGATCGCGACCGTGAGCGTCTCGATGGTATCGCTGGAGATCGCGCCCTCCGCGAAGCGCTCGTCCAGTTCCCTTTCGCGCTCCACGATGCGCCGGCCCAGTTGGCGCGCCTGCTCCCGCATGGTCTCGAACAGCCGCTCGGTCTCGCGACGTTGTTCGCTCGTCAGGCCCAGCTCCGCGGCCACCTCGAGCACATGCAGAGGGCCCGGGTAGCCGTGCAGCTCGGCCGGCAGCGCCATCCCCATGCCGCGCCCTTCCAGGAGATCTTCGGTCTCCTGCGCGGAGAGTGCCTTGATCTCGCGCTCCTGCAACCCGGAATACGGATTGGCCGCGGCCGATGCGGACATCACCAGCGCAAGGCTCGCGCCCATCAACCCCGAAAACGCGATAACACGATGCATGCAGGAATCCCCTGGCAAGAAATGGCGTCTGGATTGTAGCGCCCAGACCAATCACGGGACACCGAACCGCTCACGGACGTCTAGACTCCGGATCGATACTCATAACAAGGCAAAAGGACGCGACATGCTGATTATCGGATTGATTGTGGTCGTCGCCGCGCTGGTGTTCGCCACGGCGAAACTGCGCGTACATCCGTTCCTCGCCCTGCTGATCGCCGCCTTCGCAATGGCACTCATCGGCGGTATCGCGCCGCGCGAGGCGATCAGCGTCATCAACGACGGCTTCGGCAGCACCCTGGGCTACATCGGCATCGTGATCGCCCTGGGCACGATCATCGGGGTCATCCTCGACCGCACCGGCGCGGCCGTGGTGATGGCGGAGGCGATCATCCGCGCGCTGTCCGACCGCTTCCCCACCCTGACGGTCTCGATCATCGGCTACATCGTGTCCATCCCGGTGTTCTGCGACTCCGGCTACGTGATCCTGAACTCGCTGAAGAACGCGCTGGCCAAGACCGCCGGCATCTCGGTGGTGGCCATGAGTGTCGCGCTGGCGACCGGGCTGTTCGCCACGCACAACTTCGTGCCGCCCACCCCCGGCCCGATTGCGGCCGCCAGCAACATCGGCATCGCCGATGCCCTGGGCCTGGTGATCCTGGTGGGGCTGTTCGTCTCCGCGGTGGCGGCCGCGGTGGGCTGGCTGTGGGCCAGCCGCTACGCGCATGCCAATGACGAAGAGCTGCTGGAACCGGACCCGATCAGCGAGGCCACCGGGCAGGAGGTCGAGAGGGAAGAGATCAAGCTGGAACACCGCCCGACCACGCTGGGCGCGTTCATGCCGATCCTGGCACCGATCGTGCTGATCTCCATCGGCTCCGTTGCCTTGCTGGCCACCCGCGACACCGAGGCCGGGATATTCGCCAGCGCACTGATCTTCCTCGGCACCCCGGTCGTGGCGCTGGCCATCGGCGTGATCTTCGCGCTGCTGCTGATCAAGGGCGCCGGCATCAAGGACCGCTTCCACCAGATGACGGTCGACGCGATCCTGCTGGCGGCCCCGATCATCCTGATCACTGGGGCCGGCGGCGCCTTCGGCAACGTGCTGCGCGAGACCCCGATCGGCGATCAGCTGGGCGACCTGCTGAGCGGTCTGGGCCTGGGCCTGCTGGTGCCGTTCCTGATCGCGGCGGCGCTGAAGTCCGCCCAGGGCTCGTCCACCGTGGCACTGGTCACCGCCTCCAGCATGATCGCGCCGATGCTGGCCTCGCTGGGGCTGGATTCGACCATGGGCATGGTCCTGGCCGTGATGGCCGTGGGTGCCGGTGCGATGACCGTTTCGCACGCCAACGACAGCTTCTTCTGGGTGGTCACCCAGTTCAGCCGCATGAAGGTGTCCACCGCGTACAAGGTGTTCACCACCGCCACGCTGCTGCAGGGCATCAGCGCGATGATCACCATCTACATCCTGGGCCTGATCTTTGTCTGAACGACTCCGGGTCGTCGTTTGCCCGGACAGCTACAAGGGCAGCCTGGAGGCCGAGGACGTGGCCGCCGCCATGGCCCGCGGGGTGCACGCCGCCCGACCGGATGCCCGGGTACGCTCCCTGCCCATGGCAGATGGCGGCGAGGGCACGGCGCGGCTGGTCAGCCACACCCTCGGCTGGGCCTGGCACCTGTCGGATGTGACCGGCCCCACCGGCACCCACCTGAGCGCTGGCTGGGGCTGCGATCACCGCGAGCAGCGGGCCGTGATCGATGTCGCCTCTGCCTGCGGGCTGGACCGAATCCCCGACGACCGGCACGACCCTTGGCAACTCCACAGCTTCGGCGTCGGCGAACTGATGCGGGCGGCCCTGGACGCCGGCGCCGAACACCTGATGATCGGCCTCGGCGGCAGCGGCACGGTGGACGGCGGCGCGGGCATGCTGGCCGCCCTGGGCGTGCGCTTCCTGGATGCCGAGGGACACGCGCTTGCGCCCCACCCGGCGGGCCTGGCCGATCTCGCGCGGGTCGACTTCGACGCGCTGGACCCGCGCCTGGGCCACATCGACATCACCGTGCTCAACGACGTCGACAACCCCCTGACCGGGCCGGATGGCGCGGCGGCGATATTCGGCCCGCAAAAGGGCCTGAAGGCGGCCGACATCCCAGCGATGGATGGGCACATGGAGCACCTGGCCCGTTGCATTGATGCCGCCGGGCACCTCCATCGTCCCACCGACACCCCGGGCGCCGGCGCCGCCGGCGGACTGGGCTTCGCACTGGACTGCGTCCTCGGCGGTAGCGCGCGCATGGGCGCGGGCTACCTGGCCGAAATGATCGGGCTGGACGCCGCAATCCGCGAGGCCGATCTGGTCATCACCGGCGAGGGCCAGCTGGACGGCCAGACCTCGCACGGCAAGGTGGTAGCAGAAGTCGTGCGCCGCGCCCGGGAACTGCGGGTCCCCGTGGTGGCGATCGCCGGCGCCATCGCCTGCGACGAGGCCGAGATCGCCGACTTCGGCCTGAGCGACGCCCGCGCCCTGTGCGACGGCAGCATCACCCTGGACCAGGCCCTGGCCCGCCCCGCACACTACATCGCCGAGCGCACCCGTGCCCTGATCGAGGCGGCCGAACCGGGTGTCCGACCGTGAATCAGCGGAATGCTCCCGTCTGAAAGGAACGTGTTCGGTTGATCCCGGTCCGACTCGCAGCACGGATCGATACGAACCCAAAGGAAGACCCCATGACCAAGCACGATGACGCGCTTTTTTGCTCCTACAGCCTGGGCCCGCTGGAGCTGCCGAACCGGGTGCTGATGTCCCCGCTTACGCGCTCGCGCGCCGGGCAGCCAGGCGACGTGCCCACTGATCTGAACGCCGAGTACTACGCGCAGCGTGCCGGTGCCGGCCTGATCATCAGCGAGGCGACGCAGGTCTCGCCGCAGGGCAAGGGGTATGCGTTCACCCCGGGCATCCACTCGCCGGAGCAGGTGGACGGCTGGCGCAAGGTCACCGAGGCCGTGCATGGCGCCGGGGGACGCATCCAGGCGCAGCTGTGGCACGTCGGCCGCATCTCGCGCCCGGAGCTGCAGCCCGACGGTCAGAAGCCGGTCGCCCCCTCCGCCATCCAGCCGGAGGGCGCCTATACCTTCATCAGTGCCGAATCCGGCATGGTTGAAGTACTGGAGCCGCGCGCACTGGAGCTCGACGAGCTGCCGGGCATCGTGGAGCAGTATCGCCAGGGCGCGCAGAATGCCAAGGCGGCGGGCTTCGACGGCGTGCAGATCCACGCCGCCAACGGCTACCTGCTGGACCAGTTCATCCGCAGTGGCAGCAACCACCGCACCGACACCTACGGGGGCTCGGTGGAGAACCGCATCCGTCTGCCGCTGGAGGTGGTGCGCGCGGTGATCGAGATATGGGGGCCGGAGCGCGTAGGCATCCGCGTGAGCCCGACCGGCAGTTTCAACGGCATGCATGATGATGATCCGCTGGAAACCTACAGCGCCTTCGCCGAGGCCCTGGACGCCACCGGCATCGCCTACATCGAGGTGGTGGAGGACTCCTTCCAGGGCAATCACGAAACCGGCCGCCCGGAATCCATCATCGACGCCATCCGCGCGCGCTTCAGCCGAACCTACATCGGCAACGGCGCCTACAGCGCCGACGAGGCCCGCGAGCGCATCGCTGGCGGCCGCTGTGACCTGGTCACCTTCGGCCGCCCGTTCATCGCCAACCCGGACCTGCCCGAGCGCTTCCGCCAGGGCGCCCCGCTCAACGAGTGGGACGAAGCCACCTTCTACGGCGGCGACGAACACGGCTACACGGACTACCCGGCGCTATCCGACTGAAACCGGCCCCCGGGAGCCCCCGGGGCGCCATTTACGCAACCCATGCACGCGTGGCGTCTTGCCCTTGTCCTGGACCCGGCGTAGATTGCGGCGCGATGCGCACTGCCAACCGTCATACGTGGCTGCACGCCCTGCTGGTCCTGAGCCTGATGCTGTCCATGCCCCTGCTGCAGGGGGCGGGGCTGCACCTGCACGTGGGCGACGCGCACGACGCATCGCCGCATGCGGCGCACGATTCCGGGCACGCCCACCATCACGACGAGTCGGCCGAGGTCGACCTGACTCCGCAGGCCACTGGCAAGCCGGTAACCGTTATCGATCTGCCCGGCGCGGCGCTGCCAACAACGGCCGGCGACCGGTCCGTGGCGACCCCGCGCGCACCTCCTCGCATCGCGGACCTTACCCACCCCCTTCGCGCATCCCCTCCCTGGCTCGCACCACCCCTGCGCGGGCCGCCCGCCTGACCCATTGATTCGAACGTAGCGCGCTGACGCCTCCCCGGGGGCGCAGCCTGGATTGTCATCAATGGGGAGTGCTTCCCATGCCGTATTCGGTTTTTGCCTGGTCGGTCGCTGGACTGATCGGACTGCTTTGCATACCCGCTGCGCTCGCGGACACGGGACGCTGGACCCTGGACCGGGCGGTTACTCACGGGTTATCCGTGGCCCCCGAGGCCGAGGCCTTCGAACACCGCATTGACGCCCAGCGCGGCGCCCGGGATCAGGCGGGGCGCTGGCCCAACCCGACGCTGGAGGCCGAGGCCTCGAACCGCATGGGGCTGGAGGACCAGCGCGGCGGCTACTCGCTGAGCGGGATCGCCATCACCCAGCCGCTCCCGCTATGGGGGCAGATCGGACATCGACGTGATGCTGCCGCCGCCCGACTCACCGCGACCAAGGGGCAGGCCCACGCCGAGCGCCTGGAGCTGGAAGGCCACATCGGCGCAGCATTTCATGCCTGGCAGCAGGCGGAGACGGGGCTTGACCTGGCGCGGGAGCGTCTGGAAGAGGCCCAGCGCCTGGAGCGCATTGCCCGACTGCGACAGGAACGCGGCGACCTGTCCGAACGCGAGCGGCTGCGCATCGACCTGTTCCGCTCCGAGGCCGTGCGCCAGCTGGAGGCCGCCGAGGGCGAGCGGACCGAGGCCCGCGCCACCCTGGCCGCCTGGCTCGACCGGCGCCCCACCGAGCTGGGCACCTCCCCCGCCTTCGACGACCCACCCCCGGCACCCGCCAGGATCGAACCACAGACGGTGGTGGACCAGCACCCCGCCCTGCGGGCCGCGTCCGAGCAGCAACAGGCCGCGCAATTGGAGATTGCCCGCGCACGTGCCGCAGGGCGCCCGGATATCGGCATCCGGCTGTTTCAGGAGCGCGACGTGATCGACGGCCGCCGGGAGACCTCCACCGGCGTGGCGCTGCAGCTCGAGCTGCCGCTATGGGACCGCAACCAGGGACGCGTCCGCGAATCCGTGGCGAACCATTACACGCGCCAGACCGAGGTCCAGGCCCTGCGCCGCGACCTGACCCGCCAGGTCGAGGTCGGCCGCGTGCACCTGGCGCACCTGCTGGACGAACTCGATCGCCACCGCAACCAGACGCTGGCGCCCGCCCGGCGGGTACGCGACCTGACCTACCGCGGCTACGAGAGCGGCGAAGCCTCTTTACTGGAAGTGCTCGAGGCCTACAACACCCATTTCAACGCGATCGAGCAGGAACAGGATCTGCTCGCCCAGAGTTGGGCGGAGTGGCGCGAACTGCGCATCGCAGCGGGGCTCGGCCTCGTGGAGGACACCCAATGACACACCCGATCACCCACCGGATCGCACGTCTCGTCACCCTCCTGGTCCTGGGCCTGGCGACCGGCCCCCTCCTGGCCGAGGACCTCGAGATCACCCACTGGGATGCGGGACTGGAATGGTTCCTAGAGGCCGGGCCCCTGGAGCCCGGGGCCTCGGAGACCTTCTTGGTCCACGCCACCTGGCTGGACGACTTCCGTCCAGTCACCACCGGGGAACTGGCCCTGCAGATGCATAACCGCTACGGGGAGGTATTCAGCGAAGCCACTGCCCACCTCGACCGCGAGGGCATCTTCGCCGTCACCCTGCAACTGCCGGAAGCCGGGCGCTATTACCTGACCGGCGTGCACGAAGATGCCAACGACATCCGCGAAAGCACCCTCGGTCAGGTGGAGATCCCGGGCAGACACCGCCATGGCCACGAGGACGACCATGCGCACCCCGCCGACGGGGACCACGGGCACGACCATGATGCCGACGACCGGGGCCATCCCCACGACGGGAATGACCACGGGCACGCGCACGATGACGACCACGCACACGATGACGACCACGCACACGACGCGGACGACACGATTACCTTCCTCAAGGAGACGCAGTGGCGCATGCGGTTTGCCACTGCCTCGGCCCGTTACGAGCCGTTTGCCGAACGCATCGAGGTCCCCGGGACGATCCGCGAGGTACCCGGCCAACGCACCCGACTGGTCGCACCAGCCGATGGGGTGATTACGGCGGACGGGGACTGGCCGGCACCCGGCCGCGAGGTGCACGCCGGCGACAGTCTGATGCGCCTGGCGGTGTTGCCGGACAGCGGCACCTCCAGCGGTCTGGCGCTGGAACTCGCCCGGGCGCAGGAACGCCTGACCGCGGCCGAGGCCGACCTGGAACGTCTGACGGGTCTTGCCGAGGAGGGCGTGATCGCCGACAGCCGGGTGGTGGAAGCCCGCCGCGAACGCAACACCGCCCGGGCCGAGCTGGACGACGCCCGTGACCGCCAGGAACGACTCGACGGCAGCGCCGTTTCCGGGACGCTTGCCCTGCGCGCCCCGGCTGGCGGACGAGTGGAATCCCTGGATGTCGGCCCCGGGGAGGTCGTACAGGCCGGCCAGCGCCTGGCCAGCCTGCTGGACGGCGAGCATCTGTGGCTGGTGGCGCACCTCTATCCGGCGGATCTTGCGCGGGTCACGTCGCTGGCCGACCCGGCCGTGCGCCAACCGGGAAGTCGCGAGTGGCGAGCCGTCGGGGGTGAACCGGTGTGGGAAGGTGGGGCCTTCGATGGCCCGGGGCAAACGCTTCCAGTCGCCTTCGCCCTGGAAGCCGCGGACACCCGATACCGTCCCGGCATGCCGGTCACGATCTCGCTCGCGGCCGGGCCGCCCCGCCATCGCGTCACGCTCCCGGTCGGGGCGTTGATCGACGACGACGGCGTGCCGATCGTGATCGTGCAAACCGGGGGCGAATCGTTCGAACGACGCCCGGTCCATACCGGGGCCCGCTCCGCCGGACGAGTGGAGATCCTCTCCGGCATCGAGGCGGATGAGCGCGTGGTGACCCAGGGCGCCTATGCGGTCCTGCTGGCGGGCCGGGATTCCGATGACATTGGCCACGGCCACGCGCACTAAGGGGACTGCGACATGCTGGATCGACTGATTCGATGGTCCCTCACCAACCGTCTGCTGGTGATGGCCGGGGCCCTGGGCATCCTGCTGCTGGGGGCCTGGCAGGCAAGCCAGGCCCCGATCGACGTGTTCCCCGACCTGACCGCACCCACCGTGACGGTGATGACCGAGGCCCCCGGCCTGGCCGCCGAGGAGGTGGAACAGCAGGTCACCTACCTGATCGAGTCCGCGGTAAGCGGCGCATCCGGTGTGCGCCGAGTACGCTCGCAGTCCGTGGCCGGGTTCTCGCTGGTGTGGGTGGAGTTCGAGTGGGGCGAGGAGATCTACCAGGCCCGGCAGGTGGTCAACGAGCGCCTGGGCCGCGTGCAGTCGCAACTGCCCGCAGGGGTCGCCGCCCCGCAGCTGGGGCCGATCAGTTCGGTCATGGGCGAAATCGCCTATGTGGGCGTACGCGACGAGGCGCGCGAGGACGGCATGCGCGCCCGCGAGGTCGCGGACTGGGTAGTGGCGCGCCAGCTGGAGGCCATCCCCGGCGTGGCCCAGGTGACCACGCTGGGCGGCCAGGTCCGCCAGTACCAGGTGCAGGTCGCCCCCGAGCGCCTCGCGGCGTTCAACCTGAATCTCGTGGAGGTCCGCGACGCTGTGGAGCAGGCCAGCCGCAATGCGGGCGGCGACCGGTTGAGCGACGGCGGGCAGGACTACCTGATCCGCTTTCTCGGGCGCGCCGAACGCCTGGACCAGATCGAGCAGGCCGTGGTCGCCGTGCGCGACGACATGCCGATCCTGGTGCGGCATGTCGCGGAGGTCGCGATGGGTCCGGGCATCCCGGTCGGCGATGGCGGGGTGAATGGGCACCCCGGCGTGGTCGTGGCCGTCTCCAAACAGCCGGATGCCGACACCCTCGATTTGACCCGGTCGATCAACGCGACGCTCGCGCGGCTGGAAGCGGGGCTGCCCGAAGGCATCACCCTCGAACCCAATCTGTTCCGTCAGGCCGATTTCATCCAGACGGCCGTGGCGAACGTCGCCGAGGCCCTGCGCGACGGCGCGATCTTCGTGGTGCTGATCCTGCTGGTGTTTCTGCTGAGCGTACGGATCACGCTGATCTCGGTCCTCGCCATTCCATTGTCGCTGACCATCGCCCTGCTGGCCCTGCAGGCACTGGGCATCACCATCAACACCATGACCCTGGGGGGCATGACCATCGCCATCGGCGCCCTGGTCGACGACGCCATCATCTTCGTGGAGAACATCTATCGCCGCCTGCGCGAGAATGGCAGCGACGACCACGATCGCGCCAGCCTGGACGAAACCGTGCGCCAGGCCTGCTCGGAGATGCGCTATCCGGTGGTCTTCTCCACCGTCATCATCATGCTGGTGTTCGCCCCGCTGTTCTTCCTGAGCGGGGTGGAGGGTCGCCTGTTGCAGCCGCTGGGGGTGGCCTACCTGATCGCGATCGCCGCATCGCTGATGGTGGCCCTGACCGTGACGCCGGTGCTCGCCCGCTGGTTGCTGCCCGCGATCGCGCGCCGCAATGCCGGGCGCGAACCGCCGGTGGCCGCCCTGCTGCAACGCGGCTACCGCCCGCTGCTGCGCGCCACGCTCCGGTTCCGGCGCAGCATCCTCGCGCTCTCCACCATCCTCGCCGTGGCCACGCTGGCGGCCACGCTGCTGCTGGGGCGATCGTTCCTGCCCGACTTCAACGAGGGCAGCCTGACCATCGAGATGGCCACGCCGCCCGGAACCAGCCTGGAAACCTCGGCGGAGATGGCCGGCCAGGTCGAGCGCTGGCTGCTGGAGCAGGATGCGATCCTGTCCGCCGCCCGCCGCACCGGACGTGCCGAGGGGGCCGAGCATACCCAACCACCCCACCTCAGCGAACTGGATGTCCGGCTGGGCCCGCTGCCGCAGGGGAAGGAGGCGTTCCTCGAGGATCTGCGCGCGGGACTGGCCGCCTTCCCCGGCCAGTTCAACATCGGCCAGCCGATCTCGCACCGCATCGACCATATGCTCACCGGAGTGCGCGCAAACCTGTCGGTGAAGGTGTTCGGCCCCGGGCTGGGCGAACTGCAACGTCTGGCGAAGCAGGTCGAGGCGACCCTGGACGGGATCGACGGCATCGTCGACCTGGCGGTCGAGCCCGTCGCGGCGGTTCCCCAGGTCCGGCTGCATGCCGACCGCACCGCCCTCGCCCGCTACGGCCTGACCGTGGCGGACGCCGCCGAGACCGTCGAGACCGCCTGGCGTGGCGCGCGCGTCGCGCAGATCTTCGAGGGCGAACGACGCTTCGACCTGGTCGTGCGCCTGCCGGCGGAACAGCGGGTGATCGACGGCCTGGCGGACATCCCGATCCGCACGCCGACCGGACACCACATCCGTCTGGGCGAAGTCGCCGAACCCCGGATCGAACGCGGCCCCAACCAGATCAACCGGGAGAATGCCGAACGCCGCCTGGTGGTCAGTGCGAACGTGGCGGGCCGCGACCTGCATGGCGCGGCCCGCGAGGTCCGCACCGCCATCGACGAGCGGGTGGAGCTGCCCGAGGGGTATCGCGTGGAGCTGGGTGGCCAGTTCGAGGCCGAGGCACAGGCTACCCGGACCATCGTGATCGTATCCGCCGGCGTCCTGGTCGCCATGCTGCTGGTGCTGCAGCTGGCCCTGCGCTCGCTGACCCTGGTCCTGCTGGTGATGGTCAACATCCCGCTGGCCCTGATCGGCGGGGTGATCGCGGTGTTCGCCATGGGCGGCGTGATGACCATCGCGGCCCTGGTCGGCTTCATCACCCTGTTCGGCATCGCCGTGCGCAACGGGCTTCTGCTGATCAGCCGCTATCAGAGCCTGGCGGCCGAAGGCGTGCCGCTGGACGCGGCCGTGGAACGCGGGGCGCTGGAGCGGCTGACCCCGATCCTGATGACCGCGCTGACCGCCGCACTGGCGCTGATCCCGCTGGCCCTGGGCCTGGGCGAGACCGGCACCGAGATCCAGGCCCCGATGGCCATCGTAATCCTCGGCGGCCTGCTCAGCTCCACCGCCCTCAACATGCTGGTGCTGCCTGCCCTGTACCACTGGCTGCGCTCGCGCCCGTCGGCGCGGGCCTGACGCCGTTTCGGACCAATCGCTGTGACGTCATGACGTCACAGCATTATGATGGCCATGGTAGCAAGCATCACGGAGGCCCCGATGAACGAGCCAAACAAACGTTCCACCGTGTATTTCGAACCGGACTTGCACCGGGCACTGCGCCTGAAGGCGGCCTCCACGCAATGCTCGGTCTCCGATCTGGTCAATCGAGCCGTGCGCCAGACCCTGATCGAGGATCAGGAGGATTTGCAGGCGTTCGAAGATCGCGTCGAAGAGCCAACCATGACCTACGAGGCACTCCTCGACGACCTGAAGGCGCATGGCAAGCTTTGAGGTTGTCGTCCGTCAATCCGTCGCCAAGGATCTGCGACGGATTCCCGACAAGGACGTACGCCGCATCCTGGAACGCATCGCGTCACTGGCGGATGACCCCCGCCCACCGGGCAGCGAGAAGCTGTCCGCCCAGGAGCGATACCGTGTGCGGCAGGGCGTGTACCGCATCCTCTACGAGATCAAGGACGACCAGCTGATCATCACAGTGGTGAAAATAGGCCACGGCCGTGAAGTCTATCGCTGAAGTGCGGATATCAGACGGCGACGTCGGCCAGGTGGCCCTTGCCTTCCAGCCAGGCGCGGCGCTCGCCGGCGCGTTTCTTGCCGAGCAGCATGTCCATCAGCTGCATGGTGTCGTCGGCGGCGTCGAGGGTGAGCTGCACCAGACGCCGGGTGTCCGGGTTCATGGTGGTCTCGCGCAGCTGTAGCGGGTTCATCTCGCCCAGCCCCTTGAAACGGGTCACGGAGATCTTGCCCTTCAGTTTTTCTGCCTCGATGCGCTCCAGCACGCCGGCTTTCTCGTCGTCGTCCAGGGCGTAGAAGGTCTGCTTGCCGACGTCCACACGATAAAGCGGCGGCATGGCGATATACACGTGCCCCCGCTCCACCAGCGGCCGGAAATGCTTCAAAAACAGCGCGCACAGGAGCGTGGCGATATGCGCGCCGTCGGAGTCGGCATCGGCCAGGATGCAGACCTTGCCGTAGCGCAGCCCGTCCAGGCTGGCCTGGCCCGGGTCCACGCCCAGGGCCACGGAGATGTCGTGGATCTCCTGCGAGCCGAGCACCTGGTCCGGGTCCACCTCCCAGGAGTTCAGGATCTTGCCGCGCAGCGGCATGATCGCCTGGAAATCGCGATCGCGCGCCTGCTTGGCGGAGCCGCCAGCCGAGTCGCCCTCGACCAGGAACAGCTCGGTGCGCTCGAGGTCCTGGCTGGCGCAGTCGGCCAGCTTGCCCGGCAGGGTCGGGCCCTGGGTAATCTTCTTGCGCACCACCTTGCGGCCGGCGCGCTGGCGCTTCTGTGCGTTCTGGATCGAGAGTTCCGCGATGCGCTCGCCCTGCTGCGGGTGCTGGTTCAGCCACAGGCTGAAGGCGTCCTTGACCACGCCGGAAACAAACGGCGCGGCCTGACGCGAGGACAGCCGCTCCTTGGTCTGCCCTGCGAACTGCGGGTCCTGCATCTTGAACGACAGCACGCTGGCCACCCGCTCCCAGACATCCTCCGGGGCCAGCTTGATGCCGCGCGGGAGGAGACTGCGAAACTCGCAGAACTCGCGGACCGCTTCGGTCAGACCGGTGCGCAGGCCGTTCACATGGGTACCGCCCTGGGTGGTCGGGATCAGGTTTACGTAGCTCTCGCTGACCACCTCGCCGCCCTCCGGCAGCCAAGTCACGGCCCAGTCGGCGGCCTCGGTCGCCCCGGCGATCGAACCCATGAACGGCTCCTCCGGCAGGCGCTCCAGACCATCCAGGGCCTCCACCAGATAGTCACGCAGCCCGGCGGCGTAGCACCATTCGCAGGCCTCGCCAGTCGTCTCGTCACGGAAGGTTACGGTCAGGCCCGGGCACAGCACGGCCTTGGCGCGCAGGATGTGCTTGAGCCTGGGCACCGAGAACCGCGGCGAATCGAAGTACTGTGGGTCCGGCCAGAAATGCAGCGTGGTCCCGGTATTGCGCTTGCCGACGTCGCCGACCGCCTCCAGGTCCTGCGTCTTGTAACCGCCGGAGAAGGCCATGCGGTACTCGCGCCCGTCACGCTTGATCTGGATCTCCAGCAACTTCGACAGCGCGTTCACCACCGACACGCCGACCCCGTGCAGGCCGCCGGAGAACTGGTAGTTCTTGTCCGAGAATTTCCCGCCCGAGTGCAGGGTGGACAGGATCACCTCGACCCCCGGGCGCTTTTCGCGCGGATGCAGGTCTACCGGCATGCCTCGGCCGTCGTCGCTGACCGAGACCGAGTCGTCCTTGTGCAGGATCACATCGATGCGCTTGGCGTGGCCGCTGATCGCCTCGTCCACCGAGTTGTCGATCACCTCCTGCGCCAGGTGGTTCGGGCGGGTCGTGTCGGTGTACATGCCCGGGCGCTTGCGCACCGGGTCCAGCCCCTCGAGGACCTCGATATCGGATGCGGAATAGCTCACGCAGGAACCCCTTTATTGATATTGATCGCGCCCTGTACCGGGCACGGCATCGGTCATCATGCACCGTCATCGCGAGGCGCCAAAGGCGACGAAGCAACCTCCCAACGCACCCCCGACATCCGCTCCGGGCAGCGCCGGGGCCATCCGCAGAGATCGCCAGGGCGCTGCGCGCCTCGCGATGACGAGGGTGGTTGGCGTTCGTTGCCGGAGCGCCCCCGCGCACCGGACTGTGCGCAGCGTACCAAAGCCCGCGGGGGAAAGGCTGCTTGCAATCCCGGGGGCGATCCCAACAATGCATTGCAGATTTCGTGTTCAAGTGTTCCAGGAGGGTTCCCATGGCAGAAGCCGCAAGCGCAACCGGCGACGATATCCTCGACGTCACGCAGGAAAACTTCCAGCAGGCGGTGCTGGACGAGTCCCACCAGCGCCCGGTGGTCGTGGATTTCTGGGCCGCCTGGTGCGGACCGTGCCAGCAGTTGATGCCGCTACTTCAGCAGCTCGCCACGCAGTACGCCGGCAAGTTCCGCCTGGCCAAGGTCAACAGCGACGAGCAGCAGGCCCTGGCACAGCAATACGGTGTGCGCAGCCTGCCGACCGTCATGATCTTTCGCCACGGCAAGCCGGCGGATCAGTTCATGGGCGTGCAGCCGGAGCCGAACATCCGCGCGATGATCGACCAGTACCTGGAGAAGCCCTCCGACAAGCTGATCGAACAGGCGCGCGAGCAGGCCAAGACCGGCGACGTGGACGGCGCCCTGGCGACCCTCAAGGCCGCGCTGGAGGAGGACCCCGACAACGGCGACCTGCGCATCGAGCTGGCGCGCGCCCTGGCCCAGTCCGGCGATCCCGAAGCGGCCGAGACCGAACTCGCCAAACTGCCGCTGGATCAAAGCGAGAAGGAAGAGGCCAAGACCCTGCGCGCCCGCTTGGTGTTTGCCAAGACGGCGGCCGGCGTCGACCCGCAGGCGCTGGCGAAAGAACTGCAGACAGGCGACCCGCGCCCCGAGGCGCTGGAGCAGATGGCCGCCTACGCGATGCTCTCCGGACGCGCCGAGGAGGCGCTGGGGCTATACCTGCAACTCATGAAGCAGCACCGCGCCTATAACGATGGGGCCGGCCAGCAGGGCCTGCTGGCCGCGTTCAAGGTGCTGGGGGATGACCACCCGCTGGTCGGGCAGTATCGACGGCAGATGGCGTCGCTGCTCTACTGAACAGGGCCCGGTTGCCGGCGCAGCATCCCTCCAACCGGCTACGGCCTCGACCACGCCCCATCGGCCAGAGGCTGGCCTCCTACACGTCGGCACCCCCGGAGCCGAGCCCCTTCGGTGATCGGGCCGTGGCCAAGCCCATCGGCCCGACCTTCCTCCCTGCGGAGGTAACCGCAGGCGCGGGCGGGGCCTTCGCGAGCAAGCTCGCTCCCACAGGGGACTTCCCACCGGTTGCGCGACCTATTGCCTGGCGACGACCTCGCCGGTGAGTTGGGTGCCGGCGGCAAGGGTGGAGTAGATGGTGCCCTTCTGCACGTTGCGGTGCAGCAGCTCGACCATCTCCTCGTCGGCATCGGTGCCGACTTCGACGCGATACTCGATCTTCGCGATGGCCGGTGGGTCGTCCTGGCGCCAGCCGCGCAACTGGATGGAGATGCTGTCCACCTCCATGTGCAGCATCGGCAGGGCGCGCTGGATGCCGCGCACCATGCAGGCACCGAGTGACGCCAGCAAAAGCTCCGGCGGACTCAGGGCATCGTCGCGCCCGTCCATGTCGGTGTCCAGGGTGACTTCGGCCTGCTTGGCGTGTGCCAGGCTGCCGTGCGCGTCCACCCGTTCGACGTTCAGCTGATACTCAAGCATGTCATCTCCATCCCGCAGCCGGATCGCAATGCGCGACCCGGCGCCTGGATATCAGTTGCTGCCGAGGATGCGCTCGATCACCGCCTGCGGTTCCTGGTAGCCGGACATCTGTTGTCCGCTCTCCGTGATCAGCGCCGGGGTGCCGCGAATCCCGAGCTGCTGGCCCATGGCCATATGTTCGTCCTGCGGCGTGGCGCAGCTGCCATCGATGTCATCCAACTTGTCGCCTTCCTTGGCGCGGTCCATCGCCTCTTCGCGATCATCCGCACACCAAGTGCGATTCATGATCTCCGGGGAATCGCGGCCGAGGACCGGGAACATCAGGTAGCGCACCTTGATTCCAGCCGCCAGATACTCCGGGAGGTCCTTGTGCATCTCGCGGCAGTAGGGACAGTTCGGATCGGTAAAGATATTCAACACGCCGCGGGTGTCGCCATCCGGCGAGTAGGTCACCAGCTCGCTGTCGCCGATGGCGGCGAACATGTCGGCGCGCACCCCGCTGAGCGCGGCCTGGGTCAGGTTCTCGCGGGTGTCCAGATCGACCAGGTTGCCCTGAATCAGATAGCGGCCGTCCCCGGACACATAGAGGATATCGGTGCCGTAGCGCACCTCGTAGATGCCAGCCATCGGGGTCTCCCGGATGCTGTCGGCCTCGGCATCCGGAATCACCCGGGCCATGGTTTCCTCGATGGCATCGGTCGCCATGACCGGGGTGCTGAACACGGCCAGGGCCGCGGCAAGGGGAAGAACGCGTTTCAGGAGCATGGATTCTCTCGTGTCAGTACAGAAAACGGAGCCAGTCTAGCAGCCCCCACGCGGGGAACCTGCGAAAGCTGGCAAGAGTGCGTAATAGACGTCAGCCGCGGGGATGATGTTCCGCATGCAGGCTTTGCAGACGGGCGCGTGCGACGTGGGTATAGATTTGCGTGGTCGAGAGGCTGCTGTGGCCCAGCAGCATCTGCACCACGCGCAGGTCCGCCCCGTGATCGAGCAGGTGGGTCGCGAAGGCGTGGCGCAGGGTATGCGGCGACAGCGGCGACTCGATGCCGGCACGGCGCGCATGGGCCTTGATGCGGTACCAGAAGGCCTGGCGCGTCAGCCCGCGCCCGCGGCGGGTGACGAACACGGTCTCGCAGGGAGGGTGTTCGTCCATCAGGTCCGGCCGCGCCTCGCGCTGGAAACGGGCCAGCCAGTGCGCCGCCTCCTCGCCCAGCGGCACCAGGCGTTCCTTGTCGCCCTTGCCGGTGATGCGCACCACGCCCTGGCGGCTGTTCACCTCCGACTGCTCCAGGCCCACCAGTTCCGACACGCGCAGGCCGGTGGCGTACATCAGCTCCAGCATCGCGCGGTCGCGCAGGCCCACCGCGGTCTCGAGATCGGGCGCCTGCAACAGGGCGTCCACCTGGGCCTCGGACAGGCTGGCCGGCAACGGGCGTCCGGCGCGGGGCGATTCGATCCCGGCACTGGGGTCATCCTCGCGCTCGCCCTGATAGACCCGATAGCGATAGAAACGCCGGATGCTGGACAGCGCCCGGGTAATGGACTTCGGCCGGGCCCCGGCCTGCATGCGCGCGCTGATGTACCCCAGCAGGTCGGGCGCCCCGGCGGTCTCCAGGTCCACGCCCCTGGGCTCCAGCCAGTGCGCCAGGCCCTCCAGATCGCGGCGGTACGCCGCCAGGGTGTGATCGGAGAGCCCCTCGACCGCCCAGAGCTCGTCCAGGAAACGATCGAGGGGCGACGAGGTCGTCTCGGCGCTGGTCACGCGTTACGGCTGGCCGCCCCCGGGATTGCCCGGATTGCCCGGTGCCCCCGGGGTCTCGGCGCGGAATTTTCCGGCCAGGCTCTCGAACACCTTGGTCAGTTCCAGCGGCAGCGGGAAGAAGATGCTGTTGGCGGTGCCGTTGGTCGACATGTCGGCCATGGTCTGCAGGTAGCGCAGCTGCAGCGCGGCCGGGCTCGCCTCCATCTTCTGCGCGGCCTGCACCAGCTTCTCGGCCGCCTGCAGTTCGCCCTCGGCGTGGATGACCTTGGCGCGGCGTTCGCGCTCGGCCTCGGCCTGGCGGGCGATCGCGCGGATCATCGAGTCGTCCAGGTCGACGTGCTTGATCTCGACGTTGGTGACCTTGATGCCCCAGGCATCCGTCTGCGAGTCGAGGATCTCCTGGATGTCGTTGTTCAGCTTGTCGCGCTCGGAGAGCATCTCGTCGAGATCATGCTTGCCGAGGACCGAGCGCAATGTGGTCTGCGCCAGCTGGCTGGTCGCGGCGTAATAGTCCTCCACCTGGATCACCGACTTGGCCGAATCCACCACGCGGAAGTACAGCACCGCGTTGACCCGTACCGTCACGTTGTCCTGGGAGATCACGTCCTGACTGGGTACGTCGAGGGTGATGATGCGCAGGTCGATCCGCACGATCTGCTGGATGCCCGGGATGACGATGATCAGGCCCGGACCCTTGACCGCCTGGAACCGCCCCAGGAAGAAGATGACGCCACGCTCGTACTCGCGCAGCACCTTGATCGACATCACGATGATGGCGATCAGGATGACTAGCGGAACGACAAAGAAACCGAGATCGTTCATGTCCTGCTCCTTCTACGTTGTGAGTACTGCACCGGCCGGTCAGCCGGTCGATGCAGTGCCCGGGGTGTCCTCTTCGGTCGCGGGTTCGACCTGCAACTTGAGTCCGTCGATGGCGGTCACCCGCACCTTCTGCCCCTCGCGCACGGGTGCCGAGGTCTCCGCGTTCCACTGCTCGCTGTGGACCCAGACCCGGCCGCTGCGTTCAAAGTCCTCGCGTGCCTCACCGAGCATGCCGATCATCTCTTCATAACCGGTGGCGGGCTTCTTGCCACGCAGCTTGAACAACCGGCCCAACACCCAGACCGACAGGATGCCGATGGCGATGGCCGTGCCAATCACCAGCGGCAGGGCCACGTTCAGGTTGGGATCGTCCCACAAAATAATCGAACCGGTCGTAAACGCCACGATTCCTCCTATGCCCAGGGCCCCGAAACTGGGCACAAAGGCCTCCGCGACCATAAAGATCATCCCCAGCAGCATCAGCGCCAGACCCGCATAGTTCACCGGCATCACCTGCAGCGCGAAGAACGCTAGGATCAGCGCGATCGAGCCAATCACGCCGGGATAGATCGCGCCCGGATTGGCCAGCTCGAAGATGATGCCGTAGATCCCCAGCAGCATCAGGATATAGGCAATGTTCGGGTTGGTGATCACGGACAGCAACTGGGTGCGCCAGTCCGGGTCCATGCGCACGATCTCCAGTCCCTCGGTGGAGAGGGTGCGCTCACCGTCGTGCATGCGCACGGTATGCCCGTCGATCTGGGCGAGCAGGTCGTCCAGGTTGTCCGCCACAAAGTCGATGACGTTCTGCTCCAGCGCCGCGGAGGCGGTCAGGTTGGAACCCTCGCGTACCGTCTCCTCCGCCCAGTCGGCGTTGCGATCATAGCGCTCGGCCAGACCGCGGATGTACGAGACCGCGTCCTCCAGCACCTTCCGCCCCATCGCGTCGTCGCCACGCCGCGGGGCCGCCTCGTCCTCCAGCAGCTCTTCCTCGCTGGCCGGCTCCACCTCGCCGTTGGCCGTTCCGTTACCGTCCGCGGGCTCGTCCGCCGCCGCATCCGTATCATCGTTGCGCGCGTCGCCATTGTCCTCGTCGGCGTCCTCGTCATCGCGGGCGCCCTCGTCCGCTGCCGGCGGATCCATGCCCGGGAGCCCACCGCCCCCCATCTGCACCGGCGTGGCCGACCCCAGATTGGTGGCCGGGGTCATGGCCGCCACATGCGACCCGTAGAGCATGTAGGTGCCGGCACTGGCCGCGCGCGAGCCCGCCGGGTGGACATACGTCACCACCGGCACGTCCGATTGCAGGATGTTCTTGATGATGCTGCGCATACTGGAATCCAGTCCGCCGGGGGTATCCAGCATCAGGATCATGATCTCGGCGTCTTCCGCCTCCGCGCGTTCAATGCCGCGACGGATGTAATCGCCGGTGGCCGGGCCGATGGCGTCCTCCACGGTCAGCATCAGACCGTGGCGATCCCCGGTATCGGCCATGCTCGCCGCCACCAGCCAGCCGGCGCCCAGCAACAGGCAGGTCAGCCACAACAGATGTCGCCAGGGGCGCCATCCGCCCTGTCCCGCGTTGCGCCCGAATGGAACCCGCATGGGCTTCCTCTCCCGTCAGGATGGATTCGTCGTACACTGCGTGCGCACACGCGACAGCCGACACCACCACGATAAACCAAAGCCCGGACCGGCGCCGAACCCGCAGACCCGCATGGAAACGCAGGCAATGCAGACCCCGCCCGAAACCCTCATCGCCGTGATCCTGGCCGGCGGCCAGGGCCGCCGCATGGGCGGGTGCAACAAGGGCTGGGTCGAGTACCACGGGCGCCCGCTGATCGAACACGCGATCGAGCGCCTGCAGCCCCAGGCCGCACAGCTGGCCATCAGCAGCAATACCGATATCGACCGCTATCGGGCGCTGGGGTTTCCCTGTCTGTGCGATCGGCACCCGGATTACCGCGGCCCGCTGGCCGGGATCGCGGCGACCTTCGCAGCCTTCCCCGGCCAGAGCCTCCTGTGCGCCCCGGTGGACGCCCCGCATTGCCCGCGGGATCTCGGCGAACGCCTGCAACAGGCCGTGGACCGGGAACACGCCCCGGCCGCGGTCGCCCACGACGGCGAACGGCTGCAGCCGCTGTTCGCGCTGCTGCGCCCGACCCTGGCGCAGGCCCTGCTGGACGACCTGGAGCGCGGGTCCCTGGCCGCGGGACGCTGGTTCCGCGACATGGGTGCAATCCCCGTCGATTTTTCCGATCAGCCGCAGGCGTTCGCCAACATCAACACACCGGATGACCTGGGGCGGGACTGATCATGATCGCTATACTTTCGATCCCGAACCGCAGTGCCCGGGAACGACGCCCATGACCGAACCGACCACCCCCTCGCCCCTGCCCCGCATCGCCTTCGCCGCCTGGAGCGGCAGCGGCAAGACCACCCTGCTCAAGGGCGTGATCCCGGCCCTGCGCGCCCGCGGCCTGCGCCCGGCAATGATCAAGCACGCCCACCACGAGTTCGACGTGGACAAGCCGGGCAAGGACAGCTTTGAGCTGCGCCACTCCGGGGCGGACCAGATGCTGGTCGCCTCCGGGCGGCGCTACGCCCTGATGGTGGAGACGCCGGAGACCGACGACGGCCGCGTGCCGGATCTGGACATGCTGTGCGCGCGGCTGGACCCGCGCCGCTCCGACCTGATCCTGGTCGAGGGCTTCAAGCAGTGGGACCTGCCGAAGATCGAGGTGCACCGCCCGTCGGTCGGCAAGCCGCCGCTGTACCGCGAGGTCGCCGGGGTGATCGCGGTGGCCACCGATGCCCCGACCCTGGACTTCAACGGCCCACTGCTGCCGGTCAACGACCCCGACGCAGTGGCCGCCTTCATCATCGACTACCTGAATATCCATCCCTGAAGCGGAGACATCCCATGCCCGAGGCTGCCCCCGGTTGCGACGAATTCGACCCTAGCGCCAAGACCCTGGAACAGGCCCGTGCCGCGATCCTGGAGGCCTGCCGGACGATCACCCAGAGCGAACAGGTCACGCTGGAAGAGGCCCTCGGGCGCACCCTGGCCCAGCCGATTCACGCACGCATCGACGTGCCACCGGCGGCGGTCTCGGCCATGGATGGCTACGCCCTGCGCGCCGCGGACGCAACGGACGGGGCCTGTCTCGCACTGGTGGGCACATCGGCGGCCGGGCATCCCTGGGATGGCGAGCTGCAGCCCGGCCAGTGCCTGCGCATCCTGACCGGCGCGGTCGTCCCGGCCGGGGCCGAACTGGTCATCATGCAGGAGCAGGTGCAGCGGGACGGGGAATCGATCACCCTGCAAAACGGCGGCCTGACAACGGGACACAACATCCGTGGACCGGGCAGTGACACCGCCGCCGGCAGCCCGCTATATGCTTCCGGGCAGCGCATCGGCGCCGCCGAGATCGGGGTCCTGGCCAGTCAGGGTATCGCCCGGGTAAGCGTGCTGCGCCGGCCGCGCGTGGCCTTCTTCTCGACCGGGGACGAACTGGTCCCCGTCGATCAACCGCTGGGCCCGGGACAGATCCACGACAGCAACCGCCACACGCTGCGCGCGCTGCTGAGCGCCTATCCGGTGGAGGTACTGGACTACGGCGTGATCCGCGACACCGAGGCGGAGGTCTCACGAGCCCTGACCCGGGCCGGTGCGGACGCGGACATGATCATCACCACCGGGGGCGTCTCGGTGGGCGATGCCGATCACGTGACCCGCGTACTGCAGGCCTCGGGACAAGTCGGTTTCTGGAAGCTGGCGATCAAGCCCGGACGGCCACTGGCATTCGGACAGTTCGGCCGCGCGCATTTCTTCGGCCTGCCCGGCAACCCGGTGGCGGTGATGACCACCTTCGCCCTGCTGGTGCGCCCGGCCTTGCTGCAGCTGGCCGGGCGCGACGCGACCGAGCCGCAGACCCTGAACGCCCGCCTGCTGGAGGATCTGTACAAGACCCCGGGCCGCAAGGACTTCCAGCGCGCGTTACTCGAGACCGACGACCGCGGCTGGGTGGTCCGCGCAGCCGGCGGCCAGGGCTCGCACCAGCTGCGCGCGATGAGCGAGGCCAACGCCTACGTGGTTTTGCCCCGCGAGTCCAGCGGGGCCCGGGCGGGGGACTGGGTGGAGGTGCTGCCGTTCCGGGAGATCTTCCCGGAGGTGTGACCCGGGTTTCCGCCCGCGCTCAGGGGGACTGGACGAGCGCGGCGAATTCCCGCTCCAGCAGGGCCTCGTCACCCAGGTTGAGCTCGACCAGGCGCCGCAGGTGCGATGCGGATTCGAGCGGCATCGCCTCGATCTCCACGCCCAGCCACAGGCCTTCGTGCCAGCACACGCGGCCCTCGACGGTGATGCGCGCCTCGCCGCTGAGCGGGATATCGACGCTGACCTCGTCCCCATCGGCCAGGACCGGAAGATCCGCGCCCTCCAGCAGCACCCCCTTCAGGGAGATATCCTCCACGCGAACCGCGCAGTCCCCGCCGTCGGTGAGCAGGGTAGCCGGAAATTCCAGAGGGATACGTTGAAAGCGTCGCTCCATACGGCAAGACTACGCCCACTCCGCGCCTGCGGCCAAATCCAGAACCATCCGGGAATCCCATGACCGAAACCGCCGCCTCGTCCGTCGACGGCCAGCCGACCAGTCTGCTCCGCCGCCTGGCCGCCATCGTCTACGATGCCCTGCTGCTGGTGGCGATCTGGATGGTCCTTGGCCTGCTGGTGGTTGTCCTCGGCAATACCACCGGGCTGTACTCGCCGCGTGTGCACTTCGTGCTCAACCTGATCGTGGCCTGGGGCTTCTTCTACTGGTTCTGGACCCGCACCGGACAGACGCTTGGCATGCAGGCCTGGAACATCCAGCTGCGCACCGAGGGTGGCCACGCGGTCAATGCCTGGCAGGCCACCCTGCGCTACCTGGTCGCGGTGGCCCAGTGGCTAGTAATCCTGATAGCGATCTGGGCGGTGCGCGAGCACGGCGCCGTGGCGATCACCGTGGTCACGGCGGCGGCGCTGTTCGCGCTCGGCCTGTCGCAGTTCCACCCGCGCCGCTGGATGCTGCACGACTGGCTCTCCAGCACCGAGTTGGTACGCATTCAGGGCCTGGCCAAGCCCCGCTGGAAACAGAACCGCAAGAGCTGATCCCGAGCCGGTTTTTTATTTCACCACGAAGCACACGAAGACGGGCAAGGTCAAAAGCCGTCCTGATGAGCGATCACGTTCAACCAGCCGCCGGATCGTAGGGGCGTAGGATGGGATGAGCGCAGCGAATCCCATCAAGGAACGGGCACAACGCGGGAAATGGTGCGTTTCGCTGTGCTGGTCTAATGTTGGTGGACACCTCGATCGGTGGAATGATGAGGATCTGATCGAGGAGACGATATGGGACGCAGGAATTTTGATCCGGAGTACAAGCTTCGGGTTGCCCGGATGGTGGTGGACGAGGGCCAGGGTGTGCCGCAGGTGGTGCGGGATACGGGGGTCGGCGAGACGGCGGTCCGGCGCTGGGTCGAGCAGCTCAAGGCGGATCGATCCGGCGAGGCGGGTGATGGTCGCCCCCTGACGCCGGAACAACGCCGGATCCGGGAGCTGGAGGAAGAGAACCGCCGACTGCGAGAGGACAAGGCCCTACTAAAAAAGGCTTCGGTGAGTTCAACCGGTCGACGCAACAGTGGCCATGAGTTTATCCGCCGGGGAGATAAAGCCCAAGGTTTTCCGCGGTCGCCGATTCAGGCGGAGGGCGATTTCATCCAGGTCGGTCTGTGAGAAGCCGGCCAGTTCCGTCCCCTTGGGGAAGTACTGGCGCAGCAGGCGGTTGGTATTCTCGTTGGTGCCGCGCTGCCAGGGGCTCTGCGGGTCACAGAAGTAGACCTTCACATCCGTGTCGGCGGTGAAGGCCTTATGGCTGGCCATCTCGCTGCCGCGATCCCAGGTCAGGGTTCGCCACATCTCGCGCGGGAGTCTGCGGACCTCGCGGCTGAGCGCGCTCGCGACACTCGCCGCATCCTTGCCTTGGACCTTCACCAGCATCGTAAAGCGGGAGTGGCGCTCGACGAGCGTGGCGATGTGGCTGTTCTTCGCCCCGGAGATCAGGTCCCCTTCCCAGTGGCCCGGTATCGCACGATCTTCCACTTCCGCCGGACGCTCTCGGATCGAGATTGCATCAATAATCTGGCCTCGCGGCTGTCCTTCCGTGCTCGCAAGGCGGGAGCGGCGCATCATCCGGCGCGAACGCAGGTGCTTCAGCAATTCTTTCTTGAGTACGCCGCGAGCCTGAATGAAGAGGCTGCGGTAAATCGTCTCGTGGGAGATGTGCATGCTGGACGTACCTGGATACTGAACCCGTAGCCATCCTGCGATTTGCTCGGGCGACCAGTCCAATTCGAGCTTCTCTGCCACGATTTCTTGTAGTGGAACATGCGTTGCGAGCCGACAGGGCTTCGGGCGCCGCGCCCGATCCCACGCTCGACTATCGGCCACAGTGGCGCGATATGTACGGCGGGTGCCGTGGCGTGCAATCTCGCGGCTGATCGTGGAAGGGGCGCGCTGGAGGGTCGCGGCAATCTGACGGATCGATGCCCCGCCAGCAAGGTTGCGGGAGATCTCCTCGCGCTCTGAGGGCGTCAACGCCAGACGAGACCTGCAACGCTCGGCAGGGGCAATTCCGCCTCGCGCGGCGACGACGCCATGAATCGAACCAGCCTGTTTGCCCAGCGCTCGGCCAATGTCACTGAGCGACTCGCCGGCTTGCCACCGTGCCCAAAGCTCAGCCCTCTGTTTGGCCGAGAATCCCGGCCTCCCCATTTGCTCCATATGCAACACCCCCAAACGCAGTATTAGGACCGAAGGTGTTGCATCGATCAATTGAACTCACCTCGGCCTTCTTCGCCCGGGAACTGCTGTGATGTATCGCTGCATCACGACGCTGGCGAAGAAGGCTCCGGTGAAGCGGGTGTGTGATCTGCTGGAGGTGAACCGGTCGGGCTACTACGCGGCGCAGACGCGCCGCCGGCGGCCGCGCCAGCCGTGTGCACTGGAGGCACGGGTCAAGGAGGCGTTCGAGCAGTCGGAATGGACCTACGGCAGCCGCCGTGTGCAGGCCGCCCTGCGTTCGGACGGTGTGACGGTGGGCCGCTACCGGGTCCGCCGTCTGATGCGGGAACAGGGCCTGCGCCCGGTCTGGAAGCGGGCGTTCGTCGTGACCACCCAGCGGGATGCGACCGCGCCGGTGGTGGAAAACCACCTGGACCGGCAGTTCCAGCCATCGCGCCCGAACGCGGCCTGGGTGACGGATATCACCTACATCCGGACCCGCACCGGCTGGACGTATCTGGCGGCGGTGCTGGACCTGTTCAACCGCAAGGTGGTGGGCTGGTCCATGAGCCGAAGGCTGGATGCCGAGTTGGCCTGCAGTGCGCTACGCATGGCGCTGCAGAGCCGGCAACCCGAGCCCGGTCTGCTGGTCCACTCCGACCAGGGCTGTCAGTACACCAGCGACGCCTGGCGGCGTGTGCTGGCGCAGCACGGCGCCCGGGCCAGCATGAGCCGGCGGGGTAACTGCTGGGACAATGCGGTGGCCGAGCGCTTCTTCCTGAACCTGAAGATGGAGCGGGTCTGGCGGCGGGACTACGCCAACCATGGCGAGGCCACCCGGGACATCACCGACTACATCGTCGGCTTCTACAACGAGCGCCGAATGCACTCGACCTTGGGCTACCTGTCGCCCAACGCCTACGAGCGAAAATGGACAGCCGAACCTCCTATCGAGGTGTCCGAAATCGCTTGACCACTACACGCTGCGCTCAACAGCACCCTACCGCGGCGGAAGGAGCCTGCCTTTGGGAGAACGTTCCCTGCAATGGGCTGAAGCTCGTTGCTAATTGAACAACCCTCAGGGGGCGAGCCAGAGGCCGAGGTCGTCCAGGGCCTCGGCAATCTCGTCGGCGATGCGACGGTAACCACGGGCGTTGGGGTGCACGGGGTCGGCGCGCAGCTCGCGCTCGGACAACACGCCGGAGAGCACGCCCTCGATCAGGGCCACCTGTTCCTCGCGGGCGAGTTCGCGATAGATCGGATCGTCCCGCAGGCGCCCGGTGGCGGCCCCCAGGGCCGAGGCCCGCGGCACCCCCAGCAGCAATGGCTCGGCCCCGTGTTCATGCACCGCTGCCACCAGGGCGCGCAAATCCTCCTTGACCGCGGCGGGATCGCGCTGGCGCAGAAAGTCGTTGCCGCCCAGCCAGATCAGCACCAGGTCCGGCTGGTGTTCGCGCAGGCTGGGCTCCAGGCGCCCGCGGGCGCTGCTGGCGCGGTCGCCCGGCACCCCGTCATTGATGAGTGTCCAGCCGGTGATCGCCGCCAGCCGCGCCGGATAGTCCTCGCCCGAACCCGCCCCGGTCCCGTGGGTCACGCTGTCGCCGAAGGCGAGCACCGTGGCCTGGCGCGGGAGTGGCTCGAAGTCGCCCGGGCCCGCGCCACCACAGGCCGCCAGCAGGGCCGCCAGCACGATCAGGAACCCGCCGCGCAGCCAAACCCTCATGTCTGACGTCCCATGCGTTGCAGCGCCACCAGCGCGAAAATCAGGAACAGCACCACCGGCAAGCTCGCCGCAACCACCGGCGGCAGGTTGTAGACCAGCCCCAAATGGGTCATCGCGCGCATCACGATGGCGAACGACACGCCGATGGCGATGCCGATGAACAGGCGCCGCCCGGCACCACCCTCGCGCTGCGAGCCGAACAGGAACGGGATCGCCAGCAGCAGCATCACGAAGGTGCTGGCCGGCAGGGTCAGTCGCTGCCAGAACGCGACCTCGTAGGGGGCCGAGTCCAGGCGATTTTCCTGCAGGTAGTCGATGTAGCGCGCCAGGTTCTGCGCCGCCATCTGGCTGGGCTCGACCACCAGAATGTCGAAGTACTCCGGCGCGATCAGGCGCTCGATGACCTCCTCCTCCAGGCGTTCGGGCTCGACGCGCTCCAGCGACAGCCGCGAACGCTCCACGCCCTGCAGCCGCCAGGCCCCGTCCACGTACTGCGCGCTCTGCGCACGCGTAATCTCGCGCGGCTCGCGGTTCGCATCCACCTCGATGATGCGCACGCTGATCAGGCGGTTGCCCGGCAGCACCGCATCCGCCTGCACCATACGCTGGCCATCGCGCGCCCAGAGCCCGATGGGGCTCACACTCAGCTGTTCATCGAAGGCGCTGGCCTTCAGGTTCTGTGCACGACTCTCGGCCGCAGGAGCGAAGAACTCGCCGACCACCACCATCACGACCACGACCACCAGTCCGGCCTGCATCACCCAGCCGATGAAGCGCCCAAGCGTCATTCCGGCGGCCCGCATCGCGGTCAGCTCGCTGTTGGCGGCCAGATTGCCCAGCCACAAGAGTCCTCCGAGCAGCGCCGCCGGGGGCAGCATGTCGTACATCCGCCGCGGCAGGGTCAGCGCTACATACAGCAGCGCCTCGGTCAGGCCATAGTTGCCACGCCCGGTGTCGCGGAGCTCGTCAATCAGCGCGAAGACCGCATCCAGCGCCACCAGCAGGACCACGGCCAGCGCGGTCCCGATCAGGACCTGGCGCATGATGTAGCGACCCAGTACGGTCGTCACGAAGCCACCTCGTCACGCTCCACGCGGCGAGGGCCGCCACCCGCTCCCCGGCCAAGGCCCAGCATGCCCTTGCGCCAGGCCAGCCATAGCCAGAAAACCAGCATCAGCCCGTGCGTCCACCAGAGCCCCAGGGCCAGTGGCGTACGGCCATCCGCCAGCTGCCCCTGACCCAGGATCAGGAAGTTCGCGTACAGCACGTAGACCCCGATGGCCGCCGGGATGCGGGCATAACGCCCGGAACGGGGCGGCACCTGGGCCAGCGGCAGTGCAATCAGGGTCAGCACCAGGATGGACAGTGGCATCGCAATGCGCCATTCGAGCTCCGCACGATGGTCCGGCCGATCACGCTCCGCCCACAGCTGAAGCGTCGACATCGCGTTCAGCGAGCGCCGCCCAGCCCCGGCATCCGGCTCGGTGATCTGGGTCCGCAGGCGCTCGAACTCGAGCATGCGGAAGCTGCCCTCGCCGGGCACGCCGACATGGCGATAGCCGTTCTCGAGGATCAGGAAACCACTGCCCTCCGCCCCCGGGTCGGGGATCGCGCGCTCGGCTACGGTCACCTGCGCCTCGCCGTCGACCTCGCGGTAGATGAACACCTCCAGCAAGGCCTCGCGGTCCTCGCTCAGGCGCTCGGCAAAAAAGACCTGCTCGCCAACCCGCGAGCGCAGGAAGCGCCCGGGCGTAATGCCGATCAGGTCGGAGCGTGTCTCGGCGAGGTCGCGCAGTTGGTCGATCTGGGCCTCGGTGCGTGGCACCACCAGCGTCATCAGCACCAGCAACAGCAGCGTGGCTGGCGCAGCCACCCAGAACAGCGCGCGATAAAACGCGGCGAAGGACATGCCGCTGGCCTGTAGCGCCACCAGCTCGCTGTCGCGCTGCAAACGGCCCAGCACCAGCATGAAGGCCAGGAACAGCGCCACCGGCCAAAGGAACACAATGCCCTTGAACGCGCCGAAGGCGACCATGCCCGGCAGGAAATCCACGGGGATACTGCCCTCGGCGACATCGCGCAGCACCCGCCCCAACACGCCGCCGATGATCACCAGCAACAGCACGACGGTGACCGCGGTCTGCGTGACCAGCAGCTCGCGGGCGATAAGACGCTCGGCGCGGCGCAGGATCATGCGCGCATTACCCCGCGGCCCGCGCGGCGCGTGGCCGGGCGCCGCTTGGCGCTGGTACCATGATCGAACTCATTTTCGGGAGGCATTCATGCAATTCTCCGTCACCACCTCGACCCTCGACAAACCCCGCGCCGGCATCCGCGCCGCCGGGATCGCCCACAAGCGCAAGCCGGCCGCGGGCGCCACCGCCCTGGATGCCGCGCGCGATGGCGAGATCACCGCCCTGCTGAAGGCCGGCGAGATGGACGGCGAGGCCGGCAGCCGGCTGTTGCTGCCTACCGGTGGAGGCAAGGGTAACGCACTCCTGATCGGCCTGGGCGCGAAGAAAGACTTCGATGCCCGCGCCGCACGCAAGGCCGCGCAGACCCTGGCGGCCGCCCTGGTCGAGCGCCCCGCCACCAGCGCGGTGATCGCGGTGGCGGACTTCCAGCCGCGCGGCAAGGACATCGCCTGGACGGTGCATACCCTGGTGGCGGCGATCTCGGATGCCGCCTACCGCTTCACCCCGTTCAAGGGCAAGGAGAAGACCACCCCGGTGAAGCTGGAGAAGATCCAGCTCAGCGTGGAGCGCGACGAGGCCGAGGCGGCGAAGCGCGCCTGCAGCGAGGCTGCGGCGATCGCCACCGGCGTCAATCGCGCCAAGGACCTGGGCAATACCCCGCCGAATGTCTGCTACCCGGAGAGCCTGGCCGACACCGCGCGCGAAATGGCGAAGCAGAACAAGAAGCTGAAGACCACGGTGCTGGACGAGAAGGACCTGGAGAAACTCGGCGCCGGCGCAATCCTGGCCGTAGGCAAGGGCTCCGAGCGCCCGCCGCGCCTGATCGCCATGGAATACTCCGGCGGCAACAAGGGCGACGCCCCGGTGGTCCTGGTCGGCAAGGGCATCACCTTCGACACCGGCGGCATCTCGCTCAAGCCCGGTGCCGAGATGGACGAGATGAAGTACGACATGTGTGGCGCGGCCAGCGTGTTCGGCGTGATCGAGGCCTGCTGCGAACTGGAGTTGCCGATCAATGTGATCGGCGTGGTGACCAGCGCCGAGAACATGCCCGACGGCCGCGCGACCCGCCCCGGCGATATCATCACTACCCTGTCCGGGCAGACGGTGGAGATCCTGAACACCGACGCCGAGGGCCGCCTGGTCCTGGCCGACGCCCTGACCTGGGTCGAGCGCTACAAGCCGAAGGCGGTGATCGACATCGCCACCCTGACCGGTGCCTGCATCATCGCACTGGGGCACCAGGGCGCGGCCGTGCTCGGCAACAACGAGCGCCTGGCCAAGGGCCTGCTGGCCGCCGGCGAAGAGAGCGGGGATCGCGCCTGGCAGCTCCCGCTGTGGCCGGAGTACCAGGAACAGCTGAAGAGCAATTTCGCCGACATGGCCAACATCGGCGGGCGCCCGGCCGGCACCATCACCGCCGCCTGCTTCCTCTCGCGCTATACCGAGGACTACACCTGGGCGCATGTCGACATCGCCGGCGTGGCCTGGAAGAGCGGCAAGGAAAAGGGCGCGACCGGGCGCCCGGTGCCGATGCTGATGCGCTACCTGCTCGACCAGGCCTGATCGCGGTCCGGCGGGCATGACCCACGTCAGCTTCTACCTGCTCGAGGACCCGGCCCCGGAGGCACGCCTGCGCTTCGTCTGCCGTCTGGCAAAGAAGGCCAGCGGGCAGGGACATCGAGTACATATCCATACCGGCTCGCCGGAGCTGACGCGCACCCTGGATGAATGGTTGTGGACCTTCGAGGACACGGCCTTCCTGCCGCACAGCACCGACGTGCGCGACACGGATGTCCCGGTCTCCCTGCACGAGGCGCATGCGCCGTCGGATCGTTGCGACGTGCTGATCAACCTCGCCCCCGAGGTCCCGGAGTACTGTGGCCGTTTCGAACGGGTCGCCGACATCGTCGGTGGCGACGAGACGGGGCGCGAGGCCGGCCGTAGCCGCTACCGCTTCTTCAAGGAGCGCGGCTACCCGCTGGAACACCACAAGATCCAGTAACGACCGCGGGAGACGCCGATCCGACACGCGGCGGCGGGTCGGGGATCTCGCGCAGCCAGGCCTCCAGCTCGAACAGGGGCAACCCGACCACGTTGCTGTAGGAGCCCTCGATCCACTCGACAAAGGCGGCGCCGCGGCCCTGGATGGCGTAGGCACCGGCCTTGCCGCGCGGCTCGCCGGTCGCCCAGTAGGCCTCGATGTCGGCCGGGCTCAGCTCGCGCAGGCGTACCCGGGTCGTCACGTGACGGGCGCGCATGGCCTCGCCGGGGCGCCACAGGGCCATGCCGGACACAACCCGGTGCTCGCGCCCGGACAGCCGTCCGAGCATGGCGGCGGCGTCGGCGAAATCCGCGGGCTTGCCCAGTGCGCCGGCGTCCACGGCGACCACGGTGTCGGCCGCCAGCACCCACTGGCCGGAGGCCAGGCGATCGCGCGCCGCCTCCGCCTTGGCGCCGGCCAGGCGCTCGACCAGGGCCTCCGGCGTCTCGCCCGGCCGCGCGCTCTCGTCCACGTCCATCGGCGCCACCTCGAAGGCAAGCTGGATCTGTTCCAGCAGTTCCCGCCGACGCGGCGAGGCGGAGGCGAGCAACAGCGGCGGCGTCAGGCTCATGCGGGACTCAGGCGCGGTGATAGGGGTGGTTGTTGAGCAGCGACCAGGCGCGGTAGAGCTGCTCGGCGACCAGCACCCGCACCAGCATGTGCGGGAAGGTCAGCGGCGACAACGACCAGGCCCACTCGGCGCGGGCGCGCACGGCCTCGTCCAGCCCGGCGGCCCCGCCAATCACCAGCGCGACGTCGCGACCGTCCGCTTGCCAGTCCTCCAGGCGCTTCGCCACGCCCTTGGTGTCGACCGCCTTGCCGCGCTCATCCAGCAGGATCACGCGCGCACCCTCGGGGATCGCCTTCAGCAGGATCTCGCCCTCGCGGCGCAGGAGCGTGGTGGTGTCCATCGACTTCGCGCCCGAGGGGCCCGCCAGCGCTTGCAGGTTCAGCTCCAGCTCGCGCGGCAGGCGCCCGGCGTATTCGGCGAAGCCGTCCGCCACCCAGTCGGGCATGCGCTTGCCGATCGCGATCAGGTCCAGGCGCATCGGGCGAGGCCTCGCTCGGCGTTCAGCGCCGCAGGCGCCGGACCCGCTCCAGGCTGGGGTCCTCGGGGGCGGCCTTTTCCGTGTCCGCGGCCTCATCCGCCATCCAGAGCTTCTCCAGGTTGTAGAAGTCGCGGGTCTCCGGGAGCATCACGTGAACGATCACATCGTTCAGGTCCACCAGCACCCACTCCTGGCTCTCCTGACCCTCGACCCCCAACGGCGGGATACCGGCCTGCTTGGCCTCGGTGGCCACCGACTCGGCGGTGGACTGCACGTGACGCCCCGAGGTCCCGGAGGCGATCACCATGAAATCCGTCAGCGTGGTCTTGCCACGCACGTCGATGGTGCGGATGTTCTGTGCCTTCATGTCGTCCAGAGCGGTGGTCACCAGCTCCAGGAGTTGTTCGCTGTTCATTGTGTCGGTCATGTCCCGTGATTGCGGTTCGACCCGGCCCGGTACAGACCGTGGTCCTGGATGTAGCGATTGACGGCCCCGGGGAGCAGGAAGCGCGGGCTGCGCCCGGCCTGCAGCTCGTCCCGGATGGCGGTGGCGGAGATGTCGAGCTGGGTCACCGGCTGGAAGTAGACCAGCCCCCCGGGCGCCTTGCGCAGCGCCGCCGGGTCGTGCGTCGCGGCGTTCCCCAGCCAGCCGCCCAGATCGTGGGAGGCCGGGCTGCCGGGGCGGTGCGAGACCACGATATGCGCCAACTCGAAGATCTGCTGCCAGCGGTTCCACGATGGCAGCCCGGCGAAGGCATCCATGCCCATGATCAGCACCAACGGCGCGTCCGGCCCCAGCTCCTCGCGGAAACTGAGCAGGGTATCCACGGTGTAGGACGGCCCCTGACGATCCAGCTCGCGACGGTCGGCGACGAATCCCGGTACGTCCGCAATCGCCTGCTCCACCATCGCCAGGCGGTCGTCGCTGCCGGTTCCGGGGCTCGCACGATGCGGCGGTACGTGGCAGGGGATGAAGCGCACGCGCTCCAGCCCCAGGTGCTGCTGGATCTCCAGCGCCGGGCGCAGGTGGCCGAAGTGGATCGGGTCAAAGGTGCCGCCGAGGATCCCGATCACGCGGGCTTCGCCCCAGGGAGGCGCTGATTCAATCGCGCGTCTCCCTTAGCCACGTACATGGCCGTCGCCGAACACCACGTACTTGAGCGTGGTCAGCCCGTGCAGGCCCACCGGGCCCCGGGCATGCAGCTTGTCGGTGGAGATGCCGATCTCCGCGCCCAGGCCGTACTCGAAGCCGTCGGCGAAGCGGGTGGAGGCATTCACCATGACCGAGCTGGAGTCCACCGCGCGCAGGAAACGCCGGGCGCGGGTGTAGTCCTCGGTCACGATGCTGTCGGTATGGTGCGAGCCATAGGTATTGATGTGATCGATCGCCATGTCCAGGTCGTCGACCACGCGGATCGCGAGGATCGGCCCCAGGTATTCCGCCACCCAGTCGTCCTCGGTGGCCTCCGCGATGTCGGCCCCGCTATCGGCGAGAATGGCCCGGGTACGCGCGCAGCCGCGCAGGCTCACCTGGTGCTCGCCCAGCGCGGCCGCCAGGCGCGGCAGGAAGGCCTCGGCCTGGTCCGCGTGCACCAGCAGCGTCTCCATGGTGTTGCAGGTCCCGTAGCGCTGGGTCTTCGCGTTCACCGCGACGGCCAGCGCCTTGTCGGCATCCGCACCGCCATCCACGTACACGTGGCAGACGCCGTCCAGGTGCTTGATCACCGGGATCTGCGACTCGTTGCTGACGCGCTCGATCAGGCCCTTGCCGCCGCGCGGGACAATCACGTCCACGTACTGCGGCATGCGCAGCAGCGCGCCGACCGCCGCGCGGTCGGTGGTCGGCACCACCTGCACCGCCTCGCGCGGCAACCCCGCCTGCTCCAGCCCGGCCTGGATGATCGCGGCCAGGGCCTGATTGGAATGCAGTGACTCGGAGCCGCCACGCAGGATCGCCGCATTACCCGACTTCAGGCACAGTGCGGCGGCGTCGATGGTCACGTTCGGCCGCGACTCGTAGATGATCCCGATCACCCCCAGCGGCACGCGCATCTGGCCGACCTGGATACCGCTCGGCTGGTAGGCCATGTCGGAGATCGTGCCCACCGGGTCGGGCAGCCCGGCTACCTGGCGGCAGCCCTCAATCATGGTATCGATGCGCGCGTCGGTCAGCGCCAGGCGATCCAGCATCGCGGCGTCCAGACCGCGCTCGCGCCCGGCCTCCAGGTCGCGGCTGTTGGCCTCATTCAGCTCGGCGCGGCGCGCGGCGATGCCCTCGGCAATGGCATGCAGTGCGGCGTTCTTCGCCCCCGGCTCGGCCTCGGCCATGCGCCGCGAAGCGGCGCGCGCAGCGCGGCCGAGCGCCTCGACCTGGGCGATCACGTCGTCGGCAGGGGATTCGGTGGGGTTCACGGCAGCGTTCATGCAATCAGACTCGTTGGGGATTCAGTGCGGGTTCGGGCCGGGCAAGGGGCCGCCCCGCCATACGGGCCACCAAGTCTAGCAACCCCTGCCGGGCATTGCCGTTTTCCTGACCCTTGATGACCCGATCCACGCGCGCGGCCTCGCCCAGCAGGCCCCGCGCCGCGCTCAGGTCCAGACGCGACATCGCCTGGCGCAGGGCCTTCTGGCCGTCGCCAAAGCTGCCCTGGAACGCCTCGCGGTCGGGCGCACCGGCGGCCTTGCGCTCCATCGCCTGCACCAGCAGCCGGCATTCGCGCGCCAGCGCCCACAGGATCAGCGGCTCGGCCTGGCCCTCGTCCAGCAGCCCCTCCAGCATGCGCAGGGCGTGGCGGACATCACCGCGCAGCGCGGTCGGGGCCAGCGCGAACAGCTCGAAGCGGGCGGAATCCGTGGTGGCCTCCGCCAGCACGGTCTCGTCGATCTCGGTCACGCCGGCCAGCGCCAGCTTCTCGATCTCCTGGCGCGCGGCCAGCAGGTTGCCCTCCACCCGCGCGACCAGCAACGCCAGCGCCGGGTCGGTGATGCGCAGACCGTTCTTCTGTAGCCGCGCACGGATCCAGCTACCCAGCTGGGCCGGCGGCACCGGGCGCGCGTGGATCACCACCGCACGGTTCTCCAGGGCCTTGAACCAGGCCGCCCGCCGCATGTCGCGATCCGGCCGCGGCAACTGCAGCAGCAGAACCAGGTCAGCCTGCGGGTCGCCGGCGTAGGCCTTCAGGTGGTCGCCACCGGTCTTGCCCGGCTTGCCGGTCGCCAGGCGCACGTCCAGCACCGTGCGCTCGGCAAACAGCGACCGGTCGCGGATCGCGGCCTCGAACGGGCCCCAGTCCGATTGCGCGGTCAGGTCCAGCACCGTGCGCTCCAGGAAGCCCTGCTCGCGGGCGGCAGCGCGGATCGCATCGGCCGCCTCGATCGCCTGCAACGGCTCCTCGGCCAGCAACAGGTAGATCGGCGCGAGCCCGCGCGCCAGATCCTGCTCCAGGCGGGCGATATCCAGCGCCATTACGGGGCCGGGTCCTCCGCGGCTTCGCGCAGGCTGCCGTCCGGCTCGATGAGCGCGGCAATCCGGCGCTGCAGCTGGCTGACGATGTCGCGGTCCATCGCCTCGCGCAGGGTGGATTCGCGCTCGCCCCGGCTGAGCACCGCGGTGCCATCGAACAGATAGATGCGCGAGGCGCGCAGTGGCCCCAGGTCGACCGCCTCGCCGTCCACCGGGCGCAGGCGCGCGTCGACCGTGCGCACCAGTTCGTACTCGGACACCCGCGCGGCCTCGGTCACCGACAGCGTGCGGCGCTGATCGTTGACCGAACGGATCTCCAGGATCGCACCCTGACCCTCCGGGCGCTGGCGCACGACGTCCACGCCCGAGGAGCCCAGGGTCACGGCCAGTTCGCGGTACAGCGAGTCGCGCGCATTGATGCCAGTGATCTGCACCGGATTCAGTGTCTCCGGCCACTCGCTACCGCCACGCAGCTGAAAGCCGCAGGCGGCCAGCGCGGCCACCAGGACCAGTACCAGACCCGCGCGCAAAAGGGCGCTCATTGCGGCTTCACCACGAAATTGACCAGACGGCCGGGAACAACAATCACCTTGATCACATCCTGCCCCTCGATATGGCGCTGCACGTTCTCGTCGTTGCGCGCAACGGTCTCGATCGCGTCCTTGTCGGCCCCGGACGGGACCGCGATCTCGGCACGGCGCTTGCCGTTCACCTGCACCGCCAGGGTCTCCTGCGCGGCCTGGCGTGCCGCCTCGTCGACCTGCGGCCATTGCGTGGCGGCCACCAGCTCGTCGTGACCCAGGGTCCGCCACAGCGTTTCGGTCACGTGCGGGATGATCGGGGCCAGCATGCGCACGATGCCCTCCAGCGCCTCCTGGCGCACGGCCGGGGCCCCGGCGGCGTCCTGCGGGAACTTGCCGAGGTCGTTCAGCAGTTCCATGTTCGCGGCCACCGCGGTGTTGAAGGTCTGGCGCCGGCCGATGTCGTCGGTAACCTTGGCGATGGTGTCGTGCAGCTTGCGCCGCAGCTCGCGCCCGGCATCGTCCAGCGCGTCCGTGTCCAGCGCCCCGGGCGACTCGCCGCCCACGTGCTCGTGGACCGCGCGCCACAGGCGCTTGATGAAGCGATGCGCGCCCTCCACGCCGGAGTCGGACCATTCCAGCGACAGGTCCGGCGGGGCCGCGAACATGGTGAACAGCCGCGCGGTATCCGCGCCGAAGCGCTCGATCAGGGCCTGCGGGTCCACGCCGTTGTTCTTCGACTTGGACATCTTCTCCATGCCGCCGATGACCACCGGCTGCCCGTCCTCGCGATGGAGCGCGGTCTTCACCGAGCCGTCCTCGCCGCGCTCCAGCTCGACATCCGCCGGGTTGATCCAGTCCTTCCCGCCGTCAGCACGCTCGCGGAAGAAGGTCGGCGCAATCACCATGCCCTGGGTCAGCAACCGGGTGAACGGCTCGTCGGAGGCCAGCAGGCCCTCGTCGCGCAGCAGCTTGTGGAAGAAGCGCGCGTACAGCAGATGCAGCACCGCGTGCTCGATGCCGCCGACGTATTGATCCACCGGCAGCCAGTGGTCGGCGCGCGCATCCAGCATGGCCGTGTCGTTGTCGGCACAGGCGTAGCGGGCGAAGTACCAGCTGGATTCGAAGAAGGTGTCGAAGGTATCGGTCTCGCGCCGCGCCGGCTTCCCGCATTCCGGGCACGGGGTCTCGAAGAATTCGGGCATGCGCGCCAGCGGCGAGCCGGCCCCGTCGGGGATCACGTCCTCCGGCAAGCGCACCGGCAGGTGTTCTTCCGGCACCGGCACTGCACCGCAGGCGTCGCAGTGGATCACCGGAATCGGACAGCCCCAGTAGCGCTGGCGCGAGATACCCCAGTCGCGCAGGCGGTAGTTGCGCCGGCGCCGGCCGATGCCGGTCTGCTCCAAGTGCTCGGCGATCGCCGCCTTGGCCGCCTCCGATGCCTGGCCGTCGAAATCACCGGAGTTCACCAGCACGCCGGCCTCGGTGAACGCGGCCTGCTGCACATCGACCGTGGCGCCATCCGCCGGAGCGATCACCTGGCGGATCGGCAGGCCATATTTCGTCGCGAACTCGTGGTCGCGCTCGTCATGCGCGGGCACGGCCATCACCGCGCCGGTGCCGTATTCCATCAGCACGAAGTTGGCGAGCCAGACCGGGACATCCTCGCCGGTCAGTGGGTGGCGGGCGGTGAAACCCAGCGCGCGGCCCTTCTTCTCCATCGTGGCCAGGTCCGCCTCGGCCACCCCGCCCTGCGCGCAGTCGGCGACGAACGCGGCCAGCTCGGCGTCCTGCTCCGCCAGCGCCTGCACCCGTGGGTGCTCCGGCGCCAGCGCCATGTAGGAGACGCCGAACAGGGTATCCGGGCGCGTGGTGTAGACGGCCAGCGCCTCGCCACCGTCCACCGCGAACTCGAGCTCCACGCCCTCGGAACGCCCGATCCAGTTGCGCTGCATGGTGCGCACCTGGTCCGGCCAGCCGTCCAGCTCGTCCAGGGCCTCCAGCAGTTCGTCGGCGTAGTCGGTGATGCGCAGGAACCACTGCGGCATCTCGCGGCGCTCGACGACCGCCCCGGAGCGCCAGCCACGGCCCTCGATCACCTGTTCGTTGGCGAGCACGGTCTGATCCACCGGGTCCCAATTCACGGTCGCCTTCTTGCGATAGACCAGGCCTTTCTTCAGCAGGCGCACGAACAGCCACTGTTCCCAGCGGTAGTAATCGGAATCACAGGTGGCGAACTCGCGCGACCAGTCGTAGGCAAACCCCAGGCGCTTGAGCTGGGTGCGCATCTGCTCGATGTTCTGGCGGGTCCAGGCCGCCGGCGGCACGTGGTTCTGCATCGCCGCGTTCTCGGCCGGCAGGCCAAAGGCGTCCCAGCCCATCGGCTGCAGCACGCTGCGCCCCTGCATGCGCTGGAAGCGCGCGATCACGTCGCCGATGGTGTAGTTGCGCACATGCCCCATGTGCAGCTTGCCCGAGGGATACGGGAACATGGACAGGCAGTAGAACGGCTCGCCGGCGGCATCCTCGCGCGCACGGAAGCAGTCGGCCTCCTCCCACTGGCGCTGCACCTGCGCCTCGATCATCTCCGGGGAATACTGCTCCTGCATGTGGCCCACCTGCCCTGTGTGTTCGCGTGAAACAAAGAACTGCGCAGAATACCAGTCGCCCCCACCCCCTCCAAGCGGCTGGGAAACGGCCCGGCCACCCCTCGCCACACGTCTTCGATGTGATATCCGTCACGCAACTCCGGGAACAGTACCCCCACCTGACTGCCACAAGACCTACATTCAAAGAAAGCGGTTGGCAAAACGTTCCAAGGAGGCAGGTTATGAGCGAAGAGAAAGACGTGGTCCCCATGCTCCAGCGCGCCTATCCCGAGGACTTGGGGGAAACGGTCCCCGAACACACGCCGGAGACGGATTCCCCGGCCATCCGCGAGATCGCGACGGAGGACCTGGGCACCTGGCTCGGCAAAGGCTGGCGGGACCTCTGGCAGATGCCAGTGGCCCTGGTGCACGGCCTGGTGATCACCCTGGCCGCGCTGATCCTGCTGGGCCTGTCCTGGAATCAGCCGTGGATGGCCTTCTCGCTTCTGGCCGGCATCCTGCTCCTCGGACCCGTACTCGCCGTCGGTGTGAACTACCTCGCGCTGCAGAAAGAGCGCGGCGAGCCGGGCGGTTCCGGCCTCGGCTGGCTGGGGCCGATGGGTGGCTCGATCTGGGCCTTTGCCGCGCTGCTGGCCATCCTGTTCGTGATCTGGGCCAGCTTTGTGTGGATGTGGATCGCGGTGCTTAACATCGGCGAAATCGCGGTCATGGGGCAGTTGCATCACCTGGTGGGCGCGATGCTCAGCAGCGGCGCCGGCATTATCTCGCTGGTCGGGGTGGTGGTGGCCGCCATTGTGTTCGGCCTCGCGGTATTCGCCCTCAGCCTGGTCACGATCCCGGCCCTGCTGGATCACCGGATACGCGATGATGCCCCGCAAAAGAGCCTGATCGAATCGATCGGGGTCAGCCTGAAGGCCTTCAGCCACAACCCGGGTACGCTGATCCTGTGGGGTCTGATCATCACCGCGCTGTTCATGGTCTCGGTGGCAACCGCGCTGCTGGCGCTGATCGTGATCTTCCCCTGGCTGGGCTTTGCCATGTGGCACGGCTACCGGGATCTGGTCGACGCCCGTTAATCCCCAGCGACGCCCCACGCGATGGGTCCGACCCCGCGTCGGGCCCATGCCAGTCCACCTCGCGCTCCATCTCGGGTCGGCGAACGGAAGCCCCGGGGGACACCAATTGATGCCCCCTCAGGCATCCTCCCCGGAGGGGCCGCCCGGCGTGGCTTCCGCATCGTCATCGCGGGACCCGCGCCGATGGCTCAAACGCGCAAACGCCGCCAGGCGATCGGCGACCACGCGGTTGAAGCTGCCCGCCGGGAACCCCCCCCACGCGCCGCGTTCACCCGCCGTCATCCCGGTCAGGAGCTCGATGGCCTCGTCCACCGTGGCTACGGGGTAGACATGGAATCGTCCCTCCGCGATCGCCTCGCGGACGTCGTGGCGCAGCATCAGGTTCTCGACATTACTCCCCGGCAACAGCACACCGTGACCATCCAGTTCGCCGGCCTCGCGACAGACGTCGAAGAAGCCCTCGATCTTCTCGTTGACCCCACCCACGGCCTGGACCTCGCCATGCTGGTTGAGCGAGCCGGTAACCGCCAGCGACTGGTGCAACGGGATCCGCGCGATCGCCGACAACAACGCGCAGGTCTCGGCCACCGAGGCGGAATCCCCCTCGATGTCGCCATACGACTGCTCGAAGGCCAGGCTGGCGGACAGCGAGAGCTCGGCGTCCTCGGCATAGTGGCTGGCGATGAACCGGGACAGGATCATCACCGCCTTGCTGTGCACCGGGCCACCCAGCTTGGCCTCGCGTTCGATGTCGACCACATGGCCCTTGCCCGAGCGCGCGGTCGCGGTGATCCGGATTGGCCGCCCGAACATCGCGTCGCCCAGCTGCAGCAGCGACAGCCCGTTGACCTGGGCAATCTGCGCCCCACTGGTGGCGATCAGCACCACCCCGCGACGGATCTGCTCCAGGCTGCGGCGCTGTAGCCGCGCACCGCGCTCCTGGCGTTCCCGGATGGCCTGTTCGACATGCCCGGCGCCGACGACGTCCGCGCCGGCCTCCCTCGCCCAGTGATCGGCCTCCAGCAGCAGGTCGCGCAGGGTGCGATCGTGGGCCGACAGCTTGCACTGGTCGCCGGCCAGACGGCTGGCATGCTCGATCACGCGCGCCACCGCCTCGCGGTTCAGCGGCCGTAGTTCGACACGCCGCGCCATCGTGGCCAGCATGCGCGCATACAGCACATGACTGGCGTCGCTGCGGTCCAAGTCGTCCTCGAAGTCGGCCTCGACCTTGAACAACTCAAGGAAGTCCGGATCGAACGCGGACAGCAGGTAGTACAACAGGCGATCACCGATCAGCACCACCTTCGGGGCCACCGGAATGGGATCCGGCTCCAGCCCCACCGCACTCACCAGCCCGAACAGGCGCTCCAGGGACTCGATGCGGATCTCGCCGGAAAACAGGACCCGTTTGAGGCTCTCCCAGGCCAGCGGCTGCGTCAGAACACGCCGGGCATCCACGATCAGGTAACCGCCACTGGCCCGGTGCAGGGCCCCGGCGCGCACCAGCGAGAAATCGGTAACCAGGGCCCCCTCGTGCACCTGGTGCTCGATCAGGCCGGTCAAGTGCTGATGATTCGGCAGGTCCTCGTAGATCACCGGGGCGCCCCGCGTGTCCGCGTGATCCACCAGCAGGTTGATGCGAAACCGGTCCAGCAGCCCCTCGGGCGGGGCATGGCTACGGCCGCCGCGAAACGCCTCCGCGTGTCTCACCACCTCGTCGAGGATCGCCTCCAGATGCTCGACCACCGCCGGCCGGTGCGACCATTTCTCCTTCAGCTCGTGGATCGGGCCGCCCAGGGCCCATTGCAGCATCTCCGCATTCAGGGCCCGAATCTTCTCCTGCAGCTCCTTGCGCAGGCGAGGCACCTGGTGCATGACCTGCTGCAACTTCTCCTGCAGCTCCTCGACCTTCTCGTCGATGCGCCCGCGTTCCTCCTCGGACAGTGCGTCGTATTCCTCCGGCTTGAGGATCTCCCCATCGCGCATCGGCGCGAACGAGAAGGTGTGTGGCGCGCTGATCAGGGCAATGTCGTGCGCCTCGGCCTCTTCCTGCACCTTGCGCGCGCCCTCGGTCTGGGCCTCTTCAGACGCCTCCTTCAGCTCCTGCAGGCGCCGCTGGTATTCCTCGCTCTCGAACGCGGCCGGGATACTGGCATGCAGGTCTTCGATCAGACGGTCCAGGTCCGCCTGAAGGGTCCGGCCCTCGCCGGCCGCTAGACGAACGGCCCGCGGACACTCCGGCTGCCGAAAGTTGAACACGTAGCCCCAGTCCGGCGGGGCAGACTCGTCGGCCGCGCGGCGCTCCAGAAAGCGTCGCACCAGGTCGTGCCGCCCGCTGCCTGCCGGCCCCAGCACGAACAGGTTGAAACCATTGCCACGCATCGACGCACCGAATTCGAGCGCACGCAGCACGCGTTCCTGGCCACAGGGCAACTCGAGCGCCTCCAGCGTCTCGGTGGTCTCGAAATCCAGATGCTCTGGCGGGCACCGCTGATAGACCTGCTCCGCGGTCAGGGATGCGGGTCGCGTCATATCCGTCTCCACTGTTGTTAGCCCCTACCTTGCGGGAGATGCAGCTCAATATGCACCCCCTGATTGCCGGTAACCAACGAAACCCGCTCCCGTGACGCTAGTGCGGCCCGGCCATCGTGCTACCTTGGACGCATTGACCATCCGAAACGTCCCCGAGCGGGACACACAGCCACATATCGATCAGCGAGGAGCAGCGCATGAGCGACAAACCCAGGGATACGGCCCCGGAACACGACCAGGAACGCGAGCACCGGTTGAGCGATGCGTACCACCGCATGCTGAACGAGGTCACCGAGGATCTCGAAAAGCTGGAGGACAAGACCAGCAAGGCGATCACCGAGGCTCTGGAGAACGCCCGCGACCGCGTGCAGAAGGCCAGTGACCTGACCCGCGAAGAGGCTCACGAGGTGATGGACTACCTGCGCCGCGACCTGCAGGATCTGGGCGCCTACCTCGACAACCGCAGTTCCGACTGGCGTGGCTGGCTGCAGATCGATCTGGGTCTGATCGAGGCCAGCATCAAGAACGCCCTGGAACGCATCGCCGACCGCACCCGGGTCGAGATCACCGAACTGACGGCGCGCGCCCAGGTAATGGGCGAGTGGCACACCGGCGAGATCACCGGCCCCGGCGAATTGCTCTGCAAGCAATGCGGCCATCCCGTGCACATGACGAAGGTCGGCCGCATCCCGCCGTGCTCCAACTGCCACAACACGACGTTCCGTCGCGGCCCCGGCGGGACCGAGGCCGAATAACCCGTCAGCGTCGGCGGCGACGGCCGACCGCGGCACCGGCAACCACCAGCACCAGCGCGGCCAGCACGGCCGGCCCCGCCCCGGTGGCGGTTGCCGGCGTCACGCCGTGGCGAGGCTGCAGCGTGCCCGTGACCACCTCGCGGGTGAAGATTCCCGAACGCTCGAGTATCCGGCCATCGGCATCAATCAGGGCCGAGATGCCGGTATTGGTTGCCCGGATCATCGGGCGCCCGGTCTCCACCGCCCGTACCCGGGCAATCTGCAGATGCTGGGCCGGGGCGAGGCTGTCGCCAAACCAGGCGTCGTTGGAGACGTTGACCAGGAACCCGGCCTCTGGCAGCGCGGCGCGGATGTGGCGCGAATATGCCGCTTCGTAGCAGATGCTGACCCCGGCGGTCTGACCGGCCACCCGCATGCGCCCGTCGCCGGTGCCCGGGGAAAGGTCGGACATCGGGATCGCCAGCAACCGGTCCAGCCAGTCGAGCTGGCCGCGCAACGGGATGTACTCGCCGAAGGGGACCAGCTGGCGCTTGTTGTAGCCGGCCCCGGTGGTCACGTTGACCACCGAGTTGTACACATGGCGTCCGGCCGACGCATGGTCGAAGACCCCAGTCACCAGTTCGCTGTCATGCTCCGCCAGCGACTGGGCGAGCTGCCCGAGTGGCTGTTGGACCTCGACATAGAACGCGGGGATCGCGGTCTCCGGCCAGACCACCAGGTCCACCTCACCCGCCTCGCGGGTCAGTTCCTCGTAGACCCCCAGCGAATACTCGATGCCATCGGCATCCCACTTGCGCGCCTGATCGATGTTGCCCTGGACCATGGCCACCGAGATCGTCTCGCCGCCCGGCTCCACCCAGCGCGCGAGCCCCAGCGACAACGAGGCGATCACCAGGGCCCCCACCAGGCCCGCGCCCAGCCAGCGCTGCCGGGTCAGAAACACCAGGACCAGCGCCACGGCCAGCAGGGCCACCACCAGCCCCGCCCCCAGCTCGCCGACCAGTGGCAGCCAGGGCTGCAGCGGCGTGTCGAGCACGGTGTGGCCGAACAGCAGCCAGGGAAAGCCGGAGAACAGCCAGGAACGCGCCAGCTCCATCAGCACCAGGCCACCGGCCAGCGCCAGCAACCCGGCCGGACGCCCCAGTGGCAGGAAGCGCGCCGCCAACCCGGCCAGCAACGCCGGATAGCCCGCCAGGGCCAGTACGAATAGCACGGTAATCAGCGAGGCGACCACCAGCGGCGCCTGCCCGAACACCAACAGGCTATTGAAGATCCAGCTCACCCCCATCCCGAAGAATCCGAGGCCGAAGGCATAGCCCGTCCACGCGGCTCGGCGCGGTCGGGCGCCCGGCAACAGGGCGAACCACACGGCCAGGGCCAACGGGGCGGCCAGGAACCAGCCAACCGGGGCAAAGGCCAGGGTTGCACCCGCCCCGGCCAGCAGGGCAACGAGCCCGGAAGCCCAGGGCGGCAGGCGTTCGACGAGGGTCTGCATGCCGATCAGGGGATGTGGCGGTCGTCCGGCTCCCGGGCCGGACCATCGAACGGCTGCGAGCCTTCACCGGTGGCAGCCTGCATGTCCGGCTCCGGCAGGCGCATCTCCAGCAGGTGCAGGCGCCGGTTGTCAGCGCGCAGGACGCGGAACTGCATACCATCCACGACAATCTGTTCGCCACGACGCGGGACATGCCCGAAATGCGACAGCACCAGGCCCCCGATGGTGTCGAAGTCGTCCTCGCTGTAGGCGGTCTGGAAGTAGGCGTTGAACTCCTCCATCGGGGTCAGCGCCTTGATGGTGTAACGCCCGCCGGGGTGCTGCATGATCTGGGTCAGGTAGTCCTCGACATCGTGCTCGTCCTCGATCTCGCCGACGATCTGCTCCAGAACGTCCTCGATGGTCACTAGGCCGGCCACGCCGCCATACTCGTCCACCACGATCGCCATGTGGTTGCGGCTCAGGCGAAATTCCTTCAGCAACACGTTCAGACGCTTGCTCTCCGGCACGAACACCGCCGGGCGCAGGATTTCCTGCATATCGAAGGCGGCATCGTCCGGCTCGCCAAAGAAGCGCAGCAGGTCCTTGGCGAGCAGGACGCCGACCACCTCGTCGCGGTGATCCCCTACCACCGGCAGGCGCGAATGCGCGGAAGCGACCACGTCCGGGAGGAACTCGGAGAGCCCGGCGTCGCGGCGCACCACTTCCATCTGCGCGCGTGGGATCATGATGTCGCGCACCTGCATGTCCGCGACGTTGAGCACCCCCTCCAGCATGGTCAGGGCCTCGGGATCGACCAGCTCGCGGGCGTGGGCACCGCGCAGGCACTCGATCAGCTCGTGTCGGGTCGCCGGCTCGCGGCGCGGGCGCAGGATCTCGCCGGCGCGGATCAGCCAGCGCCGCCAGATGGGTTGTTCGTCGGGTTCGGGTTCAGGCATCGGGGGCGGTTCCGGCAGGATGCGGCGACAGGACGCGGGCCGGAGGGTCGGCATCGTAGGGGTTGGGATAGCCTAACCCGGCCAGGATCGAGGACTCAATTGCCTCCATCCGCGCGGCCTCGTCCGGCGTCTGGTGATCCATGCCCTGCAGGTGCAACATCCCGTGCACCACCATGTGGTGGTAATGGGCCGCCAGCATCTTGCCCTGTTCCGCCGCCTCGCGCGCCAGCACCGGCACGCACAGGACGATATCACCGAGATAGGCGCTCGCCTCGGGGGGCAAGCCCGGCGGCAGCGCCGGCGCCGGGAATGACAGCACATTGGTCGCGTAGTCGCGTCCCCGGAAGGTGTGATTCAGCGACTGTCCCTCCTCGGCCTCCACCAGGCGCAGAGTGACTGTGGCCGCGCCCGCCCCGCGCCAGGCGGCGCGGGCCGCCCGGTGCAAGGTGGTGGGGCCGGGCAGACCGGCACGCGGAACAGCGTATTGCACCGCGATTTCAAGCGCCATCGGCACCCCGCCCGGAACCGGGCTCAGACTCCCCAGCCGGCTTGCCAGACGCATGGTCGTGGGCCTCGTAGGCCTCGACGATGCGCTGCACCAGCGGGTGGCGCACCACGTCACCGGCCTGGAAACGGGTGATATGCACCCCCTCCACGCCCTGCAGGATCTGCATCGCGTGCTTGAGGCCCGATCCCTGCCCCCGCGGCAGGTCCACCTGGGTGATGTCGCCGTTGACCACCGCAGTGGAGCCGAAGCCGATGCGGGTCAGGAACATCTTCATCTGCTCGAGGGTGGTGTTCTGCGCCTCGTCGAGGATGATGAAGGCCTCGTTCAGGGTGCGCCCGCGCATGTAGGCCAGCGGCGCGACTTCGATCACCTGGCGTTCCATCAAGCGTGCGGTCTGATCGAAGCCCATCAGTTCGTACAGGGCGTCGTACATCGGCCGCAGGTAAGGGTCGATCTTCTGCGCCAGATCGCCGGGCAAAAAGCCCAGGCGCTCGCCGGCCTCCACCGCCGGACGCACGAGCACCAGGCGCTGCACGCGGTCCTGCTCCAGTGCGGCGACCGCGGCGGCCACCGCAAGGTAGGTCTTGCCGGTCCCGGCCGGGCCGATGCCAAAACTGAGATCGTGCCGCGCGATCGCGGACAGGTATTTCGCCTGACGCGGGCCGCGACCCCGGATCACCGCGCGTTTGAGGCGCAACGTGGGATCGTCGCCCGTGCCCTCGGGCTCCGCCAACCCCTCAACATGGGCGGTCTGCAACGCAGTATGCACCTGCTCCAGGCTGACCGGTTCTTCCTGCGCCATCCGGTGCAGGTCGTGGATCAAGGCCCCGGCCGCCTTCACAGCACCGCCCGGCCCGGTGAGATTGAAGCGCGGCCCGCGATTGTGCACGGCCACGCCCAGGCGCGACTCGATCAGGCGCAGGTGGGCATCCAGCGGCCCGGAGATCCGCGCGAGCGTCTCCTGGTCACCAGGCTCCAGGGTGAAATCCAGACGATTGGCCATGAGTCGGTTTCCCTAGGTGTGATCTCTCAATAGGTTGTCCACGGGGCGACTCCGAAGGATGCTGAGTTTGCCGACTTAGCCATTCCAAGGAGGACGCCCCGTGAACCTTCACCAAAATGCCTTGTTTGGACCGCGCGGTCGAGAGCGGATGGTCCGTTGTGTCGTGGATCGAGGCTGGAGCATTCGAGCCACGGCCCGCGCCTGTGACGTGGACCCGAAAGTCGTGCGCCGCTGGGTGCAACGGTTCCAGGAGGCGGGCCCTGCCGGCCTCCTGGATCGTTCTTCCCGGCCT
>NZ_KB905115.1:0-81183 GCF_000377825.1 Thioalkalivibrio sp. AKL9 | reverse complement strand
TAGGTCGCTTCCGAGACCCCGATCTCCCGACAGACGTCCTTCACCTTCCGGCCGCCTTCGACCTGCTTCAGCGTCTGAACAATCTGGCTTTCCGTAAACCGACTCTTGCGCATCTCGGCCTCCTTTGGCTCTAGTGTGCCCGGAGACCTCCAGTTTTCAATGGAGCGAATTTACGGGAAGGCGACACCCACACCGGGGTTATACAGCTGTTTAAACAATGTCCATACATCATGCGGATATCGCTATGGCCGAGACACGACTGAAAATCAAGCGCCGAGGCAACAACCTGGGTGTTCGCCTTCCCGCGTCCATCGCACGCGCCGCACACCTGGAGGCCGACCAATCCGTCAGCGTATCGGTCGAGGGCAACCAGATCGTGATCCGCCCGGAAACCGCTCCATCCATGAGCCTGGAGGAGCGGCTGGAAGGATTCGCCCCGGATGTACACAGCGGCGAGGCCATGTGCACGGACGCGATCGGAAATGAACGATGGTGAAACGCGCAACACCCAGGGATTGGGTACCCAAGCGCCGGGACGTGATCTGGATAGACTGCAATCCCCAGGCGCGGCGGGAGATGCAAGATGTTCACCCCTTCCTTGTTCTATCGCCCGCTAGCTTCAAGCGCCGTACCTCCCTGGTTCGGGGCTCCCCATGACCACCGCCGACTATAACGCCACCAACCCCTTCGCCGTGGTGGCAGGCACCACGCCGGACGCACGAACAAGCTACATCCTGTGCCACCAGGTGAAGTCCTTCGACTGGCGACAACGCAACGCAAGCCCCCACCCACCCGGCCGGCCAGGTGCCGGTGCCGGTGCCGGCCTACCAGGAAGCCTGCGCCGTCCTCAACCAAATCCTCGAACTCTGCCCCGACCCGGCCTGACGCACGCTCGCCACGCGTGCCGACCGGCTCTACCTGCGGATTGCGCAGACCCTCTACCAGCCCCGATACCGTAGATCCCGGCTCTGCGTTGCGCTCCGGCCGGGATGACAACTAAGACCGGATCACCGAAGCCAGCCCAGTCCGTCTCGTAGGGTGCGTTGAGCCCCGCGAAACGCACCAACAACGGCGGGAGTCACCCCTTCTACCAGACCTGCCATATGGCACGCCGCCACACCCAATCGTCATCCCGGAAACCGCAACGCGGTTATCCGGGATCCCCCCGCTCGCCATAACCCAGCCCTCCGGCAACAATGACCAGACGGATCCCGGCTCTCCGCTGCGCTCCGGCCGGGATGACAAGGGAGAGCAGGCCCCCGGCGCAGTGATACCAAGCGAGTCTGTCTCACCTGACAGGCTGCATCGTGGCCCGCAGAACGGGCCGCTCACTACGTGCTGGTCCGGCGTCGCGTGGTGCAATGCGTTCCGCTCAGCCTAGTCTCCCAATACGCAGGTGATGCCCCGACTCGAACCACCAGCCGCAAACGCAAAAAGGCCCCAACGGGGCCCGGTCACGCATAAAAAACGGGGCCCCTGGGGGCCCCGCAAAACAAGCTACAAACTTGTTGTTATACCGCTTGGTAGCAGTGGTTGTCCTTAGAAGGACACCCGCATGCCGCCACCAACGCCGGTGAACGACAGGCTGCCGGTATCAGCAATAACATCGCCTTCAGCGTCCAGGGTGGAGTTATCGGTGCTGTTGTAGCCAACGCCCGCAAATGCCATCACACGGTTGCTGAAGTTGTGCTTCACAGCAATCGCGGCGTAGTCAGTGTTGTTACCGCCATCAAGGTTGGTGTGACCCAGGTTCAGCACGAAATCGTTCCGGCCCATGGTGTAGGTTCCGGACAGGAAGTAGGTGTTGCCATCGGCTGCGGTGTCGCCAGCAGCATCTTCCCATTTGAAGTCGGTCACTTCACCGACCAGGCGGAACGGGCCCGACCGCCAGTCAGCACCGATCTTGGAAGCGCGGAAATCCTGGCCACCGATGGGGTGATCGACGTAGTCGTCAGCGTGGTTGTGAGCGACGTACAAGTCGACCGGACCCAGATCGAAGTTCAGGCGACCAGCGAACGCGGTGTTGCTGTCGTCACCATTATCGACAAAAGCCGCGACGTTCAGGCTGACCATGCCGAAGCTGTTGCTGTACGCAAGGCCGTTGTCGAGGTAGGAACCTTCACCGAGACCACCCAGCGGCGGCAAGCGGCCACCTTGGGTACGGGCCTGCATGAAGGTCGCGTTCAGCGGGTCCTTGCCGGCGGTGACGTACGGGGAAGCCATACGACCGGCGAGGACGCGACCGAAGTTGCCGTCCAGGCCAACGTAGACGTCACGCGCGCTGGATTGGAAGCCGTCACCGGTCGTGACGTTCTGTTCGATCTTGGCCAGTGCCGTCAGGCCGTTGCCCAGGTCGTGGTTGATCATGACGCCGATACGGTTCGGATTGGCACCGTCGCCAAAGTTGCCAGCAGCGCCGCCGTCGTGAACACGGAAGCCGTCGTTGAAGAAACCACTGTCACCGGAGGCGCTGTGGTGGACGACCTGCGTCTGCAGCTGACCGAACAGGGTGACGTTGGTGTCGGCGGCGGCGAAGGCCGGGACTGCGAAGGCGCCGGCAACGGCGACGGCAAGAATCTGTTTTTTCATGGTGCGTATCTCCCAGGAGAGGTGTGTTGTTCGTTTCTTACGCCGCATCCACGGTCGATGCCGCGAATGACAGGTGTTTTATATACACCACGGTGTCTCTTTTCAACCCCTGGGCGGGAAAAAGTTGCCACAGTTGGGCGCTGAACGTGACGCAGGGTGGATTTCGGAAGATCAAACACTTGCGGGAACAGGCTACAGAAAGGTGCGAGATATCCAGCAACTTGCTGAATCGAGGGGATCATTAGGATCGACTTACCTGCCTGGAGGCGAGGGAACGGGTGGCTTGATCAGGTTTTTCTTATTTTTTCGGGATTTGCTTCGCACGGGGGGTTTGCAACGCTCGCAAGGCAGGTCAATGCGATGCAACGCCCGTTGTTTTTTTGCAACGAGGTCGTTTTCGGTTGACGACGAGGAGGGTGTGTTGTGGAAACGCGACATGTCCTTGGGCTGTTGAAGCGTGGCCGGGAGGCGACACGTTTGCGCTGATCATGCTTTGGCAGGGGCTTCGCGGCCGAGGCCGCTCCTACAGGGGGCATGGTGGGCGGTTGAAGCGCGGGGGCGCATCCGGAGATCCCGGCTCTTCGCTTCGCTGCGGCCGGGGGATGACGGGGGTTTGGACGGGCGGCCGGGATGTTGCGGCGTGGCGAATGGGCAGGATATTGGCGATGGAGCAATAACCGACACGGCTTGGGTAAAGCGGCGCACCTAAGGGTGGATGAGGTGGCGTGGTGCAGCATGACACGCCGCAGGAGTGGTGATGATGCGGTTCGCTGCGCTCAGGGCATCCGACGGGCACCCCACCCGTCACGGGTCCGCCGCGCGCCGTTGCACCCGATCGCGACGCGGGATGCTCCCAAACCGTCAGGTACTGCTCAGAAATACGGGAACCCCGGCACGGCGAGCGGCCGCGACCAGGGCCTGGTCCAGCGTGGCGAGGGTCGCGCTGTGCTGAAGCGCCAGGGCGAGATAGGAGGCGTCGTACGCGGAAAGGCCAAAACGTCTGGCCAATTGCAACGTATTGCCGAATACCGAATCGATGCCCCCTGGATCGACCGCCACCATTAGATCTTCCAGCAGTCTCAGGAAACGCGTCGTGTCGGCTTCGGTCACCAGGCCCTGACCTTCGGCACGGGCGACCACGTTGGCGACTTCCAACGGCCAGACGGCCGGCGCCAGCAAGCGGGTATCGCCCGACTCGATGGACCGCAGGACCGTAGCGGCAACTTCCTGGTCGGCCGGGCTGCCATCGGACAACAACCAACGCATCACGATGGAATTGTCGAGCACGAGCTCCATCAGTCACGACCCGACTCGACCAGGGCCTTGATATCCACGTCACCTCGACCCGGGGCGTCGGCCATAAGCTGCCGGAGGGTCTGCGCGGCCTGCACCCGTCTGGGAATATCGTCCTCCTCCAGTGGCACAAGCGCGGCGACGGGGCGTCCTCGCTGGGTGATGGTAAAGCGCCCGCCCGCCTGGACCTTGCGAAGGAACCCGGAAAGCCTTGTCTTGGCATCGTGGGCACCGATTGTTTCGTGATGGGGCATGCTCGCACCTTATTGGACCGGTTGGTGGACTGGTTGATTTCAATATAGCATGTGAAAACGTGAGGCGTGGAGAAATCCCTGGCTGGGACTTCGGGCGGCCAGAACCGCTCTCACTTGAGTCTCTTGCGCAGTCGAACCGCAGGGGTGCATCGGGAGATCCCGACTCTTCGCTTCGCTCCGGCCGGGATGACGGTGTGCAGGAACCCTCTCTGGTTCTCTTCGAGCAACGCGCCTCGGCCACCCGCCGCCGTCATCCCGGAAACCGCGCAGCGGTTATCCGGGATCTCGCACGTTCGGGGAACCCCAATTCCTGGAGATCCCGGCTCTACGCTTCGCTACGGCCGGGATGACGGCGGCGGGGAAACACGGCCGGGGTGACGGGAGGGGGTAGCGGAGCGCGGGCGGGATGACCGGGTTGAATGGACCGCCGTGCGGAGAGGACTCGGCGCGCGGGCGGGATGACCGGGCGTGGTGGGGTATGGAGGTGTGCCAGGAGTCGATGAGGACGTGCCCCTGACGCCATGATGCGGTTCGCTGCGCTCAGCGCATCCTACGGGATACCACGGCCCCGCCATGCACAGGGTCCAGCGAGCGCTGCCGCACCCGACCCCGGCTCGGACTGCGGTTTAAAGCACTCGTAGGATGTGATGAGCGAAGCGAATCGCATCACCCCGGGCCGAACAACCTGGGTCGCCTTAATCGAGCCCGAAGGCGCGCAGGGCGAGGCGGCGCTTGAGGGGGGTGGCCTGGTCGACCAGGCGAATGCCGAGACCGCGCAGTTCGGGGAGGCCGGCGGCGTGGGTGCCGAAGACGAGGCGGAAGCCGTCCATGGCGCGCTGCATGAAGGCGTTCTCGCTGCGGCGGTCGCGGGTGTAGGCGCGCAGGACGGCCTCGGCACCCGGGTCGCGGCGGGCGGGGCCGTGCAGACACTCGACCAGGGCGCGGGCGTCGGCCAGCCCGAGGTTCAGGCCCTGCCCGGCCAGCGGGTGGATGGTGTGGGCGGCATCCCCGGCCAGGGCCACGCGGCCGGCGTGGTAATCGCGGGCGTGGCGGGCTACCAACGGGAAGCTGGCGCGTTTGGAGGTGGCGGTGATCGCGCCCAGGCGGTGGTCGATCACCGCCTCCAGCGCCTGGCAGAAGCCGGCGTCGTCCAGCGCCAGCGTGTCGTCGGCCTGGTGTTCGGGCTGGGACCAGACGATGGAGCTGCGTCCGTCCGCCAGCGGCAGGAACGCGATGATCTGGTCGTCGACGAAGCGCTGCCAGGCGGTGTCTTCGTGCGGGCGCTCGGTGGTCACGGTCGCGACCACGCCGCGGGCGTGATAGTCCTGCTCGCGCACCGGGATACCCATGCGGGTGCGCAGGGGCGATTGCGCGCCATCGGCCGCGACCACCAGACGGGCGGAGGCCAGCAGCGCATGTTGCGGGCCATAGACATCCACCCGATCCGGGCGGGTGTCGAGGCTTTTCCATTCCGTTTCCGGCCACAAGGCCACGCCGGCGGCCTCCAGCTCGGTCCACAGTACGGCCTCCAGGGCGGCGTGCTCCACGGTCCAGCCCAGCGCCGGTACGCCCAGCTCGTCGGCGTCGAAGCGGATATGCCCGGGGCCGTGGGCATCCCACACGGCCATGCCGGAGAAGGCATGGGCGCGGCGCGCCTCGAGGGCGTCCTGCACCCCCAGACGGGCCAGGAACTCCATGGAGGCGATGTTGAGCGTGGCGACGCGCGTCACCGGGGTCGCGTCGCTGAAGGTGGGCGCGGCAGCGCGCTCCAGCAGCCCGACGCGCAGGCCCTGGCGGGCCGCGCCCAGCGCGATGGCACCCCCAACCGCGCCGGCGCCCACCACCAGCAAGTCCAGCACGTCGCGGGAACCTGCCGCGCTCATGCCCCGCCCCCTGCGTCCGGCCGCGCGAGATGGCGCGCGGTATGGCGCGGCAGCGGGCCAAGGCCCATCGCCGCCTGTGCCAGGCGATCGCGCGCCGGACGCAGGCGGTCGACGGCCATCATCCCGCTGCCCAGCGCATGCCCGCGCAGACCTGCCGCGTGCAGCATGCCGCGGGCAAGGAAGTCGGTCGCCGCCACCACGCCGTTCACGTCACCGCGCCGGGCCCGGGCATAGGCGGCAAGGGTTGCGGGTGCGCCGGGGTCGGCGACAAAGCCAGGCGCCCCGCCCTGCCCGCGCCCCTCGCGCAGCGCCCCCAGCAGGGTCGCCACGTCGCGCAGGGCAAGATTCAGCCCCTGCCCGGCCACCGGGTGCACCGCATGCGCGGCATTGCCCAGCAGCAGCGCGCGGTCCGCGACCGGCTCCGGGGCATGCACCCGCTCCAGCGGGAAGCGCACCACGCGGCCCGCCGGGCGCAGCCGACCCAGGGTCCACCCGAAGCGGGCCTGCAGCTCGCGCAGGCGTTCGGCTTCGTCCAGTTCCAGGCGGCGCTCGCAGACCTCCGGCGGGGCCACCCAGACCACGTTCATCCGCCCATCCGCCTGCGGCAGCAGCGCCAGCGGGCCCTCGTCGGTGAAGCGCTCGAAGGCCTGGCCGTTGTGCGGCCGCGCGGGCTGCACGTCAAAAACCAGGGCATCCGCCGCATAGCGCAGGCGGTTCACCGGCAGGCCCAGGGCCTTGCGGGTCGGCGACTGGATGCCGTCGGCGGCCAGGATCAGGCGCGCCGCCCAGGTGCTCTCGCCTTCGGCGCCGTGGATGCGCAGTGCGCGCTGGCCGTCCGTCACCTCGCCCACGCCGGCCAGCGTCGAGTGGTGGCGCACGTCCACGCCGGCGTCACGGCAGGCCGCATCCAGCATCGGCTCCAGCGCGACGGCCGGAACCACCTGGCCGAGGGCGTGGCGGCCCTGATCGGCCGCGTTCAGGTGGACGCGCCCCAGGCCACCGCGGCGGCTGACGACAATGGAGCGGATCGCGGTCGCCCGTTCGGCCAGCGGCGCCCAGTAGCCCAGATCGTCCAGGAACTGCACGGAGCCAGCCGCCAGCGCATAGCCGCGGGTGTCGTGCGCATGCGCGTCCGGTGCGGGCGGCGCGCCCCGCTCGAACAGCGTGACCGCGTAGCCCGCCCGCGCCAGGGTGCAGGCGGCGAGGCCACCTACCGGCCCGCCACCGACGATGGCGATATCGGATCGTTGTTCGGTCATGTCAGCCAGATACCCCGTCGTTGCGAGGCCCCGCAGGGGCCGTGGCAACCTCTGGATGCCAGCACATTGGCGGGATCGGGTGGCAACGGAAGGCGATCGCCACGGCGCTGCGCGCCTCGCGATGACGGGAGTGGTGGGTTGGCGTCCATTTGTAGCGATGGCCATGCCGGCCCCAAAACACGCAGGCTCCTGATGGACCGTTGGCAAAATACCGCCGCGCAGGATGCGGATGAGCGGAGCGAATCGCATCACGGGGTGTGCGGCCCCACGGTGCGCGGTGCGTTTCGCAGAGCTCAACGCACCCTACGGTTATGGACACACCCAGGGGCGGGGTCCGCTCCCTATTCGCGGGCAGGCCCGCTCCCACAAGGGCTGTCGGGAGCGGCGCGGGCTGCGCGGTTGTGCGGGATGCGGTGTGGCGGGCGGGCATGGTCAGTTCCAGCCCGGGAGGTCGCCGGCCATGCAGGCCTCGATGTCGGCGACGGTCTTGGGGCAGTGCGCGGTCAGGACCGCGTGGCCGTCGCGGGTGACGGCCACGTCGTCCTCGATGCGTACGCCGATACCGCGCAGCTCCTTCGGTGCCTCGCTGTAGGGCCCGAAGTAGAGCCCGGGCTCCACGGTCATCACCATGCCCGGTTCCAGCTGGCGCCAGGCGTCGCCGACGCGATAGTCGCCGACGTCGTGCACGTCCAGCCCCAGCCAGTGGCCGGTGCGGTGCATGTAGAACGGGCGGTAGGCCTGGTCGCGGATCAGCTTGTCCAGGCGGCCCTTGAGCACGCCCAGCTCCTTGAGCCCGCGGGTCAACTCGCGTACGGCGGTTACATGCGGGGTGTCCCAGTCGTTGCCGGGCCGGACCTGCTCGATCGCGGCGAGCTGGGCGGCCAGCACGCACTCGTAGACCTCGCGCTGGCGCTCGCCGAAGCGCCCGGAGACCGGGAAGGTACGGGTGATATCCGAGGCGTACCCCTGCACCTCGCAGCCGGCGTCGATCAGCAGCAGGTCGCCGTCGTTCAGCGCGGCGCGGTTCTCGATGTAATGCAGGATGCAGCCGTTCTCGCCACCGCCAACGATGGAGGGGTACGCGGTCTCGGTCCCGTAGCGGTGGAATTCGTGCAGCAGTTCCGCCTCCACCGCGAACTCGGTCAGGCCCGGCCGGCAGGCCTGCATCGCGCGCACATGCGCCTGGGTAGAGATGGCCGCGGCGTGGCGCATTAGCTTCAGCTCCGGTGCCTTCTTGAACAGCCGCTGCTCGTGCAGGTGGTGCTCCACGGCAACGAACTCGTGCGGCGCGCGCACGCCGTTGCGGGCCTTGGCCCGGACCTGGTTGACCCAGCCGAACAGGCGCTGGTCCAGGGGCTCGTCGCGTCCGAACGGCGCGGCCAGCACTGCGCGGTTCTCCATCAGCCCCGGCAGGATCTCGTCGATGTCCTCGATCGGGAAGGCGCACTCGGCCCCATACGTCTCCATCGCGCCGTCCGGCCCCGCGCGCCGCCCTTGCCAGGTCTCCTGGGTGGGATCGCGGTCGCGGCAGAACAGGATGTACTCGCCCGCCGGGCGGCCCGGCACCAGCACCGCCACCGCATCCGCCTCGGGGAAGCCGGTCAGGTAGAGGAAGTCGCTGTCCTGACGGAAGGGATATTCGACGTCCCGGTTGCGGGTACGCTCGTGGGCGGCCGGGACGACGATGATCGAGTCCGGCCCGATCGCCCGCATCAACCGCTGGCGGCGCCGGGCAAACTCGCCCTGCGGGATCTCCGGCATCCGGCCCGGCCGGGGGGCTTGTCGCGTTCGCGTCATTGCATCGGGATCCGTTTCGGGTCGTCCGGGGCCAGCTCGTCGGCGATCAGCAGCACGCCCACGCGCACGTATTCGTTGAGTTCCTCGAAGGCCGCCGCGTTGTCCTCGTCATCGTCCGGTTCCAGTTCGATGCGAGCAATCTCGGCGAAGTCGCGCAGGATCTCGCTAGCCTCGGCCGAGGGCTTGAGCTTGGCCAGCCGCGGCGTCTGCCCCAGCCCGGCAATGAAGCCGTCCACCCACTCCGACAGGGCCTGGGCCTGCGCCTCGATGGCGTCGTCCTCCGGCAACAGCGGACCAAAGCCCAGCTCCACGTCGTAGAGCTGCGCCAGCAGCGCGCGGCGGATCGCCTCCACGGTCTTGTCGAAGCGCTCTCCTGCGCCTTCGGTCAGTGGCAGGGCCTCGCCCAGGCTGGCTTCCAGGGCATCCACGTCGGAACCCGGATCGGCTACCAGGCATCCGGTGAACAGCCCGTGGGCCGAGGCCGGCGTCTGCGCATAGCCCATGCTGCGCAGCCCGTGTTCGAGCTGCTCGCGCAGGGCCTCGGGGTCGCGCTCCAGACCGTCCAGGGACTTGGCGTTTCCGGTGCCCGGTGAATGCGTCATCAGAAGGACTCCAGCCGCGCTTCGTAGGGGAACAGCAGGAAGCGGTAGAGATCGTCCCCCACCTGCAGATGGGTGAACTGCGGCTCGCCCAGCTTGATCGCGCTGGAGCCGGTGGAGGACAGCATGTTGAGACCGAAGCGCTTGTCCTCGATCAAGGCGTTCAACAGCTGCTCCAGATCCGGACGCGGCACAGTGCCCGTATTGTCGACAATCCGGCACGGCTTTCCGTTATGGGCCGTACCCTCGATCACGGTGGCATCGGGGCCGGGTTCGGGTGGCTGGGTCATGGGCGACAACACTTAATGGCTAGGGGATTCCACGTATTGTGGCCAGCGCGGGTGCCAGGCCGCAACAAACCCCGGAATGCCTGGTGCACGAACGCGTACATTGACCGGCGTCTCCCTGTGAGTCACGCAAGTTGACGCTTCGCTCGAACGCCTCCTAGACTCCAGAGATTAATCGACTCGCGGTGAAAGCCGCACCTGCCACCCGGGGCCCAAGGCCATGCAGCCGAACGACGATTCAGCGATCGACCCGACCGAACGCCTGGAGGCCGCGATCGCACGCCTTCTGGAAGAGCATGCGGCCCTGCGCGAGGAGAACCACCTGCTGCAGGAGCAGATCCGTCAGCTCAAGGGCGAACGCGCGGCCTTCAAGGAACGCAACGAACAGGCGCGCCACCGGGTCGAGAACATGATCGCGCGCCTGCGCTCGATGGAGCACAGCGAATGAGCCAGTCCGAACCTGTCCGCGTCTCCATCATGGGCAAGGAGTACCAGATCGCCTGCCCACCGGAGGAACGCGCCGACCTGTTTGCCTCGGCGTCGCTGATCGACGAGCGCATGCGCGAGTTGCGCGATGGCGGGCGCATCGTGGGCGCCGAGCGCATCGCGGTGATGGTGGCGCTCAACCTGGCGCACGAGATGCTGGAGTGCCGGCAGCAGAAGGCCGGCGCGGACACCTCCGGAAGCTCGGAACGCCTGGTCGCCCTCGCCGACCGCATCGAGAAAAGCCTCGGCTCGTCGCGCTAGCGCGTTTGGCGGCGTCCCGCCGTCTTTCTTCCCTGCATTGCCAAGACCCCGGTACAGCCTGATGGCTGGCCCTGGTTCGTCCTCCGGTGTTTACGTGCCCTCGGTACGCCGCCTGCCACGCGCTGACTCGCCAGCGCGCCCCGAGGTACTTTCTTGCTTGCCCAAGAAAGTACCCAAAGAAGGGCACCCGGATTCCGCCCGGGAACCTTGCTCCAGGGCCCTCGGCCCGGCGGCGCTGAACTCGCTACGCTGCGCTTCGCTCAGACATCCAGCGCCTTCTTCCGGCCCGAGGACCCTTCCGCAAGGGGCTCCATACGGGAGGGGAACGTCAAAACAGCTGGTATTCCTGCCCCGTAGCACAACAACAGGCACAGCCGTTCGAACACCCTCGGCGCCCGCTCTGCGGGCGCGGCACGCCATGGCCAAAGGCCGAACGTGCCGAAGATGTTCGAAGACCTAGCCATCATCCACTGGCAAGAACGCTGGGATAGCCGTTGTTTGGACCTGCCTCCCCGTTGTCGTCGCGCCGAGTGGAGAGGCTTTTCGCGGGATTCAAGGCGCTGGATGTCTGAGCGGAGCCGCAGGCGCAGCGAGTTCAGCGCCGCCCGCGAAAAGCCTCGGAGCGAGGGAAACCCCGGCCCGCTGCGCGGGCCGGGGTCGCGGCAGTCGGGCGTGTTTCTTGGGTACTTCTTTGCACGAGCAAAGAAGTACCTCGCGGCGCGCTGGCGAGTCAGCGCCGGGCAGTATGCGGACCGAAGCCACCGTAAACACCCAACGACGAACCGGGACCAGCCTCTACTGGGCAAGAGGGCAGAAGACACCTCAAACGGCAGCAAGCGAGCCGCACGGCTTGGTGTGCGTTAGCGCTTGACGGTGGCGCGGAGGGCCAGGCGTACCAGGGTCTCCACCGAGTCCGCCTGGTCGCGTACGGCGGCGACCATCTTCTCGGCGCTGGCGCGTTGATAGCCCAACGACTCCAGCGCGGCCAGGGCCTCGGCTTCCATCGCGGCGGCGGGCGTCGTCGGTTCGCTGCCGCCCGCTCCCCCGGCGGGCGCGCCGACAAAGCCCATCTCGGCAAGGCGTTCGCCCAGTTCCAGCACGATGCGCTCGGCGGTACGCTTGCCGATACCCGGCACCTTGGCCAGGCCGGTGACATCGCCGCCGCTGATCAGGCCCGCCAGCTCGTCGCCGGCGTAGGTAGAAAGCATGGCAAGCGCCAGCTTCGCGCCGATGCCGTTCACACGGATCAGACGCCGGAACAGGTCGCGATCGCGCTTGTTCAGGAAGCCGAAGAGCTGGTGGGCATCCTCGCGCACGACCAGATGGGTGGCCAGCACGACGGTCTCGCCCGGCTCCGGCAGGGCCGCCAGCGTGGACAAAGGGACGTCAACCTCGTAGCCAACCCCGCCGGCGTCGATCACGACGCCATTGACCTCCCGGCTAATCAGCCGGCCTTCCAGCCGCGCGATCATGGACGGCCCCCGATCGAGCCGGAGGTGGCGGCCGCCAGGCGCGCCTCGTGCTGCTGGGTGTGAGCGTGGCAAAGCGCGACGGCCAGGGCGTCGGCGGCATCGCTGCTGGCCGGTTCGGCCAGGCGTAGAAGTTGCTGCATCATGTGCTGGACCTGTTCCTTGTCCGCCCCGCCGATGCCGACCACGGCCAGCTTGATCGCACGCGGGGCGTATTCGTGTACCGCAAGGCCGGCCTGGGTGGCGGCGCAGATGGCCGCGCCCCGGGCATGTCCCAGCTTGATCGCAGACTGGGCATTGCGCGCGACGAACACCGATTCGATGGCCAGCACGTCGGGCTTCAGTTCATCGATCACCTCGACCACGCCGGCGAAGATCTCGCCCAGGCGCTCGGGGAAACCCTTGGCCTTGGGCCGGATCACACCGTGCCCGCAGGAGCGGCCGCGGCTGCGATCATACTCGACGACCGCGAAGCCGGTGATCCGGGAACCGGGGTCGATCCCGAGGATGCGCACGCCGGTCACGCGGCGGCCGGATCAGTCACCGCTGACCTCGTCGGGAAAGTCGGCATTGGTGAAGACGTTCTGCACGTCATCCAGGTCGTCGAGCATGTCCAGCAGCTTGAGGATCGACTCGGCGGTCTCCGCATCCAGGGGCGCGAGCGTCTCCGGGCGCCAAGTGACCTCGGCATCCTCCGGCTGGAGTTCGCGTTCCGCCAGCGCGGCGCGGACGTCCTGATAGGTATCGGGTTCGGTGATGACCTCAATGGAACCGTCATCCTCGACCTGGACGTCTTCGGCCCCGCCCTCCAGCGCGGCCTCCATCACCACCTCTTCGTCCAGCCCGGGGGCGAAGCGGATCACCCCCTTGTTCTGGAAGAGATAGGCCACCGAACCGTCGGTACCCAGGTTGCCGCCCATCTTGGAGAAGGCGTGGCGCACCTCGGCGACCGTGCGGTTGCGATTGTCGGTCATGCAGTCGACCAGGATGGCCGCGCCGCCCGGACCGTAGCCCTCGTAGCGGATCTCCTCGACGTTATCGCCGTCGCTCTCACCCGCCCCGCGCTTGGCCGCGCGCTCGATGGTGTCGCGGGTCATGTTGGCGCCCAGCGCCTTGTCGATCGCCAGGCGCAGGCGCGGGTTGGTCTCCGGGTCCGAGCCGCCCTGGCGCGCAGCCACGGTGATCTCGCGGATCAGCTTGGTGAAGAGTTTGCCGCGCTTGGCGTCCTGGGCATTCTTGCGATGCTGGATGTTCGCCCACTTGCTGTGGCCTGCCATTCGGTCACGACTCCTTGAATTGGGTTCGGTTGCAGCGGCCCCGGGATTCCACCGAGCCGCAGGACCCGCACAGTCTAATCGCTGGCGCGGCGGTAATCACGGATGCCGGCGCAGCACTCACCCACACCGCCTCTTCCCTCCCCCGTCATCGCGAGGAGCGCAGCGACGAAGCACAAAAGCAGCGAAGCTGCGTTGAACGGCCGCAGGCCGGCCCGAAGAAGGACGCGCAGCGCGTCACCAACCGCACAAGCCCCGTCATTGCGAGGCCCCGAAGGGGCCGTGGCAATCTCCTCACGCTGGCAGAGCGCTGGAGTCACGATCCGTTGGTTCCGGACGGAGATTGCTTCGTCGCTGCGCTCCTCGCAATGACGGGGGCGGCGGTGGGGTCGGGCCCGCTGGGGTTATGGCAGGAACTCGCCCGTTTCCAGGAAATGGAGGGTCTCCTGGACCAGCAGACGGTTGACCAGCATGCCGAAGTGGGAGACCGGCATGGTGAGGTGGCGCGAGACCTCCGGGCCGCGCGTCTCGTCCACCGCGACCGTGCCATCGTGCGGATCCGGGAGCGGCGCGACCCAGGGCCCCGGCCCGAACGGCTTGCTGCCGGCGATCATGCCGACGTCGCGACCGCGCAGGACGGGACTGCCGCCGAGCAGGCCACGGTCCAGGGCGGCGCCCAGCCACCAGCGGCCAATTCGGTTCTGCGCGAGGCGCGCGGCCACACGACTGCCCTGCAGCGGCGAACCCAGCATCACGATACGCCCAGGGCGCTGCACCGGCGCGACCTCGAACAGGTGGCGCACGATCACACCGCCCAGGCTATGGGCAACCAGGTGCACGAGGTCGCCGGGGACATCCTCGAGAAACGCAGCCAGGGCGCGCGCGGCCTGCTCCGGCGTTTGCCGGCGCGAGGCATAGCGGAACCCGTGAACCTCGTGGCCGGCCGCGCGCAAACGGCGGCCCAGCAGGGCCATCTCCAGGCCCGGCATGTGCCAGCCATGGACCATGACCACACTGCTGCGCATGCCGGTCATGGCGTTCGGCCGGACAAGCGGTTACTCGGCCTGTTGCGTGGCGCTGGGACGCAGACGGATACCCAGCTCGCGCAGCTGCTTCTCGCCGACCGGGGCCGGGGCGTCGGTCAGCAGGCAGGCGGCGGTCTGGGTCTTGGGGAAGGCCATCACGTCGCGGATCGAGTGGGCACCGCTCATCAGCATCACCAGGCGGTCGAGGCCAAAGGCCAGGCCGCCGTGCGGCGGGGCACCGAAGTTCAGGGCATCCAGCAGGAAGCCGAACTTCTCGCGCGCCTCTTCCTCACCGATGCCCAGGGCCTCGAACGCGGCCTGCTGCATCTCGGGGTTGTGGATACGGATGGAGCCGCCGCCGACCTCGGTGCCGTTGAGCACCATGTCGTAGGCGCGGGACAGCGCCTCGCGCGGGTTGGCGCGCAGCGCCTCCGGACTGTCCACTGCCGGGGCGGTGAACGGGTGATGCAGGGCGTACAGGCGCTTGTCCTGGTCGTCGTACTCGAACATCGGGAAGTCGACCACCCACAGCGGCTGCCAGCCTGCCTCGACCAGCTCCAGGTCGTGGCCGATCTTCACGCGCAGGGCGCCGATCGCCTCGTTGACCACCGAGGCCTTGTCCGCGCCGAAGAAGATCAGGTCGCCGGCGGCGGCCGCGGTCTTCTCCAGGATCTGCCGGGTCACGTCTTCCGGCAGGAACTTGAGGATAGGCGACTGCAACCCGCCCTCGATATCAGCCGGGTCGTTGACCTTGATGTAGGCCAGGCCCTTCGCGCCGTAGCGGCCGACGTACTCGGTGTAGACGTCGATCTCCTTGCGCGTGAGCTTGGCACCACCCGGCACGCGCAGCGCGGCCACGCGGCCCTCGGGGTCGTTCGCCGGGCCGTTGAAGACCTTGAATTCCACCGCCTGCATCACCTCGGTCAGCTCGGTGAACTCCAGCGGGATGCGCAGATCCGGCTTGTCGGAGCCAAAGCGGGCCATCGCCTCGGCATAGGCCATGCGCGGGAACGGATCCGGCAACTCGACGCCCTGGACCTCGCGGAACAGGTGGCGAATCAGGCCCTCGGTCACCTCCATCACATCCGCCTCGTCGACGAACGCCATCTCCATGTCCAGCTGGGTGAACTCCGGCTGGCGGTCGGCGCGCAGGTCCTCGTCACGGAAGCAGCGGGTGATCTGGTAGTAACGATCCATGCCGGACATCATCAGCAACTGCTTGAACAGCTGCGGCGACTGCGGCAGGGCAAAGAAGCTGCCCGGATGCGTGCGGCTGGGCACCAGGTAGTCACGCGCACCTTCCGGTGTGGCCTTGGTCAGCATCGGGGTCTCGAGGTCGAGGAACTCGCGGTCCTCGAGGAAGCGGCGCATGGCCGCGGAGACCTGCGCGCGCAGGCGCAGACGCTGCTGCATCAACGGGCGGCGCAGATCCATGTAGCGATAGCGCAGGCGGGTGTCTTCGCCGACGTCTTCGTCGTCCAGCGGGAACGGCGGGGTCTTGGCGGCGTTCAGGACCTCCAGCTCGAGCCCGAGGATCTCCACGGCGCCGGTGGGCAGGTCGGGATTCTCGGTGCCCTCGGGGCGCCGGCGCACGCGGCCGGTCATGCGGATCACGTACTCGGTACGCAGCTGCTCGGCGCGCGCGAAGACCTCCTCGCGGTCAGGGTCAAACACCACCTGGACCAGGCCCGCATGGTCGCGCAGGTCCACGAAGATCACCCCCCCGTGGTCCCGTCGGCGGTTCACCCAGCCGCAAAGGGTCACCTCCGAGTCGAGTTCGTTCTCGGTGACACGTCCACACAGATGAGTTCGCATTGCGCTGTTCCAGCCGAAGGGCACGCCCGCCAGGGGCCTGCACGGTGAGTCGGGAAAACGGGACGAACATGGCGTTCGCACCCGCGAAAAGGCCGGAAATCTTACGATTTGCCCTGCCCCTGCGCAACCGGCGCCGGCGCTTCTTCAGGGCTTCTCATCGGTGTCACGACCCCCATGGACATCACGAACTTGAGACCATCCTCCACCGTCATGTCCAGTTCGATGGCTTCCTCGCGCGGGACCATGATCACGAAGCCGGAGGTGGGATTGGGCGTGGTCGGGACGAAAACGGTGATGACGTCACGCTCGGTGCGGTCCTGCACCTCGCCGACGGCGACACCGGTCATGAACCCCACCGACCACAGGCCACGGCGCGGATACTCGATCAACATCACCTTGCGAAACGCCTGCCCGCCGTCGGACAGCACGGTCTCGGTGACCTGTTTGACGGCGCCGTAGATCGAACTGACCAGCGGGATGCGGCGGACGATCGATTCGCCCACCGACACCAGCTTGCGCCCAACGATATTGGCCACCACCACCCCGGTCACGAACACCACCACCACCGCCAGCACGATGCCGGCACCCGGGATGGAGAAGCCGAGAATCGCCTCCGGCCGCCAGGGCGGCGGCAGAAGGAGGATGGTGAAATCCAGCAGGTCGACCAGCAGCTTGATAATGAAGCCGGTGACGATCAGCGGCAGCCAGACCAGCAGCCCTGCAATCAGATAGCGGCGCAGGGAGACCAGCATTGATCAGGTGCCGGTCGCGGCGGTACCGGTCTTGGCGCTACCGGAAGATGCGGACTTTCCGGAGGCGTCCGACTTCGTTGAGCTACTGCCGCTGGAACTGGTGGCCGAGCTGCTGCCCTCTTTCAGGTTGCGCTTGCCGTCCTTCTTGAAGTCGGTCTCGTACCAGCCGCCGCCGGCCAGACGGAAGCCGGCCGCTGACACCTGCTTGGTCAGGGCCTCGGCACCACACTCCGGGCAAATGGTGGCCGGCGGATCGGAGATCTTCTGCAGGATCTCGGAGACCTCGCCGCAATCCTTGCACTGGTATTCGTAAATGGGCATGACTGGAATCCTCGGAATGCATCCGCGAAAACACGGGTTGAGGCGTATTATGCGGCCGTTTTCGGGGAATGAAAGGCCTTCGCTTCCGACAATCCGTTTTCATAATCCAGAACGGTATTTCTCCGGCAAGCATGGGCAGCCCGCTCTCCTGCCCCCCTCAACGTCATCCCGGCGGACGCGCAGCGTAGAGCCGGGATCTCCAGCGTCAGCCCCTTCCCGACCGGGGAGATCCCGGATCACCGCTACGCGGTGTCCGGGATGACGGCAGTGGGGACGACGCGAATGTGTCCGGAATGACGGCGGTGGGTACGGCTCGAACGCGTCCGGGATGACGGCAGTGGGGACGACGCGAATGTGTCCGGAATGACGGCGGTGGGTACGGCTCGAACGCGTCCGGGATGACGGCAGTGGGGACGACGCGAATGTGTCCGGAATGACGGCGGTGGGTACGGCTCGAACGCGTCCGGGATGACGACAAGGCGGGAGCCGTTCAGGGCCATGCAGCCGATATCCGCCGCCACCGGGGGCGTCTCTTGATGCTGCCCGGCCAATCCGCGCTGGGGTTTGCGCCGGGCGGTCGGAGCGCGGATCATTCACCCCCAACTCGACGATACGACCGCGCAAGGACCTGTCATGGCCGAAAAGATCGTGATCATGCTGCTGAACCTGGACCTGGACCGCCCTGGCACGCTGGGGGCGCCCTTCTTCCAGGCCACCGTCGCCGCCGCGATGGATCTCGAGGTGGAGATCTACTTCGCCGCCGGCACCACACGCCTGCTGCGTCAGGGCGTGGCGGAGACCATCTACCCCGGCGAGGCCAGGGAGAAGTCCGTCTACAGCTTCATGCAGGACGCCCACGAGGCCGGCTGCGCCTTCTACGCCTGCGCCGGAGCGATGAGCGAGAACGGCCTGACGCTGGACAACGCAGTGCCGGAACTGGACGGGATGCGCGGCGGCGGTGCCTTCATCGGCGAGGTCGTCGAGGACGGCGTCGCCACCCTGACCTACTGAGCGCGCCGCCGTGAGTGACACTGCTTCCCGCGCCGTCCTGATCACCGGCTGCTCCAGCGGCATCGGGGCCTGTACCGCACGCGTGCTGCGTGATCGCGGCTACCGCGTGTTCGCCACCGCCCGGCGCGGCGAGGATGTCGCCCGGCTGAAGAAGGACGGCTTCGAGGCCTTGCAGCTGGATCTGGACGACTCCGCCAGCATCCACAGCGCGGTCACCGAGATCCTTCACCGGACCGACGGCCATCTGTATGCCCTGTTCAACAACGGCGCCTACGGCCAGCCCGGCGCCGTGGAGGATCTGAACCGCGCCACGCTGCGCGCGCAGCTGGAGACCAACGTCCTCGGCTGGCTGGAATTGACCAACGCCGTCCTGCCCGCCATGCGCCGCGCCGGCGAAGGCCGCATCATCCAGAACAGCTCGGTCCTGGGCCTGGTCGCCCTGCGCCTGCGCGGGGCCTACGTGACCTCCAAATTCGCGATCGAGGGCATGAGCGACACCCTGCGCCAGGAACTCCACGGCACCGGCATCCATGTCGCCCTGATCGAGCCGGGGCCGATCCGCAGCGCGTTCCGCGCCAACGCGCTGAAGGCCTTTCGCTACCACGTCCAGCGCGAACACGGCCCCTGGCAGGAGACCTACCGCGCCGCCGAGGCCCGCATGGCGGACGCCGAGGCCGATGCACCGTTCACGCTGGGGCCCGAGGCCGTCGCGCGCTGTGTCGTGCACGCCCTGGAGGCCCGCCGCCCGCGGGTGCGCTATCACGTGACCTTCCCCACGCGGCTGTTCGCCTTCCTCAAGTGGCTGCTACCGGCCCGCGCGATGGATGCCGTGCTGCGCGGTGTATCACGCGGGGAGAACCGCTGACCGTGGCACACTGCACCGCATGAACCTGATCTTTCTCGCGCTGATCGTGATCGCCGTGGCGACGGCCGCGATCCGCGAGATCCGCTCTACCGATCCCGACGAACAACCGATGCAGGCCCTGTCCGAGGGCGCGATCGAGGCCGCCGGTTCCGCGGTGGAGCTGGCACTGGGGCTGATCGGGGTGATGGCCCTGTTCCTGGGCCTGATGAAGATCGCCGAGGCCGGTGGCCTGCTGACCGTACTGGCGCGGCTGCTGCGGCCACTGATGGTGCGCCTGTTCCCGTCGGTGCCGCCCGAACACCCGGCGATGGGCGCGATGATCCTGAACTTCTCCGCGAACATCCTGGGTCTTGGCAACGCCGCCACGCCGTTCGGTATCCGCGCGATGCAGGAGCTGGAGAAGCTGAACCCGCACCCGGGCACCGCGACCAATGCGATGGCGCTGTTCCTGGCGATCAACACCTCCAGCATCACGCTGCTGCCCACCGGCGTGATCGCCCTGCGCGCCTCGCTGGGTTCCGAGGCCCCGGCCGCGATCCTGCCGACCACGCTGTTCGCGACCCTGTTCGCGACCATCGCCGGCATCGCCAGCGCGCTGATCCTGCAGCGCTACTTCCTGCCACCACCGGCAACTCGCAGCATTGATCCGGACCAGACGTCCGCGGATGACGCGAGCGAGCTGGACGACACCATGCGCGAGGCCGGCCGGGAGGCGACCGCCGAGCCGACCCAGGACGCCGACCCGACAGCGGACACGGCCAACCAGCAACCGATGAACATCGAGGTCCCCACCGAGGGCTATCCCGCGTGGGTCTCGCTGACCGTGCTGGCCGGAGTGCTCGCAATCATCCCGCTGACCATCCTCTACGGCCAGGCGATCGCGCCGTGGATCATCCCCGGGCTGGTCGTGGGTTTCCTGTCCTACGGCGTCATGCGCGGCGTACCGGTCTACGAGGTGTTCGTGGAGGGGGCGAAGGAGGGTTTCAATGTCGCGCTGCGCATCATCCCCTACCTGGTCGCGATCCTGGTCGCGGTGGGCATGCTGCGCGAGAGCGGGGCACTGGGGATGTTTGTCGGGCTGGTCGGGCCATTGACCACGCCGTTCGGCCTGCCGGCCGAGGCGCTGCCGATGGCGCTGCTGCGCCCGCTGTCCGGCTCCGGCGCCTACGGCATCATGGCCGGCATCATGCAGGATCCGGCCACCGGGCCGGACACGCATGTCGGCATCCTGGTCTCGACCCTGCAGGGCTCGACCGAGACCACCTTCTACGTGCTCGCCGTGTACTTTGGCGCCATCGGCATCAAGCGCGTGCGCCACACCCTGGCCGCCGCGCTGACGGCGGATGCCGTCGCGGTGATCGCGGCGGTGGCAATCGTCGGCTTCCTCTTCTTGTAGGACGGCGTGCGCGACGCACTCCCTCGCGGGGTCAACCGTCCGGGCGACTCGCGCGGCAGTGATCCAGCGCCCGCAGGAGGTCACTCGCACCGATCGGCTTGGTCAACAGGTCGTTGAAACCGGCCTGTTCGGCCCGCTGGCGCGTGGCATCCGTGGCATCGGCGGTCACCGCAATTACCGGGATCGCGGCCAGCTCCGGCTCGGCCCGCAACGCGCGCAGCACCTGAAACCCATCCATCACCGGCAGGTTCAGGTCCAGCAGGATCAGCTCGGGCGGATCCCGCAGGGCCATGTCGAGTCCCTCGGCGGCGGATTCCGCCATGCGGCAGTCGGCCGCGCCCTGCTGTTTGAGCATCTCGCGCATCAGACGCTGGTTGGCATCGTGGTCCTCAATGCAAAGCACGCGGCAGTCGCCCGGCGCGCCGGAGCCGCCGGGCAGTGCCGCATCGTCCCCGGTGCCGGACGGCATCCGGTCACGGGCCCGGGGCAGACGGAACCAGAAGGTACTGCCCTCTCCCGGCACGCTGTCGACCCCGATCTCGCCCCCCACCAGGTCGACCAGATTGCGGGTAACCGCAAGCCCGACACCGCTGCCCTCGATCCCTTGCTCCTCCGCCGCCAGCCGTTCGAACGGCTGGAACAACCGCCGGCACTGTTCCTCGGTCAGGCCCGGCCCGCTGTCACGCACAGCGATCCGCACATCAGCGTCCCCCACCTCGCCACTCACACGCACGCTTTCGCCGGGCCGGTTGTACTTGATCGCATTGGAGAGCAGGTTCAGGAGCACCTGCTTTAGCCGCCGCGGATCGGCCTGCAACATCACGGTCGGCAGGGCGTCCGGCTCAAGCTCCACGCGACACTCGCGTGCCATGGGCTCCAGCAGGGACAGACACTCCTCCAGGACGGGCCCCGGCGCCACCGGTTCCGGCTCGACCCGCATGCGACCGGCCTCGATTCGGGCCAGGTCCAGGATCTCGTTGATCAGGTCCAGCAGGTGCCGGCCCGCGCGCGTGATCTCCTCCAGGTGGCCACGCTGGTGTCCATCCAGCGCCGGATCGCTCTCCAGCAACTGGGCAAAGCCGAGAACGGCATTCATCGGCGTGCGCAGTTCGTGGCTCATGTTGGAAAGGAAGTCGGATTTGGCGCGGTTGGCCGCCTCGGCCGTCTCGCGGGCCCGATGGAGCTCCGAGCGACGGCGCAATTCGTCGGTAAAATCACTGAAGATGTTGAAGCCGTATTGCGGCTCCCCGCGGGCATCGCGCACCACGCCGATCGTGCTGGCCGTAATAAACACGGCCCCGTTGGCACAGCGCTGGGGCAGCTTGCCCGTCCAGGCCCCGCCCTCGGCCAGCACCTGGTCGATCTCCTGCTCCTCCTTTTTGTTCTCCGCCGGGATGATCCCCAGCTCGTGGAAATCCCGGCCCAGCAACTCCTCCGAACGGTAGCCCAGCATCTCCAGAGCAGCCAGATTGACGTAGACGAAGCGGCCTTCGCGATCCACCACCTCGATCCCCTGTTCGGAGGCTTCGAAGATGCGCTGGAACAACGCCAGGTGTTCCTGCGCCTGGTGCAGCTCGGTGATGTCCTGCAAGCTTCCGCCGACGTGCGTCAATCGGCCGTCGCTATCGAAGCGTCCGCTCGCGATCATGTGGACAAAGCGGATGCGTCCGCCGGGCAGCTCCACCCGGTGGTTGATCTCGTGGTGCCGACTCTCGCCGACGCCAGCCAGGAAGCTCTCGACCTGATGGCGGTCCTCCGGGTGAACCAGGTTCAGGTAGTCGTCACGTTCGAGCGGCGCGTCTTCGGCATCCAGCTCGAAGATCTCGCGGAGCACCCGGGACCAGGTGATCCGCCCATCAAGCGCATCCATCTCCCAGTTGCCGATACGCGCGAGCCGTTGCGACTCCAGCAGGCGGGTGGACAGGTCGGACAGCGCCAGCTCGGAATTCTTGCGCTTGGTGATGTCCTGCATCACGCCCAGCATGTACAGGATCTCGCCGTCCTGGCCGCGCACCACGTCGCCACGTTCCAGCAGCCAGTGTTCCGACCCGTCCGGCCACATCACCCGGTGTTCCAGCTCGAGGTAGGAACCGCGGCGTAGGCTGCTGGCGATGGCGGTGCGTACCCGGGCGCGATCATCGGGATGCACGGCATCCAAGAAATTGGAGACCGTCGGCTCCAGCCCGCCCTCGGGATAGCCCAGAAGCGGCGGGATGCGCTCCGACCAGCCCAGCGCCTCGCGGTTCGGCGCCCACTCCCAGGTCCCCATGTTGGCGAAGGTCTGGCTCGAACGCAGGCGGTGCTCCTGATGCTTCACGTGGGTGATCTCGGTGCGAATCGACACGTACTGGTAGGGACGACCGTTGCTTCCGAGATACGGGACGATGGTGGTCTCCACCCAGTACAGCGATCCACTGCGCGCCCGGTTGCACACCTCGCCCCGCCAGATCTGGCCGGCGGCAATGGTCTCCCACAAGTCGGCGTAGAACTCCGGCGGATGTTGCCCGGACTTCAGGATCCGGTGGTTGCACCCCATAAGCTCGGACACGGCGTAGCCGCTCACCCGCGCGAACCGCTCGTTGGCGTAGATGATATTGCCGGCGATATCGGCGATGCTGACCAGGGAGTGCTCGTTGACCGCCACGTGCTCGCGCTCGCGCTCGTACAGCGCATCCCGATAGGCCTGGCTGACCCCGTCAATCTGGCGCATCTGGCGCGCCCGTGCGGTGATGGTTGCCGCGACTCGCGCCGGCTCCACCGGCTTCAGGAACACCCCGGCAACCCCTGGATGCAACGTCATCAGGTGATTGATCCGACTGGGATCCTCGGTCAACAGAAGCAGCGGGATCGCGCCACCATTGTCCCGGGTGCGCAGCAACGCGACAAACGACTCCACCGGTTCGGCTAGCCCCTGCAGATCCAGGACGACCACATCCGCGCCGGCCTCGCGCAGATGACGTCGGACGACCTCCGGATCGGAGGCGGTGGCTACACCCAGACCGGCGCCAGTCAGGTACGACTCGAGGCCGCCGTCGGCCGCATCATTCTTGACCAGCAGCACGCGGTAGTCCGAATCGACGATCAGGCCGCCGATCTGTATCAACTGCTCGATCAGGGTGTCCGTGGCCAGCGGATGATCAAGACAACGCGCCACGCCTTGGCGCACGCATTCGAGTCGCGCCCCGGAACTCCAGCTGCGCGCAACAGCCAGCACCGGCAGACCGCTACCCAACGCGGCCCCCAAGCCGGGCAACCCGCCACCGTCCGTGGCCACGGTATCGGCGCACAGCACCACGGCGGATAAAGGGGCGTCCTCAGGGGCACTATCGGTCCCAGTGCCACCCATTTCACCCCGCGTCACGCGAAAGCCCTGCTCGTCGAGCATGCGAGCGATCTCGTCGCCGGCCTCGCCACCGTCGTCGATCAGGCACACCCGCGTTTCGGCCGGGCGCCCGCCCAAGGGCTGCATGCGGGCCTGCGCGACCGGACGCGCACGCTGCCGGTAGGCCTCAACACTCATCGCGAGGCGCCGAACCCCGGCATGGATCAGGTCGCGATCCGGCCCGGCCGGGGCACGACGAACGCCGGCCAGGGCGGCACACAGCGATTCAGCCACCGCGCGAATCAATCCGATATCGAAAATCTGGGCGGCCTGCGCCAGGGTCTGGGCCTCGCGGTACAGCGTGGTCAGCCGGTCGCCATCCTGGGCCGAACCGTCGAGGGCCCGGGACAGCCGCTCCAGTTCCGCAACCCGCTGGGCCAGGGACTCGAGAAACTCGCCCCGCAAACGCGCCAGCCCCGGCGATGCCGGGGCCGGGTTCACGGCCGTTGGCTGTAACGAATGCAACGGGTCAGTTCGGCGGGCCGCCCGGGTTGATGTCCTTGTCTTTCACGATGAAGTAGACCCCGATGGCGGCCAGCCCCATCCACATGAGCAGCGCGAACACCCCGAGGACCTCCCAGAGCGTCACGAAGAAAAACAGCATGATGGCGGCAGCACCAAGGAAGATATTGCCGATCACGAAATTGGACGGCCGGCGGGATTCATTGTCGGGCATGGACGGCTCCGGTGCAGGCGCCTGGAGCGACGCCAGTGAACGCTACTGTTTCTTGTAGGGGGTAAAGTCGAATTCCCCGGCGGTCATGTCGTCCCACAGATCGCTCTGCAGTACGGCCAGCAGCTTGAACAGCTTGCGCAGTTCGGGGTCGTCCATGAAGCGCTGGTCCTCGCTGGCTTTCAGCACCTCGACCAGGGTGGCGCACTGCTCACGGCTGATTCCGAGGACATTCAGGCCGTTCTCTCCCATCTCGACATCCATCGAGCGACTCCCATTCGGTTAGATGGCGCCGATTGTAGCCGGTCACGCACCGATGGCGAAAACGCCGGACTCCAGTCACGTCATTGCGAGGCCCCGAAGGGGCCGTGGCACAAAAGCGCGAAGCGCGTTGAACGGCCGCAGGCCGGCCCGAAGGGCGAGCGCAGCGAGTAATCTCCGGACGAACCCCCCGACGTTCGCCCTAGCCGGCGCCGGGGCCGGCCGTGTAGATCGCCACGTCGCTGCGCTCCTCGCGATGGCCGGTTTGGCTTACGCCGTCTGGGCGCGGATCAGGTCGACCCGGGTGCGCACGTACAGGTAGTACAGCACCGGGATGATCACCAGCGTCAGCAGCGTGGAGACGAACACGCCGAAGATCAGCGAGATCGCCAGGCCGGAGAAGATCGGGTCGTCGAGGATGAACCCGGCCCCGACCATCGCCGCCAGGCCGGTCAGCACGATCGGCTTGGCGCGCACCGCACCGGCGTGCACCACCGCCTCGATCACATCCACGCCGCGGCGAATCTCCTCGTTGATGAAGTCCACCAGCAGGATGGAGTTGCGCACGATGATCCCGGCCAGCGCGATCATCCCGATCATCGAGGTTGCGGTGAACTTGGCGTCCATGAAGAAGGCATCCATGAAGGCATGCCCCGGCATCACCCCGATTACGGTCAGCGGGATCGGCGCCATGATGATCAGCGGCACCATGTACGAGCGGAACTGCGCCACCACCAGCAGGTAGATCAGGAGCAGCCCCACCGAGTAGGCGATCCCCATGTCGCGGAAGGTCTCGTAGGTCACCTGCCACTCGCCATCCCACTTCAGCGAGAAGTTGTAGGGATTGTCCGGCTGACTGATAAACAGCTGCTCCAGCGGCTCGTCGTAGGCCATGGGCTGGTCGCGCAGGCCGAAGAACATGTCGAATATGCCGTACAGCGGGCTATCCAGCCCACCGGCCAGGTCGCCCATCACGTAGACCACCGGCAGCAGGTTCTTGTGGTGGATCGAGTGCTCGAGACTCGAGTCGACGACATTGACGACCTCGGACAGCGGCACCAGCGTGCCGTCGCGCGAGCGCACCTTGAGCCCGAGCACCGGGTCCAGGCTGCCCTTCTCGGCCTGCTCGAACTCCAGGCGCACGGGCACCGCGTACTTTACGTTGGAGCCGTAGAGGTAGGTCACGTCCTCACCCGACAGGGCGGTCTCGATCGCCTGCACCACCGCCTGTTGCGACACACCCAGGCGCGCGGCGCGTTCGCGGTCGACCTGCAGGATCTTCTTCTGCCCGGGATACTCGACCGAGTCGTCGATATCGGTAAGGCCATCGGTGTTCTCGAAACGCTCGCGCACCTGCCGGGCGATCTCGATCTGGCCGTCGTAGTCCGGTCCGTAGATCTCGGCGACGATCGGCGACATCACCGGCGGCCCCGGCGGGACCTCGACCACCTTGACCGCCGCGCCATGCCGATCGGCGATCGCGTTGATCGCCTCGCGCACGCCGAGGGCCACCGCGTGGCTCTTGCGATCGCGCTCGTAGGAATCGACCAGGTTCACCTGAATGTCGCCGACGTGCGAGCCCTCGCGCAGGTAGTACTGACGCACCAGGCCGTTGAAGTTGATCGGCGCCGCGGTGCCCGCGTAGGTCTGCACGTTGTGCACCTCGGGGACCGTCTTCAGGTAGTCCCCCATCTCCGCCAGCACGCGGGAGGTCCGTTCCAGGCTGGTCCCTTCCGGCATGTCCAGCACCACCTGGAACTCCGACTTGTCGTCGAACGGCAGCATCTTCATGACCACCAGCTGGAAGTACGCCAGCGACACCGAGGCCAGAATCAGCACCAGGGTGCCCACCCACAGCGCCAGGCGGTTGACCTTCTTGCGTCCGCCAGTACCAAGGAAGGGCAGCAGCAGGGTGTTGAAGAGCTTCATCAGCCCGGCCGAGGCGCTCTCGCCCTCCGCGCCATGACCACCACTGGCCGGCGCGGCATGCTCATGCTTCTCGGCCTGGCGACGCAGGACCTTGTAGGTCAGCCAGGGCGTGACTACGTAGGCCACCGCCAGCGAGATGATCATCCCCATCGAGGCGTTGATCGGGATCGGGCTCATGTACGGGCCCATCAGGCCGGTCACGAAGGCCATCGGCAACAGTGCCGCAATCACCGCAAAGGTCGCGAGGATCGTCGGTCCGCCCACCTCGTCCACCGCGAGCGGAATCGCCTCGATGAACTTCTTGCCGCCCTTGGCCATGTGCCGGTGGATGTTCTCGACCACGACGATGGCGTCATCCACCAGTATCCCGATGGAGAAGATCAGCGCGAACAGCGACACCCGGTTAAGTGTGAAGCCGTAGGCCCAGGAGGCAAACAGCGTGATCGCCAGGGTGATCACCACCGCCACGCCAACGATAAACGCCTCGCGCCAGCCCAGCGCGATCCACACCAGGATGACCACCGAGGCGGTTGCCAGGATCAGCTTCTGGATCAGCGTGTTGGCCTTGTCGTCCGCGGTCTGGCCGTAATTGCGGGTAATGGTCGTCTCGATGCCGTCCGGGATGTAGGTCCCGCGCAACTGCTCCAGCCGCTCGACCAGGGCATCGGCGATATCCGGGGCATTGGTCCCCGGCTGCTTCGCGATCGCCACCGTGACCGCCGGATGGCTATCACCCAGGCGCGCGCGATCCCCCGCGGCGGCGCCATGGGCAAAGCGCACATGCTCGGTGGCATAGGCCGGACCCTGTACCACCTCGGCAACATCCGACAGGTAGACCGGGCGATCCTCGTGCATCCCGACCACCAGGCTGGCGAACGCCTCGGGCTCGGTGATGAAGTCGCCGGCCTGGATCAGGATTTCCTCGTCGTCCTGGTACAGCCGGCCAGCATCGCGCGAGAAGTTCGAGGCCTGAAGGCTGTCGCGCAGGTCGTCCACCGACAGGTTGTGGGCCGCCAGGGTCTCCGGCTTGAAGCGCACATGCACCACGTGATCCGGCCCACCGACGGTGTAGATGTCGCGGGTGCCCGGCACGCGCTTGAGCTCGGCCTCGATGCCGTGCGCCACACGCAGCAGGTCGTGCCCGCCGCGCTCGGGATCCTCGGTCCACAGGGTCACGTTGACGATCGGCACGTCGTCGATCCCCATCGGCTTGATGATCGGCTCGCCGACCCCCAGCCCCTGGGGCAACCAGTCCTGGTTGGAGAACACCTGGTTGTACAGGCGCACCAGTGCCGCGGTGCGATCCTCGCCGACCTCGAACTGGATGGTGATCTGCGCCATGTTCGGGCGCGAGGTCGAATAGATGTCGTCGATGCCCTCGATCTCCGAGAGCACCTGTTCGGCCGGCGTGGCCACCAGCTGGGCCACCTCCTGCGCGCTCGCCCCCGGGAACGGGATGAACACATCGGCCATGGTCACGTTGATCTGCGGCTCTTCCTCGCGCGGCGTGACCAGGATCGCGAACAACCCCAGCAGCAGACCGATCAGGGCCAGCAGCGGGGTGATCTGGGTAGTCAGGAAGGCCTTGGCAATGCGCCCGGAGATCCCCATGCGCTCGGACGCCCCCTCCGTGCCGGCATCGCTCATCGGTTCACCTGCTGATGTTCCTTCAGATAGATCTGCGCATGCACCGGATCCAGCGCCACGCGTTCATCGTCGTCCAGACCGCCGAGGATCTCGATCATGCCGTCATGCTGGCGCCCGACCCGCACCTGGCGGAACGCGACCCGATCGTCCTCATCGACGACGTACACGGCAATAACCTCGCTGCGATAGACCACGGCCTCCACCGGCACCAGCAGGCGTTCAACGTCCTCCACCACGAAGGCGGTCTTCACGAACATGCCGGGGAAAAGGCCCAGGTCCTGCTGCTCCGGCAGGTTCACGCGAATCCGGAAGGTGGAGCTGGCCGGGTCGGCATAGGGGAAGATAGTCAGGCTCTCGGCCGCCACCCGGTCCCCGTTCAGCAGGACCTCGGCACTGCGCCGCTCGCGCACGTTGTGGATCAGGCGCTGCGGCACATCCACGGCAACGCGCAACTGATCCAGGCTGATCCCGGACAGCAGCGGTGAACCCGGGCTGACCGATTCGCCGACCTCGACATGACGCTCGGTGACGATCCCGGAATACGGCGCATACACCTCGGTGTAGCCGAGCTGCTCGCGGGCCTCCTCGACCCGACCTTCGGCCGAGCGCAGGCGGGCACGCGCCGAACCCAGCGCGGCCTCGGCGCGGTCGAACTCGGAGCGCGAGACCACCCCCCGCTCGAACACATCCTCAATCCGGTCGAACTCCGAACGCGCCTCGTTGAAGCGGGCGCGGGCGTCGGCCAGATCGCCCTCTGCCTGGCTCACACGAGCCTGCTGCTCGGTATCGCTGACCCGAACCAGGAGCTCGTCGACCTCGACGAAGTCATCCACGTCCACGTAGATCTCGCGGATGCGCCCGGACGTCTGGGCGGAGATCGTGGACCGCTGCACCGCCTCGACGCGGCCATCCAGGATGCGTTCCTGGGCAATCGTCTGGCGTTCCGCGGTGGCCGTGTCGAACGGCAGCTCCGCCTGGGCCGCAAACGGCAACAGCAGCAGGGCCCACAGGGTGTGGCGCATCCGGATTCGTGTCATGGGGTCTTTCCTTGCTTGGTGAGGTCGCCGGGGATGGGCCGTCTCGCACTTGTCCCGGCTCCATATATTAGCTTTTTCTAATTTATTATTTCCTGATGCTGAACGCAATCCGGGCGCATCCTCCCGCGACCGGTCCGCTCCCTCGCAGCGAGTATAGCCACCCTGACAAGGGTTTCACCCACCCCGGCGACTCGCCGGGACGCTGCAGCGCACCCGCGCTCCCCGTATCATGGCGACCGATCCGGGAACCACACAAGATCTGGAGGACGCCATGCCGCTGCTGCGAGTCGAGACCAATACCGCCCTGCCGGACGATGCCACCGGCCTCAGCCAGCGCCTGTCCGCGCAGGTCGCCGACTGGCTGGGCAAGCCCGAGGGCTACGTGATGGTGGCCTGCACGCATAACCCGGCCATGTGCTTTGGCGGCAGTACCGATGCGCTCGCCTACTGCGAGCTCAAGAGCATCGGCCTGCCCGAGGGCCTGACCCGCGAGCTGTCGCGCAAGCTGTGCGACGCCCTGCAGGCTGAGCTGGGTATCGAACCCGCCCGCGTCTATATCGAATTCGCCGATGCCCCGCGCCACTTCTGGGGCACCAACGGCACCACGTTCTGAACCCTTTCCAGCCATCAACCACGGACTGCCCCCGATGCGCGTCTCGCAATTCCCGCTGAACACCCTGAAGGAAACCCCGGCCGACGCCGAGATCATCTCCCACCAGCTGATGCTGCGCGCCGGCTACATCCGCCGGCTGGCCTCCGGGCTGTACACCTGGCTGCCACTGGGGCTGCGCGTGCTGCGCCGGGTCGAGGGCATCGTGCGCGAGGAAATGAACCGCGCCGGGGCGCTGGAGGTGCTGATGCCGGCGGTGCAGCCCGCCGAGCTGTGGCAGGAATCCGGGCGCTGGGACTTCTACGGCGCCGAGCTGCTGCGCCTGAAGGACCGCCACGACCGCGACTTCTGCTTCGGCCCGACCCACGAGGAGGTCATCACGGACCTGGTACGCCGCGAGGTCCGCAGCTACCGCCAGCTGCCGATCAACTACTACCAGATCCAGACCAAGTTCCGCGACGAGCGCCGCCCGCGCTTCGGGATCATGCGCGCGCGCGAGTTCCTGATGAAGGACGCCTACTCGTTCCACATCGACGGCGACTCGCTGGCCGAGACCTACCGCCAGATGCACGCCGCCTACACCCGCATCTTCGAACGCTGCGGGCTGGACTTCCGCGCGGTGGAGGCCGACACCGGCGCCATCGGCGGCAATGCGTCGCACGAATTTCACGTCCTCGCCAGCTCCGGCGAGGACGCCATCGCCTTCTCCCCGGCCGGCTTCGCCGCCAACGTCGAACTGGCCCCCTGCCCTCAGCCGGACCCGGCCCCGGCACCCGGCACGGAGATGGCGAAGATCGCCACACCCGACGTGCACACCATCGACGAGCTGGCGGGGTTCCTGAACATCCCGACCGAGCAGACGGTAAAGACCCTGGTGGTCGCCGCCTCCGAAGAGATCGACGCCGACCTGGTCGCCATCGTGCTGCGCGGCGACCACGAACTGAACGCGGTCAAGGCCGAGAAGCACCCCTGGATCGCCGAACCGCTGCGCATGGCCGAGGCGGCCGAGATCCGCACCGCATTCGGCGCCGACCCCGGCTCGCTGGGCCCGGTGGGCAGCCCGATCCCGGTGCTGGCCGACCAGGCGATGCTGGGCATGGCCGACTTCGTGGTCGGCGCCAACGAAGACGGCCATCACCTGACCGGCGTGAACTGGGGCCGCGACCTGCCGCAACCGGAGAGCGCGGACCTGCGCAACATCACCGAGGGCGAACCGGCCCCCGACGGCTCCGGTCCCATCGAAATCCGTCGCGGCATCGAGGTCGGCCACATCTTCCAGCTGGGCGACAAGTACAGCCAGGCCCTGGGCGCCCGCGTGCTGGACGAGGACGGCCGCGAACAGGTCGTGACCATGGGCTGCTATGGCATCGGCGTCTCGCGCGTCGTGGCGGCGGCCATCGAGCAGAACTCCGACGAGCGCGGCATCTGCTGGCCCACCGCCATCGCGCCCTTCGATATCGCGCTGTGCCCGATCGGCGCGAAGAAATCCCAGCGCGTGCGCGAGGCAGCGGAGAAGCTCCACGACGACCTGCAGGCAGCCGGCTTCGAGGTCCTGCTGGACGACCGCGGACAGCGCCCCGGCGTGATGTTCGCCGACATGGAGCTGATCGGCATCCCGCACCGCATCGTCATTGGCGAACGCGGCCTGGACGCCGGCGAACTCGAGTACCAGGACCGCCGCGCCCCCGAGGCCGAACACCTGCCGCTCGACAACCTGATCGACACCCTGCGCGAACGCCTGCGGGGATGAGGCACGCGCTTTGTCTGCGGTTCATGATGTGCTGATCCGAAACGCCGCCACGCGCGGCAAGCGCCGGGTGCAATGGAACACATAGCGTTCACGCTGGAGATGGGGATCGTGTTCGGCCTGCTGGGGCTGACGATCCTGCTGTTCGTGACCGAGGTGATCCGGATCGACCTCGCGGCGCTGAGTGTGCTGTTCCTGCTGGGGATGGTCGCGCTGGTGCCGGGGGTCGCGCCGATCGTCGAGGGCGAGGCGCTCTTCTCCGGCTTTGCCTCGAACGCGGTCATCGCGATCATCGCGGTGATGATCATCGGCACGGGGCTGGACCGCTCCGGAGTGATGAACCGCCTGGCGGACCTGATCCTGCGGTTTGGTGGGAAGACGGAACGCCGGGTGATGGCGACCACCTCGGGCGCCGTGGGCATCGTGACCAGCTTCATGCAGAACATCGGCGCGGCCGCGCTGTTCATGCCGGTGATCAATCGCATTGGTGCTGCCGCCCGCATCCCGCGCTCGCGCCTGCTGATGCCGATGGGTTTTGCCGCGATCGTCGGGGGCACACTCACACTGGTCGCCTCCAGCCCGTTGATCCTGCTCAACGACCTGCTACCCGGGGATGTCGAGGGCTTTGGCCTCTTCGACGTGACGCCCATCGGGCTGGCTCTGCTGGCCACCCTGATCCTGTACTTCGCGGTGCTCGGGAAATGGGTTCTGCCCGCCCGCGATCCGCAGACGGAAGACCCGGACGAGAGCCGGGTGCAGACCACTTCCGCCTGGTTCCGCGAGGTCTATGGCATGGACTTCGGCGTGCGCGAGGCGCGCCTGGGCGAGGACAGCTCGCTGGCCGGACGCACGGTGGGCGATTTCGAAGCGGCCTTTGGCGTACACGTCGTCGGCGTGACCAGCGATGACGAGACCCGCATCGAGCCCAACCGCGACGTGGAACTGAAGCACGGGGCGCACCTGGCCATCCTCGGACCGGTCACCACCATCGAGAAGACCTGCGACAGTACCGGGACCGTCCTCAAGGACGAGCTGGATGTGTTTGCGCGCGTGCTGTCGGCCCGCCATGGCGGGATCGCCGAGGTCATCGTGCCGCCCGGCTCGGAGCTGATCGGACAGACCGTGCGCGACAAGGGCATGCGCCGCACCTACGGCATCTCGGTCCTGCGCATCCAGCGCGGCGACGACCTGATCATCGAAGAGGTCCCGGACACCCCGCTGAAGGCCGGTGACACGCTGGTGGTGCATACCCCATGGGAGCACCTGCAGGCGCTGGAGGACAACCGCGACTTCGTGGTGGTGACCAGCCGCTATCCGCGGCGCAAGCAGGAGGCCTCGAAGACCCACCGGCCGCTGGCTGCGCTCGGGTCGCTCGCGCTGGGGCTGGGGCTCGTGCTGTTCACCGACCTGCCGCTGGCGCTGGCCCTGCTGGGCGGCGCACTGGGGATGATTTTCAGCGGCGTCATCAGCATGGACGAGGCCTATCGCGGCATCAGCTGGAAGACGGTGTTTCTGCTGGCCTCGCTGATCCCGCTGGGGCTTGCGGTGGAGAACTCCGGCGCCGGGGAGTGGATCGCGACCAACGGCATGCAGCAGCTGGAGGGGATGCCGGTCTGGGTATTGCAGGTCGCGGTCTTCCTGTTGACCACCTTCTTCACGCTGGTGATGTCGAATGTCGGCGCCACCGTGCTGCTGGTGCCGCTGGCGGTCAGCTTCGCGAGCGTCGCCCAGGGCATGGGCATCGACGCCGATCCGCGGGTCTTTGCACTGATCGTCGCGATCGCCGCCTCCAACTCGTTCATCCTGCCCACCCACCAGGTCAACGCCCTGATCATGGACCCCGGCGGCTACCGCGTGGCCGACTACCTGCGCGCCGGCTCCCTGATGACCGTGCTCTTCATGGTCGTCTCGCTGCTCGTGATCAACCTGATCTTCTGAGCCCGGTTCAGCCCCGATACAGCCTGGACGGAGAGACTGGCGGCAGCGCCCCTGCACCGGAACCCGATATGGCCGAAACCCTTCATCGAATGCTCCCCTTGGCAGCCGCATCCATGGTGCTGCTTCTGGCCGCCTGCAGCCCGCGGATCTACGGGGTAAGCGAGGAACAGTGGGACACGATGGGCGAGGCCGAGCGTGTCGAGGCCATCCGCGCCTGGGAATCGGTGCAGAAGGCGCGCGAGGCGCGCCTGCAGGCGGAGGCCGAGCAGGAGGCGGCGCTGGCGGCCGAACGGGCGGCGCAGGTCGCCGCGATCCGCAGCGGCGATGCGGGACTGCCGGGGGACCTGATCCGCGTCAGCCTGCGCGGCGGGACCCTGCGTATCGGCGGGCGCGAACGGGCGCTGGAGCCGACAAGCTTTACCCTTGCCACTGGCGAGACCCGCAGCATCGAGGTCCACGCCGAGCGCTATCGCAGCGAGCTCGACGTCGCCTATGAAGACGGCCTCTTGCTGATCGACCTGCCGCGCCATTCCCGCACCGGGGCCGCACGCGTCGCCTGGGACGGCGACTGGATGCAGGGGGCCGAGTCCCGCATTCGTTCGGACGGGCCACACCGGCTGCGCGACGTGCGTGCCTTCGTCCAGGTCATTCCGCCACCGGGCCGCCCGCTGCGGCGCTACTGACGCGCCATCGGGTCAACCGGTGGAGAAGTCTCCCGGCGCCGGGTCGGGCGGCGGCAACTCCTCGGCCTCCACCGCGTCGACCCGCGCCATACGCGGGCCGTCCGCCAGCCACTCCTCCAGCGCGTCCAGTGCATTGCGCGGACCCACGGCCAGCACCTCCACGCTGCCGTCCGGTTGGTTGCGGGCATAACCGGTCAGGTGCAGGCGTTGCGCCTCGTCGCGGGTGGCCGCGCGGAAGAACACGCCCTGTACCTGGCCGCTCACACGCCAGCGGCGGGCATGGTTATCATTGGTCTCCGTCATTTGTTGTCCTCCGGAGTGGATTCATGTCCGATGCCCCTACGCTGTACCACAACCCGCGCTGCAGCAAGTCGCGTGCGACCCTGGCGCTGCTGCGCGAACAGGGCGTGGAACCGCAGATCGTCGAATACCTGAAGACCCCGCCGGACGCGGCCACCCTGCGCGCGATCGTGGACAAGCTCGGCATTGCGCCACGCGACCTTCTGCGCACCGGCGAGGCGGAATACCGCGAGCTGGGCCTGAAGGATGCCGAGATGGACGACGAAGCGCTGATCCAGACCATGGTCCAGCATCCGAAACTGATCGAGCGCCCCATCCTCGTCCACGGCGACGACGCCCGTATCGGGCGCCCGCCGGAACAGGTCCTGGAGATCCTGTCGTGAGCGCCGCCCCCGAGATCCTCGTGCTGTACTACAGCCGTTATGGGGCGACGGCAGAACTGGCCCGCCACGTGGCCAGTGGCGTGGAGCGCGCCGGTGCGGTCGCCCGCGTGCGCACCGTACCGCCGGTGAGCACTAACATCACCGGCGACGCCCCGGCGGTCCCCGCCGACGGCCCGCCCTACGCGGAGACCCGCGACCTCGAAGAATGCGCCGGGCTGGTGATGGGGTCGCCCACCCGCTTCGGCAACATGGCCGCGCCGCTGAAACACTTCCTTGATGGCACCAGCGGTCTCTGGGCGAGCGGCGGGCTGGTGGATCGGCCGTTCGGGCTGTTCACCAGCACCGCTACCCAGCATGGCGGGCAGGAGACCACCCTGCTGACCATGGGCATGCCGCTCATCCACCAGGGGATGCTGTGGGTGGGCGTGCCCTACACCGTGCCGGAACTGAGCACCACCACGAGCGGCGGCTCGCCCTATGGCGCTAGCCACGTCGCGGGGGGACAGGGCGAACACCCGGTCACGCGCGACGAGCAGCGCATTGCCGGCGCGCTGGGCGAACGCGTCGGCCGCATTGCCCTGCGGCTCCAGGCCGGAGACGACGCATGATCCTCGCGGCCCGCGCGCTGGCGCTGATCGCCTACTTCGGCCTGCTGGGCGTGATCCTGATCTGGACGACCTGGATCGACCCGCCGGAGATCGTTCCGATCGCCGTGGCGCTGGTCGTGCTGGTCCTGCCGCTGATGTTCCCGCTGCGCGGCATGCTGCACGGACGCCGCTACACCCACGCCTGGTCCAGCCTGCTGGCGCTGGCCTACATCACCCTCGGTATCACGCTGGCCGCCGCGGCGGACGCCCGGCTCTACGGTGTGCTGATGACCACCGCCAGCCTCGCCTGGTTCGCCGGCTGCCTGCTCTACGTCAAGCTGGACGCCCGCCGCGCCCGCCAGATGGCTTCCTGACTTTTCCATCCACCACGAAGCGCACGAAGAAGGGCAAGGTCAACGGCAAGTCACAGGAAATAGGGACGGTTCTGGGTGGGGTGCCACGGGCGCAAAAACCTTCGGAGCTGCCGCCTCCGTTGCCCGTCATCCCGGCCGGAGCGCAGCGCAGAGCCGGGATCTCTGGCGCAGGAAAACCACCGTGGGCAGATCCCGGATCACCGCTGCGCGGTGTCCGGGATGACGGGCATCGGTGGGGCACTGCACACCGCGATGGCGTTCCGGGCGATCGACTCCAACCAACTAATTCCGCTCTTCTGCCCGTCCCTTCTGCCTGTGAATCGCCCTTGCCCTTCTGCGTGCGCTTCGGGGTGACGATCACAAACGCGCGAGCTGGTCGCGGACGAAGGGGATGGTCAGGCGCCGCTGCTCGGCCAGGGCGGCCAGGTCCAGGCGGTCCAGCAGCTCCAGTAGCGCCACCAGGTCGCGGCGGTAGTGGCGCAGCAGGTATTCGGCCACCGCCTCCGGCAGCTCCAGCCCGCGCAGCACCGCGCGCTGGGCGAGGATGCGTTTGAGATCCTCCTCCTCCGGCGCCTGTATGCGGAACACCGGCCCCCAGGCGAGGCGCGAGGTCAGATCCGGCAGGCGACTGTCCAGCCCGTCCGGCGCGTGCGCGGCTGCCAGCAGCACCCGGCAGCCGCCATCGCGAAGTCGATTCAGCAGCCCGAACAGGGCCTCGTCCCAGTCGCCCTGCCCGACCACCGCGTCGAGATCGTCCAGCGCAACCAGGCGGGCGCGCTCCAGCCCATCCAGCACCGCCAGCGGCGGCGCGGTCACCAGTTCGGCCAGCGGCAGATAGGCCACGGGCTCGCCGCGTTCGTGGCCCTGATGGCAGGCGGCCTGCAGCAGATGGGTCTTGCCCAGGCCCGCCGGGCCGTGCAACAGAATCTGTGGCTCGGTCATCCCGGTCCCGATCGAGAGGGCCTCCACCGCGTCCCGCGCGAGGCGGTTGCCGCCCGGATAGAAGCTGGCAAAGCGCGAGGCGTCGCGCAGGCGCAAATCCAGCGGGAGCTGGCGCTGCGGCGCAGCATTGCCCCCCTGCCCCGTCGTCATGAGCCTCCGCCCCCTGTATCCGCATCCGCGGGCGCATCCCCGGCATTCAGCCGCCGGTAGTGCGCCAGGGTATGGCGCACACCCACGGCCAGGACCGCCGCCACCGGCAACGCCAGCAGCACGCCGAAGAACCCGAACAGCTGGCCGCCCGCCAGCACGGCAAAGATCACCGCGACCGGGTGCAGCCCGGTGCGGTCCCCCACCAGCCAGGGCGTCAGGACCATGGACTCCAGCACCTGGGCAATGGCGAAGATCACCAGCACGATCAGCAGCAGGCTCCAGCCGTCGCCCTGCACCAGCGCCGCGGCGGTGGCCAGCAACACGCCAACGATCACGCCGACGTAGGGAATGAAGCTCACCAGCCCCGCGATCAGGCCGATCGCCAGCCCCATCTCCACGCCCACCACGGTCAAGGTGACGGCGTAGAACAGGCCCAGCGCCAGCATCACCAGCAACTGCCCGCGCAGGAAGGCCCCCAGGGTCTCGTCCGACTCCGCGGCGAAGGTCAGCACCGCCGGGCGCCAGGCCTGCGGCAGTAGATCCCGCAGGCCGTCCAGCAGCCGCGGCCAGTCGCGCAGCAGATAGAAGCTCACCACCGGGATCAACACCACGTTGAGCACCCCCAGCACCAGCGCGCCGGTCGAGCTGCCGATCCATTGCAGCACGCCCCCGGCCAGCCCGCCGGCCTCGCGCCAGTGGTCGGCCACCAGCCCCTGCAGCGCGCTGGCATCCAGCGGCGGCAGGGAATCCCCGGCCAGATCCTCCAGCCACGGGCGCACCTGATCGTCGAACCAGCCGAGGATCTGCGGCATCGCCAGCGTAAGCCGCTCGAACTGGGCGATCGCCAGCGGGATCAGGATCAGGATCAGCGCCGCCAACCCCAGCATCACCAGCAGGAAGATCACGACGGTCGCCAGGGTGCGCGAACGCCCCGTGCGCGCAACCAGCCGGGTCACCAGCGGGTTGAACAGGTAGCCGATCAGCAGGGCTGCGACGAAGGGCGTGAGGATGGGCGCCAGCAGGTACAGCGCTCCGCCAAGGACCAGCAGCCCAACCAGGGCAGCCAGCGGGGCGGCCGAAAGCGGCCAGACATGGTCGCGGGTATCCGGATTCATGGCGTCCTCCCCGAGGTCCCTGCCGGATTCGTGTGTCCGTGCAGGTGACGCCAGGCATAAAACCCCCATTGCACGGTATAGGCCAGCCCGCTGGCCACGGTGGTGAAGGCCACGACGATCACCAGCAGTTGCACCCAGATCGGATCCAGCGCCAGCAGACCGACCTTCACGATGGCGACCAGCACCAGCGTAATCTGCAAAAAGGTGTTCACCTTGCTGATCAGTAGCGGCCGGATGGCCAGCGGGCCCACGAACACCCGGTACAGCGCGGAGCCCACGGTCAGCCAGACATCCCGCCCGACCACCAGCACCAGCAGCCACAACGGCAGTAGCCCGGACAGCGTCACCGCGACGTAGACCCCCAGCATCAGCAGCTTGTCCGCTGCCGGGTCCAGCCAGGCCCCGAGCCGCGTGTGCCAGCCGTAGCGCCGCACCAGCCAGCCATCCAGGGCATCACTCAGCCCGGCGATCGTCAGCAGCACCACCGCCACCACGTAGTACTCCAGCGCCAACAACCACACGATCGGCGGAATCAGCGCGATCCTTCCAATGGTGACGGCGTTGGGGATCTGGTGGCGAGGGAACATTCGATGAAAGTGGGCGCGAACCGAGACCGGCGCGGATTAGCGCCGGTCCAGCCAGGCATCGGCACCGGCGGCGTCCTCGGGCGTCTCGGCCCGCGCGAAGCCGGAGCCACGCAGCAGATCGATCAGATCGTCCTGCTCGAGTCCAGTACGGACCTGCAGCACCACGCTATCGCCGGCCAGGGAATCCAGACGCGCGGCCTCCACCGCCTGCAACCGCGTCAGCTCGGCGCGCAGGCGCTCGAAGGCCCCATAGCCCTGAACCCCGGCAAAGCCCAGACGCAGCCATTCCGGCTCGGCCGCCACCCGCGCCAGGCGTTCGGCCACCTGATCCAGCCCTCGCGCCACCGCGTCGTGCGCCGCAGTACCGGGATTCTCCCCGCTCGCCGCGCTGCGATATTCGCGGCCATCGTGCACGGCAATCGCCCGCGCCTCCGCCCCGCTCGTGGTCTCGCGCACATGCAGCAGCACGACGCCATCGGCGTCGTAGCGACGCGCCGCCTCCACCAGCGGCTCGGTCACGCCGCCGACGATGTCGGACGGCTGGGCCGCGCGGCGGTCCTGAAGGTCGCCCAGGGGGAACAACAGCGGCATGTCACGCGCCGCGGCCAGATCCCCCAGCGCGGAGAGAATGCCCGGACCGTCCACGGCATCCCCGAGCAGGTCGCGCTGCCCGCCCCGCTCATGGACGGCCCAGACCAGCAGCCCCGGACGCTCCCCGAGCACGGATGGCACCCCGGCATCGCGCAGCGCGGTGCGCAGACGGAAGCGGTCGAACTCCAGGCGGTAGGAATCGTCCTCGACCTGCTGCCGGCGCTCCAGGGCCGCGATCCAGCCCGCGTCGTCACGCGCGTCCAGCAACGCCTCGACCAGTTCCAGTACCGGCTCCGAGCGCAGCCCGGCCAGACGCACCAGCGCCTGTTCCAGGCCCTGCTCCAGGGCCGCGGACTCGTCCTCGGCCGTGACCTTCACCACCACCGGGCCTTCGACCGCGGCCGCCGGGGCCAGCACGAGGAGGAAAAGACCCAGCAGGATAGCCAGGCGCGAATGCGTTCGGGGGTGCAGTGACATGGTTGCGTTCAATTGTTCGACAAGCGCCACAAAATACCACAGCCCACCGCGCCGAAGCCCCTGAGGAAAGCGGCCCAATGCGGCCCGCGCCGGACCGTCTTCTTTGCACGCCCGCACCCGGCTCGCTACCATGCCGGGTTCTGCGAGACCGCCACGGCGCGCGGTCGTCAAACATCGGGGAACCCATGTCCGAATCCCGTTCAGGCCTGACCTACCGCGAGGCCGGTGTCGACATCGAGGCCGGCGCCGAGCTGGTCGAACGCATCAAGCCGCATGCGGCGCGCACCCGGCGTCCCGGCGTCATGGCCGGACTGGGGGGCTTCGGCGCCCTGTTCGAGCTGCCGATGGATCGCTACAAGCAGCCGGTTCTGGTCTCCGGCACCGACGGCGTCGGCACCAAGCTGCGCCTGGCCCAGGAGACCGGTCGTCACGACAGCATCGGCATCGACCTGGTCGCGATGTGCGTGAACGACATCGTGGTCCAGGGCGCCGAGCCGCTGTTCTTCCTCGACTACTACGCCACCGGCCACCTGGACGTGGACATCGCCGCCGACGTGGTCACTGGCATCGCCGAGGGCTGCGAACAGGCCGGTTGTGCGCTGATCGGCGGCGAGACGGCCGAGATGCCCGGGATGTACCAGGGCGAGGACTACGACGTCGCCGGCTTCGCGGTCGGGATCGCCGAGAAGGCCGCCCTGATCGACGGCAGCCGGGTTACTGCGGGCGATGTGGTCCTGGGCCTGGAGGCCAGCGGGCCCCACTCCAACGGCTATTCCCTGATCCGCCGCGTCCTGGAACACTCCGGCGCCGGCCTGGACGCCCCGTTGCCGGGCGCCGACGGGGTCACCCTCGGCGAGGCGCTGATGGCCCCCACCCGAATCTACGTGCGCCCGCTGCTGGAGCTGCTGCAGCAGTTCCCGGTGCACGCGATGGCGCATATCACCGGCGGTGGTCTGACCGAGAATATTCCGCGCGTGCTGCCGGATACCCTGGGGGCGCGCATCGACCCGGACAGCTGGGCGCGCCCGCCGGTTTTCCAGTGGCTGCAGCAGGCCGGCGACATCGCCGACGAGGAGATGCTGCGCACCTTCAATTGCGGCATCGGCATGACCGTGATCCTCCCCGAGGACCGGGTCGAGGCCGCCAGCTCGCAGCTGGCCCGAGCCGGCATCCGCAGCTGGCCGATCGGCGTGATCCAGGAGCGCGACGACTACCAGCCAAGCGTCTCATACGCCGCCGCATGAGCGTCCCCGCCGGGCAATCGGCCGCGACCCCGAAGCGCCTGGTGGTGCTGATCTCCGGGCGCGGCAGCAACCTCGGCGCCCTGATCGAGGCCTGCGAGCAGGACCGCATCCCGGCGCAGGTCGTCGGCGTCATCAGCAACCGCCCGGATGCCGCCGGGCTGGGCTTTGCCGAACAGCATCACATCCCGCACCGGGTACTGAACCACCGCGACTACCCCTCGCGCGAGGCCTTTGACGCCGACCTGGCCACCGCCATCGAGGACTATGCCCCCGACCTGGTCATCCTGGCCGGCTTCATGCGCATCCTGACCCCCGGTTTTGTGGACCGCTTCACCGGCCGGATGCTGAACATTCACCCGTCGCTGCTGCCGAAGTATCGCGGTCTGGATACCCATGCCCGCGCCCTGGCCGATGGCGAGCCCGAACACGGCGCCAGCGTGCACTTTGTCACCCCGGAGCTGGACGGCGGCCCGGTCATCATGCAGGCCCGCGTGCCGGTCGACCCCAACGACACGCCCGACACCCTGGCCGCCCGCGTGCAACGGGCCGAGCACCGGCTGTACCCCGAGGCCGTGCGCCGGGTGTGTTCAGGTGAAATTCAGTGGTCCGGGCGGATCCTGCAGGCCGACGGCTCGCCGCTTGAGGCGCCGCTGCAACTCGACGAGGACACCCACGATGTTTCAGGCCCTGACGCCCGGAGCCGCCCACCGCACCCGGTCGGCTAGAACCCCCATGTTCCGACTCGCAATCACCCTGCTGCTGGCCCTGCTGGCCGCCCCCGCGGCCGCGGAGCGTGACCTGAGCCCGATCCCGCCGTACACCGCCAGTTACGAGGCCAACGCCATGGGCAACACGCTCAAGGCGCGCATCACGCTCAATCACGAAGACGTGCAGACCCGCATGGCGATGGACGCCCATGTCTCCGGTTTCCTGCGCATCCTCGGGCGTTTCGAGCTGAGCCGCGAGGCCCTGATGAACAGCCGAAGCGGCGATTTGCAGCTGGTGCAATCGCGCAGCCAGCAGATCACCCCGCGCCGCGAACGCAAGGTCGAGACCCGCTTCGACTGGGAGACCAACCGCGCGATCGGCACCATCAACGGCGAACGCTTCGATCTCGAGGTGCCGCCGCAGACCCTGGACTTCCTCGGCTCGCTGTATCTGATGATGCAACGCCTGGAGAGTGGGGCCCTGTCCAGCGAAGGCGACCGCGAAACCATCCAGGCCCTGGAACGCGACCGCCTGCGCGAATACCGCTTCGAGTACGCCGGGCGCGAGACCATGGACTCCCCGATCGGCCGGGTCGAGACCATCCGCATCGATCGCCGCACGGACGACAGCGATGTCGCCCTGTCCGCCTGGTTCGCCCGCGAGCTGCGCCATGTGCCGGTGCGCTTCGACTACGAGGCCGACGGCCGCGTGTTCGAGCTGAACCTCACGCAGCTGGAATGGCACGACCCGATCATTGATCTGACCGACGAGTAACCACCATGAGCGAAACCTTTGACCTGGCCATCATCGGCAGTGGCCCCGGGGGCTATCGTGCCGCCGTCCTGGGCGCCCTGCGCGGACTGAACGTCGTCATCATCGAGAAGGCCGACTGGGGCGGCTGCTGCCTCAACCGCGGCTGCGTGCCCAAGAAGGACTGGTACCACACCGCACGCACCGTTGCCGCCCAGCGCCACTTCGCCGGCCGCGGCATCAGCGGCAGTCTCAGCGCCGACATGGGCAAGGCCTGGGACCACCAGAAGGACGTGGTCACCGAGGTGCGCAACTCCTACCTGGGCTACATGAAGCACCTGAAGATCCAGTACCGCCACGGAGCCGCGAGCTTCCGCGACGCCGAGACCCTGGAGGTCGTGACCGACGATGGCACCGAGACCGTGCAGGCCCGGCACACCATCATCGCCACCGGTGCCACCGCCAGCGTCCCCGCGCCCTTCGAGGCGGCGCCCGGTCGCGTCCTCACCACCGACATGCTGTTCGACGACAAGCCGCCGGCCGGCCAGCGCGTCGCCATCATCGGCTCCGGCGTGGTCGCCACCGAGTTCGCCTGGATCTTTCACCACCTCGGCAAGGACGTGACCTGGCTGAGCCGCTCGAAGCCGCTGTCCGGCCAGAAATTCAGCCCCCAGGCGCTGGGCACGCTGAAGGAACGCCTGGCCGAGGACGGCGTCGAGCCCACCCGCGTCAAAGGCTACGAGAAGGTCGAGATGTCCGACGACGGCGTCACCATCACCGACAGCGAAGGCAACACCTTCGAGGTCGACTGGGTCCTGCTCGGCACTGGCCGCACCCCGCACACCGAAGGCCTGAACCTGGATGCGATCGGGGTGAAGACCGACCGCCGCGGCTTCGTCCAGCGCCGCCCCACCCTGCAGACCGACGTCGACAACATCTACGTCATCGGCGATGTCGCCAGCGAGTGGCAGACCGCCAACCACGCCCTGGCCGACGCGACCATCGCGGTCGAGAACATCCAGAACGGCAACACCCGCGAACAGGACGAGCGCTTCGTCCCGATCGCGATCTACTCCGCCGTCGAGATGGCGCGTCTGGGCATGGACGAGGACGATGCCGAGGACGATGAACTGGAGCCGGCGGTCGGCTTTGCCGCCTTCGAGACCTCCCCACGCGCCCTGGGCCAGGACGAGCCCGAGGGCTTCGTGCGCCTGATCGGCGACATGGACACCGGGGCCCTGCTGGGCGGCGAGGTGATCGGCGCCGACGCTGGCGAACTGATCCACATCCTGTCGCTGGCCCCCGACCGCGACACCGCCCTAGCCTGGATCGCCAAGGGCCAATGGAACCACCCGGCCCGCGCCGAGGAGTTCCTCAACGCGACCGAGACCCTCGCCTCCAAGTGGAACCTCAAGTCCGAAATCTTCGGTCTCTGACCTGGCCTGAAGCCACCCTGTAGTCCTGGGCTAGCGTTCAGCCCGGGTACGCTTGGCGGCCAGGAGCTCGGTATCCGCACGCTGGACGAGGTGCTCGAGATGGGTGTCGTCGGCGAGAAAGCCGGCCGCGCCGACACTGATGGAGATGTCTGCCTGTTCCTGCACCCGCGCCTGCAGGCGCTCGGCCATCCGCCGGGCGTCTGCCAGGCGGGTGTCCGGGAGCAGGACGACGAATTCGTCCCCGCCATAGCGTCCGAGCAGGTCCGCGTCGCGCAGGGTTGCCTGCGCGGTGGCGGTGACCCGCTTCAGCATGGCGTCGCCGGCCGCGTGTCCCACTTCATCGTTGATCCGCTTGAAGCCGTCGAGATCGAACATCAACAGCGATAGGGGACTGCCGTGGCGGCGGGCGCGCTCCATCTCGCTCTCGGCCCGTGCCTGAAAGTGCCGGCGATTGCCAACCCCGGTGAGGGGGTCGCAGGACGCGAGCTTTTCCAGCCGCCGATTGGCCTCCTCGAACTCGCGGTTGGCCTGGTTCAGGGCCTGCGTGCGCTCCTCGACCACGGCCTCCAGGTTGTGGCTGTAGCGCTCCAGATCCTCACGCGCCAGGCGCAACTCGGTGACATCCTGGGAGATTCCGAACAAGTGCGTGATCGCACCCTGCGTGTCATGCACGGGCAACAGCAGGGTGAGCCAGCGCCCTTCCTTTTCGACGCCATCGCCACCGCGAAAGGCCGCATGTTCCTCGTAGCGCAGGGGCGCATCCTGGCGCAGGCAGTCGCGGTAATGTGCGACCACCTGCTCTGCGACCGGCCACGGCAGGATGTCGTGCAGGCGCCGGCCGGTACAATCCTGCGCGAACAGCTGTTGCATCTTCGCGTTGGATGCCTCGACCACGAAATCCGGGCCTTCGACCCGAATCAGGAACATGTTCTCCGGAAAATGCTGCCAGATCTCCGCGAGCACGCTGGTCTGCGCCAACTCGTGCAGAAATCCTTCCCTCGCCGTTCTATCGTCCGTCATCGAATACCCTTCTGGTACGCCGGGGACACGCGGCCCCACATCCGCGGTCGCCCTCGAATCGATCTGTCGTGCTGACAAGGCGTGGTGAGCTCAGTGTAGCCGAGCTTTCGTCGCGAACCGCAGCGACGTCAGTGGGAACATTGGCCGAAGCCGGGCATTCAACGACTTGCGGGGTTGATGCCCCGCGTTCATCGATCCGGAGTTACGCACCACGGGTGGCAACCGGCCGGAAGAACCGCGTCCACCCTGCGCAACACATGGAGCGCCGACGCGGGCGTGGACAAGGGCCAGCGTCGCCCTAACGCATGTACCCGTAGCCCTCCTGCTGTTGCAGACGGACGATTTCGGCATCGGCCATCGGGACGACGCTCGCGAAGCCGTGGAAGTCCTCCGGGGCGTAGCCGCGACGAGCGGCGCCGGCCGGGCAGATGCGATAGTCGATCACGCCAGCCCGCGTTCCAGCGTTATCGGCGTCTCGTGCCCGGAAAGGTGCTCGCGAGGGCGCCTCTTCGGCGTGCACAGTGGCCATCGGACCGGCCAGCCGAATCGGTCTTGCATCCACGCAGCGACGCCGCCTCGGAACACAACATCACTCCAACCGCCCCATGGAGTGATCGTACGGCGCGCACTCCCAGGCCATTCTCCCCATCCACCGCGGTCCATGCATGCCAACCAGGGCGCGGATTGGTCGTAGAATGATCGGCAATGCTGCGCGCGGTCCAATACCCGAGCGCCCTCGTCCCTACCCTTCAAGCCGACGTTTACCGCATGCGCCGATCTCCGGTCCTGGTCCTAGTCCTGATACTTCTGCTCTGCGTGACGGCACACGCCAGCGAGGACATCGGCGCCGGGGAATCCGGTCAGCAGTGGCTGCACCAGACACGCGAGGGCACGCGCGACCTGACCTACTGGCTGGTCCGCAACGTGGATGGCTGGTTCGGTGACAAGCCGTTCGACGACAGCGGCGGCGAGGCGGGTGGTCGCATCCAGATCGGCGGGCTCCACCGCGAGGACAAGGGGTTCAAGGCCTCCACGCGGTTCCGGCTGGACGTGACCATGCCCAACGTGAACGAACGGGTCTATCTGTTCGTCGGCCGCGGCGCGGAGGACGAACTGGTGCAGGACCAGCCGGAGACTTTCTCGCGCGCGCAGCTCCTGCTGCCGGAGGACCGTGACGCGGACCAGACCTATTTCGGCGGGCTCGGCTATCACCTACGCGAACATGTCGACCTGCGTCTCGGCATCCGCGGCGGCTACAAGCCGTATGCCCAGGCCCGTTATCGCCGGATCTTCTGGCCGACCGACGCCACCACGCTGGATTTTCGCGAGACCCTGTTCGTGTCCACCGGCGACGGTATCGGGGCAACCAGCTCGCTCGACCTGGCCCATGCACTCACCGAGCGCCGCGCGTTTCGCTGGCGCAATTCCGCGACCGTCAGCTCGGAGACACGTGGAGCGGCCTGGTCCACCGCCATGGGGGTGTTCCAGACCTTCGGACCGGAGCGGGAGATCTCGCTGGAGGTGCTGGCGAATGGCGAAACCGCCCGACCGGTGAAGGTGCGTGAATATGGCCTGCGCGGGATCTATCGCCAGCCCGTCTACCGCGACTGGCTGATCGGCGAGGTCATACTCGGGCATTTCTGGCCCCGCGGCGATCGCGATCCGGACCGGCGCAAGGCCTGGGCCCTGGGCCTCGGGATCGAGATGATCTTCTGATCCGGGAGCCAACACGATCGCTTGCATTCATCGGCGTCTCGGAACCACGTCACGGGGGCTTCGTCACGCCAAACGGCGTATAAGGTGCACGCTCACTCGCGATTTGGAACCGCAGGGGACATCCCGCTCCGCGCGCCCTGATCGCAATCGAGCAGGAGGGGGAGTTGCCTCCCGCGTCCTCTCACACCACCGGGCAAACGGATCCGTACCACAGCGGTTCTTGCCTCCCATTATTGGGTTGAGCTTCGCTCCAATGAATTCCCCCGCCGCCTGTGTGCTGTGAGCGCTTCGACAGTCTTTGGGCTTCCGACCCGCCATACCGTTCCTCGCGGCGGACACCCTAGCTGTTCAGCTAGCGGTTCCCACTATCAGGGTCCATAGGGGACTCTCACCCCGAGTCATCCAGCCAGCCACCACGGCTAGCCGGATAGCGCCTAAACGACGCTACGCGCCATGCCTGGCGCACCACAAAAAAAGCCCCGCACTAGGCGGGGCTCTCTCAACCTGGCGCTTGCGCGCCGGGGTTGTCTTACTGAGCTTCGACGTTCGCGGCGGCCGGGCCCTTCTGGCCCTGCTCGACGTCAAACGAGACGCTCTGGCCTTCTGCCAGCGACTTGAAGCCGCTACCCTGGATGGCGCTGTGATGGACGAAGACGTCCTTGGAGCCATCAGACGGGGTAATAAAGCCAAAGCCTTTTTCGTCGCTAAACCACTTCACTGTACCTGTAGCCATTTCGGTTACCTCTGCTTGTTCATAATAGATTGGGTTTTCGAGGGGAGGAGAGACTGGAGGGCAACCGAACGACGATGGAACTTGATCGTGATTCTACGCGGCCCCAAACCAACCGGGACCGGAACTGCGAATCTTAACGCCCCTTTTGGGGGTGTCGCCTGGTGCTGCATGGAGCCTGTTACCGTTACCTCGCGGCCATTGTCCTCCCAAACCACTCTCGATTGAAAGTGTTTTTTCGGATTTTCTTGATGTGCGCCCGGAAAATCGTTTGTTATCCGCCGCTTGAGTCGGATTTTAATTTGGATTCAGGTTCTTATTTCCCACGTGGAAGCGGTTTCAAGGCATTTTCGGCCAGAACCAACGCGCCTCGGGGGACACCGGCCGCACCCTCATGCGCAGGCCGCCCCCTACGCCAAACCATCAAACACCCCCTCCGTTTCCAGCGGCAGCGGGACGTGCAGCGACGCCGCCATCACTCGCAGCAGCTCGACCTCGGCCGGCACCACCTGACCGCCATGGCTGACGGTGGTCACCATCGCCCGTATCAGCGAGTCCTTGTCGCGCATGCGCAGGGTATCCAGCTGTTCCAGCACGCGGTCCAGCACATTCGCCCATGCGCGCGCACCGGCCGCCCCGGTCAGGGCCTCGGGGATCTCCACCGCCAGCGGCAGCGCCCCGTCCAGGCTGCCAATCCCGGCGGTCAGCGCGGCCCGCGCCGCCGCCGGGTCGTCCGGATGGCCATGGTGGGCCAGCACCGCCAGCAGGTAATGCGCGCTCTCCTTGTGGGCGTCCAGCGTGGCAGTCCTGGGGCGGGCCGCCGCGGCAGGATCCTGCACATCCCGCAGCTGGCGGCTCAGCATGCGCCCAAGGGCATACTCGAATACTGCCACCCGGCCATCGGCATGAATCAGCCGCTCGACCAGCCCCTGCAGGCGCGTGCGCTCCTCGGCTGAAAGCCGCCGCAGCATCGGGAATCCCAGCTCCAGAAGCGGCAGGCGCAGGTCCTCGCGCAGCGCAGGTTCCGCTGTCTGCAAACGACGAACGGCCTCTCCGCGCGCCTCCCCCAACGCCTCGGCAATCATCATCAGCTGCCGCTCGCGCACATCCAGGTCCGCATGCAACAGGAGATACAAGACCACCTCGATCGCCCGCGCATCCGAGCGCGCGGCCCAGGCCAGCGGCCCCGGAATCGCAGCAAGCAACATGCCGGCACCGAGAATATGGGTCAGTGCCGGGTGGCCGCCGAGGGCATCCCCCACGGCCTCGGCACCCGGCAGGCGCCCCTCGCGTTCGCGCTGCATGCCGTCCACGGCGCGCTCGTGCACCCGCTGCCGCACCCGGGCATTCAGCTGATCGCGCAGGCGCTGAAGATCCCGGGGCTCGAAATGCGGCTGCAAGGTGCGGATACGATCCAGCAGGGGTGGATGGGTCTCGAAGATCTGGCCGATCGCGTCGCTAGCGAACAGCATGTGAGTGATCTCCTCGGTATTGCCGTTCAACCCGGCATAGCGGGCCGCGACCTTCTTCAGCGCACCGGCCAGGCCGTCCGGCTCGCGGGTGAACTGCACGGCATGGGCATCCGCGAGGTATTCGCGCTGGCGCGAGATGCCGGCCCGGATCCAGCGCGCCAGGGCCAGCCCGACATAGCCCACCACGATCAGGGTCACGCTGAGCACGCCCACCCCGGTGTCGGCCATATCGCCCCTGTGTCGACGCCGGCGCCGCGCCAGCCCGCCCTGCCCCAGCAGCGCCAGGATCTCGATCCCGTAGAGGATTCCGATCAGGCGCATGTTGAGACGCATGTCCCCATTGAGGATATGCCCGAATTCGTGCGCGACCACACCCTTCAGCTCGGCGCGCTCCAGGCTGTCCAGCGCACCGCGGGTCACGGCGATCACCGCATCGTTCGACGCAAAGCCGGCGGCGAAGGCGTTGATGCCCAGATCCTGCTCCAGCACGTAGATCTCGGGTACCGGCACCCCGGAAGCAATGGCCATCTCCTCGACCACGTTGCGCAGCTGCCGCTGTTGCGGGTCCGCGGGATGGCCTTCAACCCGGACGCCCCCCATTTCCAGCGCGATCAGGCGGCCACCGCCATCACGCAGCCGCCAGGCGCGGTAGAGGCTCGCAAGGACGATCAGCCCCGCGGTGATCCCCATGGCCCAGGCCATGGCCGCGGTGCCGCCCCCCATGGCCCAGACGATCAAGCCCAGAGCCCCGACGATCACCAGCACGGCCAGGGCAAACAGCGCCAGCAACCAGCGGGTCCTGCGCTGCGTCTGCTCCTGCTGCGCGAAGAAGTTCACCGCTGTACTCCCACAGGGCTACGCTCCGCGCAGCCCGACGCTTGCGGCTCAACATTCCAGCAAGCGCCGCGCGACCCTCGCTCCGCCCCCCTGGATGCGCCTGAATGATCCATCCCCCTCCTGCCTGCCACGCTCTTGCTCCCTCACTGTAAGCCCGCCATTGGCCGCCGGGCGAGCCGCTCCGTGGTCGACCTTTTCTGCCGGCCAGCCCGCCGCCAGCACCCAGCACCCGGGGCTACGATGTACGCGCCGAACCCAGGTGCCCCGAGAGCGTATCCAGCAAACCATCACGCTGCGCATGCAGCTCGTCCAACCGAACAAGCGCGCGTTCCCCTTGACCCCGTTCGCGGAGTCGCACCAGCTCCCCGACCAGTTCGTGGATCTCCTGATGCCGCTGGAACAGGGTCGCGAGGTCGGCCGGGGAAAGCAGCCCTGAATGCTCCAGGCTGTGTACCAATCCCTCCCGGTCCTCGGCGAGCGGCGGTGGTTGCGGGCTCTGGCCGCGAAGGTAGGCCTCCACCCGCATGACCCAGGCGCGATGGGCAACAGAGGCATACATCAGCGGCATGTCCTCGCGACCAATGCGGGAGAGCCCTGCCCAGTGCGCCGCCGGCCGCCAGTCGCTCACCCAGCCCGGGATCCGATCCGCCGGCATAGGACGAGCAATACCGTAGCCCTGGGCCAGGTCACAGCCGAGGTACAGCAGCATGTCGCCATGCTCAAGGGTCTCGACACCCTCGGCGATGACCCGGCGTCCGAAGGCCTCGGCCAGACTCATCACCCCGTTCAGGATGGCCAGATCCTCCGGGTCCTCCAGGATATCGCGCACGAAGCTCTGATCGACCTTCACGGTCCCCGCAGGCAGACGCTTGAGGTAGGTCAGCGAGGCGTAGCCGGTACCAAAATCGTCCAGCGACACGGCGACACCCAATGCACGGCAGCCCTCGAGACGCCGGGTCACCTCGACCATGTCGCCCAGTGCACTGGTCTCCAGGACCTCCAGCTCGAGACGCCGGGGCGCGATTTCCGGATGCGCCTCCAGGAGCAGCTGCAGGCGTTCGACAAAGTCACTCTGGCGCAGCTGGAAGGCCGCCACGTTGACACTGACCTCCAGGGCCGGGCCGTCCTCGGCCCCCCACTCTTCCATCTGTTTCAGGGCCCGCTCGATGACCCACTCCCCCAGCTCGACGGACAGGGGGTGATTCTCGATTTCGGGCAGGAAGCGGGCAGGCGGCAACAGGCCATGCTCGGGGTGCTGCCAGCGGATCAGGGCCTCGACCCCGATCACCTCGCCCGTGCGCATGTTCACCTTGGGCTGATAGTGCAGCACGAACTCCTCGTCCCCCAGGGCGCGACGGATGTCCTCGATGGTCTCGTGATGGCTGCGGGCCGTCCGGTCGCGCTCGGCATCGAACACGTGAAAACGCCCCTTGCCGGCCAGCTTGGCCTGATACATTGCCTGATCGGCCTGGCGCAACAACTGGTCGGCCTCCAGGTCCTGGCCGGCCTCGGGGTAGAAGGTCACCCCCAGACTGGCGGACACCTGAAGCCGGTCGTCGTCGATGCGTACCGGCTCCGAGGCAGCCCCGAGCAGACGTTTCAGCAAGGGCCCGCAGGCGTAGACACTGTCCACATCCACCAGGACCGCGACGAACTCGTCACCCCCCAGGCGTGAAAGCGTGTCCTCGGCGCGCATCACGCCCTTCATGCGCGCCGCAAGCTCCACCAGCATGCGGTCCCCGGCGGCGTGCCCATGGGTGTCGTTGATGGCCTTGAATCCGTCCAGGTCCAGGTAGACCACCGCCAGGCGCTCGCCATGGCGTTGCGAATGTGCCATGGCCTGATGCAGACGATCCGCCAGGAGTACGCGATTGGGCAGGCCGGTCAACGGATCGTAATGCGCGATCCGTTCCAGCTGTCGCTCGTGATCCTTGAGGGTGGTGATATCGGTCGAGATGCCCAGCAGCCCGACGATCCGTTCCGGATCGATCTCGTCCCGAATCGGGGCCTTGATCTCCAGGTAAACCCGGCGTTGACCGGCAGGATCGACGACTTCGACCTCCTCGGTCGTCTGCTCACCGGAGAGCACCCGGCGGTCGATCTTGTGCAACCGGCGCACGGTTTCCGGGGGAAAGAACCGGTTGTCGTCACTGCCGGGCAGATCCTCCGGGGTCACACCGAACAGCTCCAGGCCGGCGTGGTTGGCAAAGGTGTAGCGGCCCTCTGTGTCCTTCATGTAGATGTAGGAGGACACGTAATCCAGTGCGGCGCGGAAACGCTGGGATTCGGCGTGCGCGGCTCGCAGCGCCAGTTCGTCATTCTTGCGCTCGGTGATGTCGGTATCGGTACCGATCATGCGCAACGGACGCCCATCCTCGGCACGGCTGACGACGATTCCACGGTCCTGAACCCAGATCCAGCGGCCATCCTCGTGCTGCATCCGGTACTCGTTCACGTAACGCGCCCGGCGACCCTCGAGATAGTCCCGCAATGCAGACGTCGCAGCCACACGATCATCCGGATGGACGCGTCTTTCCCACTCGTCCAGGGAGGTCCCGAGGGCGGACTCTTCCACCCCCATGATCTCCGCCCAGCGGGGGGAGAAGTACATCGTGTCCTGTGCGATGTCCCAGTCCCAGAGGCCACCGCCGGAGCCCGCGATGGCAAAGCGCCAGCGGTATTCGCTCTGGCGCAGCTGCTCTCCCTGCTCCCTGAGTTCTTCGGTCAGGCGGGCAGCAATCTGCTCCGCCCGCACCCGGGTGCCGGAGATGGACAGGATCAATCCGAACAGCAGGCCGCTCAGCAACAGCCCCGCGCCCAGCGTCGCCCAGGCGGTGGTATAGGCCACCGCTTCCTGCGAACTCTGATGATCGAACTGCAGGGACCAGATGCGCCCGTTGAATTTGACCTCCCGGGACTGGGCAAACCGGCTGGGCGCCCCGGAGTCGATCTCGCTGTTGCTGAATAGCAACCCCTCCGAATCCACCTCGGGGCCGTCATAGATGCGCAACCCCACGGCCTCGCCTTTCATCACCTCCCAGTCGCCGAGGATGCCGGTCATCAGATCCGTCATGCGGTAGGGACTGTAGGTCCAGCCTTTCAGGGCCTCCGCACGCTGCGCCCGCGTGCTGGTCGGCATCTCCACGCGATAGACCGGTACATACATCAGGGTTCCGGCCTGCACATCGTCCCCGGTCTCCTGCAACAACTGCACCCGACCGGACAACGCGGCGCGACCGGTGTCGCGGGCCTGAATCATCGCCTCGCGGCGCACTGACTCGGAGAACATGTCATAGCCGAAGGCCCGCTGATTACGGGCATCAAACGGTTCGAGAAACACGATGGAGGTGTAGATATCGCGCGGGCCCGGGGGATGCACGGTGTAATCCGGATACCCTTCGGCGCGAATCTCTGCGATATGGGACTCGAGCTCGTCGGGCCGCAGGAGGCGTGTAAAGCCGATCCCCAGCACCCTTTCAAGGGTGTCGGAGACGCGCAACTTGCGCACGTAATCGCGCCATTCCGTCCGCGTGACCGCGTCGGAGGCATCGAACAGCCCGGCCGCCCCGCGCAGAACCAGGGCATAGGCATCCAGGCGTTCCTCGATGCGGATCGTGACCTGATCGGCGGCGAAGGCAAACCGATCGACCGCCTCGCCATCCAGCAACTGCTTGACCTGCACCGCCGCCAGCAGCGACAGCAGCACGCCCAGCATGAGCACCAGGGCGGCGAACGAATACCGGCCGCTTGCATGGGCACGTGGATGAAATAGCGAAAGAAGCTTCAACAAGGCGCCCAGACGCGTGAGGATGCCTAGTTAATCACAAAAAAAGCGCCGATATACAGGGCCCGGTGCCAGGCCAGGGGATCCCCCGCCGCACCCCCGGCGGTTGCCTGGGCCCGCAGGGCAAGCCCCGTTTGCAAAACCCTGCCGGGGGACCCCCACCCTGCCCGGCACGGCCAGCCGGAAATGGTCCCGAACCTGGACTCACCGCCCAGGATCAGTCGCCGGCCACCGTCATGGATTCGATCAGGATGGAACCGGTGTGGATGTTGCCGCGGCGGTCGACGTCGGTGCCCACGGCCGCCATCCGCTGAAACATGTCCTTCAGGTTGCCGGCGATGGTGATCTCCTCCACCGGGAACTGCAGCTCGCCGTTTTCCACCCAGAAGCCGGCGGCCCCGCGGGAATAGTCGCCGGTCACCGGATTCACGCCCTGGCCAATCAGCTCGGTGACCAGGAAACCGGTCCCCATCTCGGCCAGCAGGGCCGCGAAGTCCTTGTCGCCCGGGGCCACGGTCACGTTGCGCGCACCCCCGGCGTTGCCAGTGGCCTCGAGGCCCAGACGCCGCGCGGCGTAGCTGTCGAGGGTATAGCTCTGCAGCACGCCGTCGGCGATCAGCGGGCGGTTGCGGGTGCGCACGCCCTCCCCGTCGAACGGGGCGCTACCCAGCGCGCGCGGCGTCTGCGGGCGTTCCTCGATCTGCATCCACGCGGGGAACACGTTCTCGCCGATGGCGTTCAGCAGGAACGAGCTCTCGCGGTACTGGGACGGACCGGCGATCGCACGGGTGAAACTGCCAATCAGGGTGCGCGCCATCTCCGGGGCAAACAGCACCGGGCAGTTGCGGGTCGACAGCTTGCGCCCGCCCAGCCGGCGCACGGTGCGCTCGGCGGCCTCGCGCCCGACCTGCTCGGCGGCGGTCAGATCCTCCGCGTGGCGTGCGACGGTATAGGCGTAGTCGCGCTGCATGCCTGCTGCGTCGCGCGCCACCAGCGCGCAGGACAGGGAGTGCCGAGTGCTGCGATAGCCGCCCATGAACCCCTGGCTGTCGCCGAGAAACGCAATGGCCCGCCGCGTGCTGACGCTGGCACCCTCGGAGTTCTCGATCCGTTCATCCGCCGCGAAGCCGGCGGCCTCGATGGTACGGGCCAACTCGGTCGCCTCGGCGGCGCTGCAGCCCCAGGGGTGATCCAGGTCAAGGTCGTCCCACTCGCTCGCCTTGAACGCGGGATCGGGCATCCCGGCGTACGGGTCCGGCTCGGTGTAGCGGGCGATGCGACAGGCCGCCTCGACGGTGTCGATCAGGGCCTGGTCACTGAAATCGGTGGTAGAGGCGGCCCCCTTGGACTGGCCGAAATAGACGATCAGCGAAAGACTCTGGTCACGCTCGTGCTCCAGGGTTTCGATCTCGCCCTTGCGCACCCCCAACTCCAGCCCGACGCTGTGACTGACCACGGCCTGGACGTCCGAGGCACCGCGCTCGCGCGCGGCCTCCAGCGTGCGCTGAACCCTCGTCTGCAGGGAGTCCGGCGAATGGGACAGGGCCTGGACCCCGTCTTCCTGGGACACGGGTTCCGGGATGGCGCGTTCGGGAGATGTACTCATGCAGGGTTCCGCTACTCGATGACTGATCTGGGGGCGATACAAGGACACCCCGGGCCGGATGGCCCGGGGAAGGGATGACTAGTCGACCCGGGCGCCGTGCTTGTGGACCGCGCCGGCGTTACCCCAGCGCTCCAGGTCGTCGACGTGCACACCGACCCAGTAGAGCATGCCGACGCTGTCACGCGTCCAGCCACCCACCAAGTCCTGGCCTTCGCTCAGCTCCACGTGGTGGGCGAACTGCTCGGCCTTGTCGCGCGCGCGAAAGACATGCCACTGGACGATCTTGTCGTGGCCATGCCCTTCCGGCAGGGAACGTTCCTGTTCGAGAAAATCGAGATTCATCTGTGCCTCCTTGGTTGCATCGGCCCCGCAGCCCTCAGGCTGCCTGGGTACCGCCCACGGTCATGCCGTCAATACGCAGCGTGGGCTGTCCCACGCCGACCGGCACGCCCTGGCCCTCCTTGCCGCAGGTGCCGACGCCGGAATCGAGCTTCATGTCGTTCCCGATCATCGACACCCGGGTCAGGACATCCGGGCCATTGCCAATCAGGGTCGCACCCTTGACCGGGTACGTCACCTTGCCCTTCTCCACCCGGTAGGCCTCCGAGGCGGAGAACACGAACTTGCCGGAGGTGATATCCACCTGCCCACCACCGAAGTTGACCGCATACAGGCCGTCGTCCACCGAGGCCAGGATCTCTTCCGGATCGGCGTCGCCGCCCAGCATGTAGGTATTGGTCATGCGCGGCATCGGCAGCCGGGCGTAGGACTCGCGGCGGCCATTGCCGGTGGACTGCGTACCCATCAGGCGGGCATTCATCTCGTCCTGCATGTAGCCGCGCAGCACGCCGTCCTCGATCAGCACGGTCTGCTGAGTCGGATTGCCTTCGTCGTCCACGTTCAACGAGCCGCGGCGGCCCTCCAGGGTGCCGTCGTCGACGATGGTGATGCCCTTGGCCGCCACCTGCTCGCCGATGCGTCCGGAGAAGGCCGAGGTCCCCTTGCGGTTGAAGTCGCCCTCCAACCCATGGCCGATCGCCTCGTGCAACAGGATGCCCGGCCAACCGGGCCCGAGCACCACCTTCATGCTGCCGGCCGGCGCGTCGCGCGCATCGAGATTCACCAGGGCCTGGCGCACCGCCTCGCGGGCATAACCGGCGGCGCGGCCATCCTCGCGGAAGTACTGGTAGCCGTGACGACCGCCGCCTCCGGAGGTGCCGGATTCGCGGCGCCCGCCCTGCTCGACGATCACCTGGACGTTCAGGCGCACCAGCGGGCGCACGTCGGTGGTCATCTCGCCGCGGGCATTCAGTACCAGCACCACCTCGTGCACCCCGGCCAGCGAACACATCACCTGGGTCACGCGGGAATCGTCGGCGCGGGCGACGGCATCCACCTCCTTCAGGAGGTCGATCTTGGCCTGCTCGCCCAGCGAATCGAGCGGATTGTCGGGGGCGTACAGCGCCGGCCGCGAGGACGCGCGCGAGGCAACCGCAATGCGCCCGCTCTGCCCGGCACTGGCAATGCTGCGCGCGGTCTTCGCGGCCTCCAGCATGGCCGGCATCGCGATGTCGTCGGAGTAGGCGAACCCGGTCTGCTCGCCGCGCACCACACGGATGCCAACGCCGCGTTCGATGTTGAAGCTGGCGGATTTCACGATGCCGTCCTCCAGCGACCAGCCCTCCTGGCTGGAGAACTGGAAGTAGCAGTCACCGCCATCGATACCGTGACCGAAGGTGGTGCCCAGAAGGGAGCTCAGCTCGCTTTCGCCAAGGCCGGCGGGGTCGAGCAGGGTCTGTTGCGCAAGGCGGTCGATCATGAAGTCCTCTCGGGTTCCGTAAATCCGCTGTTCCGTGTCCATCATGGGGGAGCAGCTGTCGGCCTTCAGTATGGAGCTTGGGGCACGCCGTTCGCTTTCAAGCGCGCGACCGTTGCGGGTATATCGCCACCCTGACCCAGGCCAGGGTGCGGGGTCAGGTGGTTTTAGGGCACGGCAGGCGGCGGTGGTCCACTGCCGGGAAGCTGCTCCGGATGCGCGCGGCCTGGGTCGGGTCCAGGTTCGCCAGCAGTACCCCGGGGTTGCGCTGCAACTGACCGACCACCCGACCCCAGGGGTCTACCAGCGCACTGTGGCCGTAGGTTTCGCGGCCGTTCACGTGGAAGCCGCCCTGGGCCGCCGAGAGCATGTAGTACTGGTTCTCGATTGCGCGCGCCCGCAGCAACACGTCCCAGTGCGCCTGCCCAGTCTGGGCGGTGAAGGCCGCCGGCAGGGCGACCCATTCCGCATTCTGGTCCAGCAGGGCCCGGAACAGCTCGGGGAAGCGCAGGTCGTAGCAGATCGCCAGGCCCATGCGGCCGACCGGCGTATCGACGACCACCACCTGGTCACCCCGCTCGAAGACCTTGGACTCGGTATAGGCCTCGGTGCTGTCCGGCAGGCACACATCGAACAGGTGGATCTTGTCGTAGCGCGCCACCTGCTGCCCGCGGTCGTCAAACACCAGACAGGCCGAACGCACCCGCTCGGAGTCCGGGGTCTGCAGCGGGATGGTCCCGCCAACAATCCACAACCCTAGGCGCCGGGCCTGCTCCGCAAGGAACGCCTGCAGCGGGCCGGCACCATCGGCCACCTCCGCGATCCCGAGGATGTCGGTGTCCTGCATGCCCATGAAGGCAAAGTTCTCCGGCAGGACGGCCAATCGGGCGCCCTTGTCGGCGGCCTCCTGCAGCAGTCGCTTTGCCTCCAGAAGGTTCGCCTGGGGCTGGGGTCCGGAGGCCATCTGGATGGCCGCTACCTGAGTCATGTCGCTCCGATCATCTGGTTACCGGGGCCGGTTATGGCACCCGCAACGCCGATCCCTGCCGGCGTTAGTCGTTGTCAGCCCCATCGGCTCCCGCGGCCGGTTGTACCAGCACGCGCACCTGTGGGTCGTCCCAGGGGCCCGTCACCGAATATTCGACACGGGCCGCCTCTTCTATCTGATCCCCAATCCCCAGCACGCGTTCCGCAAGCAGCACCACGACCCCGGTCACCGGCCCGCCCACCAGCGCCCCGACGATTGGCAGCGCGGTACGCAGGCTGGGCACCACCACGATCTCGTGATCGTAGTCGCGCGCCACCAGCCCGGTGCGACCACTCAGGCGTACGCGCGCCGAGGGCCCTTCCATGCGCAGGGCCGGCACGTAGAGATCACCATCGCGCAGTGTCGCCTCCGCGGTCAGTTCGCTGAAGGTCAGGCCTTCGGTGAACACGTCGCGGAAATCCAGCCGCAGCCGCCGCGGCAACACGTCCAGGCTCACCAGGCCGAGCAGGCGGCCGGCGCCCGGCTCGACATCCGCCAGACGCCCGTCCTCCAGGGAGAGTTCCATGGAGCCCGCCAGCTGCGCGAGGCGCGGGGCATACAGCGGCCCCGGCCAGGTCAGCGACAGCGAACCGTCACCGCTCCCGCCGACCATCGCACGCGACAACCCCGCCGACTCGAGCGCCCGGCCCCAGTCACCGCCGGAGAGGCTCACGTCCAGGCGCGTCTCCGGCAGACCGCCGGTGGTCACCCGCCAGACCCCGACGGCGTCTGCGTGCAGGTCACCTTCCAGGGTCCGCAGCTCCAGGTCCCGGACGACCAGACCGTTCGGCTGCGGCTCCAGCCCCAGCTCGATGTCCGCGAAACGGTAATCCCCCAGCGCCAGGCTGTCGAGGGTCAAGTCCACGGCCGGCCACACGCGCGGGTCCTCGAAGCCCCCGACTGCGACGGGCTTCACCCCGGGATCGGGGTTCGGCTCGCCGTCCCACTCAAGATCCTCCAGGACCAGGTGGCGCACGTGCGCCTCCCAGCGGTCGTGCCCGCCCGCACCCATCGGGCGCCAGCGTGCCTCGCCCGCCAGCCAGTCGGAAGTGGCCTCCAGATCCCAGCCCGCATCCCCGCGTCGACCGAGAAAGCGCACACCGGGAAGGTCCTGCTCGCCCCAGCGGATCCGGTCGCGGATATCCAGTTCCAGGCGGGTCAACGCGACCGCTCCCGCGGTTTCCCCGGCATTCTGGCTGGCCGCGCCCAGATTCACATCGCCGCCCCAGGGGGCCTCGCTCAGGGCCTTGAGCCAAGGGTCGACCGCCAACTCCGGCAGACGCGCCCGCACCGAGACCCCCTCCCCCGGCAAGGCCAGGGCACCCGCCCACGGCGCGCCGATCTCCAGCGCCATCGCCTGCAAACCGATCCCGCGCGCCGCCGTACGCGGCTCGGCACCCCGTACGGCCGGGTCCTCGGGCGCGGCTGCCGGCGACAGACGCAAGTGCGCCCGCAACACCTGACCCAGCGTCAGGTGGCCGATGCCGGCGCCGTCATGCCCGAGCGGCAGCTCCAGCTCCAGCTCGCGGGCCGCAGACGCGGACTTGCCGATCGGCTCCGGCCAGTCGATCGCGACCCCGACCAGGTCTGAGCGCAACTCCAGACGAACCCCGTCCACCGCCGGCCCCAAGCGCAGCTGGGCATCCCAGTGCGCCGAGCCGTCGAGATAGGGCGCAAGCTCCGGGAAGTCCTCCAGCCACGGGGCCAGGGGTTGCGGACCGCGCGCCGTCAACCGCGCCGTCTCGCCATCCAGCGGCCAGTCCGCCCCCAGCGTCACCGTCTCGCCGTGAACCCGCGCGGTGACCCCGTCGGCCGTCACGCGATCCGCAGTATCGAACTCGACCCGTCCCTCCACGGCCTCGAGCATGGTCGGCCAGCCCGAGACCTCGGCGCGGATACCCCGCAGGTCCAGCTCACCGGCGACGCGGGTCTCGGCCATTCGGCCCGCCTGCAGCGGGAGGTTCAGCGACAGACCCAGCCGGGTCGGCCCGTCCAGCCGCGCCTGGTCACGGAGTTCGGCGGCGTCTTCCAGCAGCTCGGCCTGGCGCAGGTAGGCCAGAAGGTCCGCCGCATCGCCCTCTGCCGTGCCTTCCAGTTCGAGGACCGCATGCTCCATGTCCTCGATCCCGATCCGGGTGGCGCGCACCTCGGTGTCCAGAATGCGCCCGCGCGCACCCTCGGCGCGGAAGCTCGCGTTGTGGAACAGGACCCGGCCACTGAGGTCCTCGGCCTGCGGCCAGCCCTCCTGATAGTCGAGGATACCCGCCTCGACATCCGCCCAGAGATCAAACACACCCTCGTCGCCGGCGAACGGGAAGTCTTTCCCGCGCCCGCGATAGGCCATGCCGCCGCCGGAGGACGTGCCCGTAACGATGCTGTCCACCAGCCACTGGTAGGTGTTGTCCGGCAGGTGGTAAAGCGGCAGGTAGCGCGCGGTGTGATCACCGTCGGCACGCAGAATGTCCATCGCAATATCCACCCGGGGTCCGGCCGCGTGACCATCCAGCAGCACCCGCAGGCGGCCGCGAACCGCGGCATGGGCATTGGCGGCATTCAGGCCCTCGCCCGCCAGGCGCCAGTGTCCGGCGTCATCGCGCTCGGCACGCAGCCGTCCGCGCACCGTATCCAGCGGCACCGGATCGGCCAGCACACGCGGCAGGTCGATCTGCAGGTCGCGGCTGTCCAGCAGCAGTTCCACACCGCCACGGCGCCATTGCATATAGCCCGAGGCACCCTGCACCCCAAGCCCGTGATCCCCCGCGCGCCAGCCAAGGTCATGCACGTCGGCCTCCGCCCAGACAGGCTCCAGACGGCCATCCTCGCGGCGGGCCTCCAGCCGGGCGAAGTCCAGGGTGCCGCGCGGATGCAGGTCCGCGATCCGCTCCGCCAACTCGGGCGCCGCATCCTGAAGCAGCGTGAGCAGCGGCGCGTAGGGTTCCACTTCGAGATCGCGCGCGGCCATTTCCACCGCGTCCACCACCAGCCCCTCCGGCTTGCCCTCCAGGCGATAGGCGAGTCGCAGATCGCCGGAACCGGGCTGGGTCCCGCTCCAGGACGAGCGGTGGCGATCCTCCTGCACCCGCCAATCGAAACGATGTCCGATGGCCGGGCCGACCGGTTCCCCGGCCAGATTGAGGGTGGTTTCGTGCTCCCCGCGCAGCCAGGCCATGCGCCCGTCGTCGAGTCCGCCCCACAGACGCAGTGCGGCCGTGCCCTCGGGCGCGGGCCAGCCGAGGTAGGCCAGCCACGGCTGCCAGGCGGTCAGGTCGACCGCATCGGCCCGCAGGAAGAAGCGCGCATCCCGCAAATCCGCTGCGGGGGCCTTCAGCCCCAATTCGAAGTGCCCGCCCGCGGCCTCGCCATCCAGCACCCCTTCGAGGTGCATCCGCAGCGACCCGTCATGCGCGGTGCGCAGGGCGGCCCGGTCCAGTCGCGCATCGGACTCCAGGCCGGCGCTGCGATCGTCCCAGACCAACCGGATGGCCTCGGCCTCGACATCCGGCCACTGCTCCACGGGGAGCGTGAACAAGCGGCCCTCGCCCATGCCAAGCTCGCGACCGTGCAGGGAAAAGCGTCCGTCGGCGTGGCGTACCAAGCGCAGCTCGACGCCCCGAACATGCACTGTGAAGGATGGATGGCGACTACGCAGACTGGCCCCGACGCTCAGCGCGACCCCGAGGTGGTCGATGGCGACCGGTTCACCATCCGGCATCGCCACGCGGACATCGCGCGCCACCAGCGCCGGCGACCAGCCGGTCCAACCGAGCTCGATCCCTGCGGCCGTGACCTCGCGCTCGAGCTGCTCGCTGGCGGTATCCTCCACCCAGGCGTGCAGGCCATCCCAGTGCGGAAGCGCCAGGCGCAGCAGCACGATCACGATGATCAGCGCCAGGAGGGCGCCCAGCGCCACCCTCAGGAGTTGTGACAGGCGTCTCATTTCTCCACCGGGAAGGCGCAATCCGACCCGCCCGGCCGACCGGGACCCGTATCCGTGCTGGGTCCGCACTGGCGATTCATCTTCGCGCCTCTTCCTCCCTGACGGAGACGGGGACCGGGTGCCTGTCTACTTAATCTACTTGTAGATCAGACGAAGACCACGTCGAACTGTTCCTGGGTGTACAGCGTCTCCACCTGGAAGCGGATCGGAATGCCGACAAAGCTCTGCAACTCGGCCAGGCTGGCGGATTCCTCGTCCAGCAACAGGTCGATCACGTTCTGCGAGGCCAGCACGCGCAGCTCGCGCGCATCGTACTGACGCACCTCGCGCAGGATCTCGCGGAACAGCTCGTAGCACACCGTCTCGGCCGACTTCAGATAGCCACGCCCGCTGCACACCTGGCAGGGCTCGCACATCTGGTGCTCCAGGCTCTCGCGGGTGCGCTTGCGGGTCATCTCCACCAGGCCCAGCGGCGACACGTCGCAGGTCTGGGTCTTCACATGATCGCGTTCCAGGGCCTTTTCCAGCGCGCGGATCACCTGGCGCTTGTGCTCGTCGTCCTGCATGTCGATGAAATCGATAATGATGATCCCGCCGAGATTGCGCAGGCGCAGCTGGCGACCGATCGCCTGCGCGGCCTCCAGATTGGTCTTGAAGATGGTCTCTTCGAGCTTGCGATGGCCGACGAAACCGCCGGTGTTGATGTCCACCGTGGTCATCGCCTCGGTCTGGTCGAAGATCAGGTAGCCACCGGATTTCAGTTCCACCTTGCGCTCTAGGGCACGGTGGATCTCCTCCTCGACGTTGAACAGGTCGAAGATCGGGCGCTCGCCCGGATAGTGTTCGATCCGGCCGATCAGCTCCGGCAGGTAGCGCTCGACGAAGCCGCAGACCTTCTGATAGGTCTCGCGCGAATCGATGCGGATACGCTCGATATCGCCCCCCACCATGTCGCGCAGGATGCGCTCCACCAGCGGCAGATCGGCGTAGACCTCGGTCCCCGGCGGGGCTCCGACAGCCTGCTCCTGCAGGGTATCCCAGACCTTCTTCAGGAACGCCGTGTCGTTATACATGGCCTCGTGGTCGGCCAGCTCTGCGGCCGTGCGCACGATAAAGCCGTGCTGCGGCGCCAGCTCGTCACGCAACTGCTCGATGGATGCACGCAGCCGTGCGCGCACGCCCTCGTCCTCGATGCGCGTACTCACACCGACATTGGACTGGTTCGGCATCAGCACCAGATTGCGCGACGGCAGGGTGATATAGGTGGTAAGCCGCGCGCCCTTGGAGCCCAGCGGGTCCTTGACTGCCTGCACCAGGACCTCCTGCCCCTCGCGCAGCAGCTCGCGGATACCCTCGCGCACCACCGGGGCCGGCGTGCCGGTGCCATTGCCGCCGGCCACGGGCGCCGCAGGGGCGTCGCTGGCAGACGGGCCGTTGCCATTGAGCTCCTCGCGCTCCACCGGGGCCACGTCGGAGGCATGCAGAAAGGCCGTGCGCTCCAGCCCGATATCGACGAAGGCCGCATCCATGCCCGGCAGTACCCGCACCACCCGGCCCTTGTAGATGTTCCCCACGATCCCGCGGCGGCGGGCGCGCTCCAGGTGCAGTTCGGTCAGGACGCCATTTTCCACCAGGGCCACTCGGCTCTCCTGGGGCGTCACATTCATCAGGATCTCGGTTCCGGTCATGCGTTCTTCTTGTTCTTGATGTCACGGGCAGACCGCCGAACCCGCACACGGGCGGGCCGGCGATCAGGGATGTCGGGCTACTTGGTGGCAGCTTCGGCCGCGGCGGCCGCCGGCTCTCCAGTGGACTCCGGCGGCGGCCGCTGGGCGCGCGGCCAGGACTTGATCACCGCATGCACCAGCGTCGCCAGCGGGATGGCAAAGAATACCCCCCAAAGCCCCCAGATGCCGCCGAACACAAACACCGCGGCGATGATCGCCACCGGGTGCAGGTTGACGACCTCCGAAAACAGCAGCGGCACCAGCACGTTGCCGTCGATGAACTGGATCACCCCGTAGGCAATCAGTACCCAGGCGAACTCGGAGCTCAGGCCGAACTGGAAGTATGCGACCGCCGCCACCGGGATGGTCACCACGGCCGCGCCGATGTACGGGACGATGACCGAGATGCCGACCATGAACGACAGCAGTACGGCGTATTCCAGACCGAACCAGTTGAAGGTAAGGAAGGTGACCGCCCAGACGATCACGATCTCGATAAATTTGCCGCGCACGTAGCTGGCGATCTTCAGGTTCACCTCGCGCCAGACCTCGCTGGCCAAGTGGGTGTCCTGCGGCATGAAGCCACGGATCCAGTTCAGGATCAGGTCGCGGTCCTTCAGCATGAAGAACACCATCAGCGGGACCACGATCAGGTAGATCACCACATCCACCAGATGCCGCGCCGAGGACAGGGAGAACGACACCACGCGCTGCCCCAACAGGGTCGCCTCGGCGCGGATGGCCCCCATCAGCTCGAATACCTGATCGTCACTGATCAGTTGCGGGTAGCGCTCGGGCAGCTGCAGCAGCAGGTTCTGGCCCTCGGAGATCATTCCCGGCAGCTCGCGTACCAGCTGGGTCACCTGGGCCGACATCAGCGGCACCACGCTGAACAGCGCCGCCACCGTCAGCGCCAGGAAGGCCAAAAGGACGATGGTGACCGCGAGGATGCGCGGGATGTGCAAAAAGACCAGCTTGCGCACCGCCCCCTCCAGCAGGTAGGCGATGATCAGCGAGGCCAGCAGCGGCGCCAGGATGCGCCCGGCAAAGACGATGATCAGGAATCCCACAAGCAGCAGAAACGCCAGGATCACCACCTGTGGGTCGGTGAAATGGCGCTGGTACCACTGGCGCAGGATATCGATCATCGCGAGGGTTCCCCCGACTCCCCTCCGTTATCGGGATTCGCCTGGCGGGCCGGATCCTGGACGACGGCCTTCTCGTAGTGGGCACGAAAGACCCCCTCCAGCTCGTCGATCACCTCCACCGCCGGGCGCCCCTGCATCACGTGCTGGCCCATCAGGGCCGAGGTCTCGTTCAGCAGTTTGGAGCGATCCAGCATGGGATAGGTCGCGGAAAGCCGGCGCATCGCCTTGATCACCGACTCGCTCTCTGGGCGCGGGATCGGCTCCGGCTCGGGGACCGGTTCCGGCGCGGGGGCCGGCGATTCCTGTTCCAGAAAGCGGGCGAATTTCAGCAGGCTGGCCTGATCCTCGGTCGACAGCCGCGCGGCGATCTCGGCGATCGCCTTGGCCGGGTCTTCCCGGCCTTTCTTGCGCGCACCGCCGAGCACCGACCCGAGATCGCCCCCGGACGGGCTCCCCTCGTTGCCCATGCCCAGGGGTGGAATCATCCCTCGTCCTCGATCTTCAGGCTGAACACCGGCATCTTGCGGCGTTCCTGCATCAGGCCCAGCGTCTTCACCAGGGCCACCAGCACGTCTTCGGTCACCTTCTGCATCTCGCCCCATTCCATGCGCGCCTCGCCCAGGAGCTCGCCCATGTTCGGCGGCGGATTGTGCCGCGCCTCCATGATGATGTCCTCGAGCATCCCGGGCTTCACCTCGGGTCGGAACAGCATGCCATAGGTCAGCTCGTCCGGCCGGATCGCCAGCCAGTCGCCGTCGTCGTCCACCAGGATCGGCTGCACGTCCTCCGGCAGGTCGACGCGGCCGTTGACCAGCTGCAGCACCCGCCGGCCATCCAGGGCCTCGGCCAGTGCGTCGCCTTCCCCGGCCGCGGTCTTGTGCGCGGTCACGAAGCGGGCGCGGTACATCGGGTCCTCGTGCGCCGTGCCACCGGCCTGCTCGGCCACCAGCAGCCCGCCCATACCGACGCCCACCACCGGACGCTTCGAGCGGCGGAAGATATCGATCAGCGACAGCTCGTCCGGGACCTGCGGATTCTCCTCGTGATCCGCCGTCGGCCAGGCGCCGCCCAGCAGCCACAGCCCGTCGAACTGGGCCGCGGAGCCCGGCAGGTCCTGACCCACGAACGGTCGGTAGTAGGAGAAGCCGATGTCGCGCTTCTCCAGCTGCGACTCGATCAGGCCGAGAAACTCGGAATAGGTATGCTGCACCACGCAGTAGTTCTTCATGTCACGTCAATCCTGTTTGAGTTCTGATGCGGGGGCGAGCGGACGCTGACCGGTGCAGTACCCGCGCAGGAACTGCATCAGCACCTCCAGCGTGGGTACGCGGAACTTCTGCCGCGCATGCACCAGCGAGATCGGCCGTTCCAGCGGCGGCGACAGCGGCAACGCCACCAGTTCGCCAAGGGCCAGTTCCTTGGCCACCACCGCCTCGGACAGCACCGAGACCCCCATGCCGGCCACCACCGCGCCCTTGATTGCCTCCGGGCTGCCCAGTTCCATGCAGCCGCGCAGACTGCTGCGGTCGTATCCGGCGCGCCCAAGGTACTCCATGATGACCTCGCGGGTCCCGGAACCCTCCTCGCGGCATATGAATGGGCGTTCGATGAAGTCGGCGACGGTCACCGTGTCGCGCCGGGCCAGCTCGTGTTCCGGCGGCACGATCAGCCGCAGCTGGTCCACCAGACAGGGCTGGACCTGCAGGCTGCGGTGGGTCACCGGGGCCTCGACGATGCCGAGATCGACACTGCCCTCCTCGACCATCACCACGACATTCTCGGTATTGCCCACCCGCAGGCGTATGCCGATATCCGGATGCTCGCGGCGGAATGCGCCCAGCAGCGCCGGCAGCATGTATTCCGCCACCGTGGTACTGGCGCCGATCACCAGCGCCCCGCCGTCCGCGCCCTTCAGTTCGCGCAGCGCGGCCTCCATCTCGCCATAGGTGTCAAAGATGCGTTCGGCATATCGTTGTACCAGCCGTCCGGCATCGGTCAGGGTGACTCGATTGTGGTTGCGGTCGAACAGTCGGGTATCCAGCTGTTCCTCCAACTGGCGCACCTGAAAGGTGACCGCGGGCTGCGTCATGTGCAGCACCTCGGCGGCGCGGGTGAAGGACAGCAACCGTGCCACCGTAAGAAAGACCTGCAAACGCCGATCGGCCATGCCGCTCCGCCAAGTAGAAGGTTCCAGACAATCAGGGAAACCCTGGTCGAGGAATGCTACCAAGCCCCCGCGACCGGCAACAGCGACCACTTCTCGCGACGCGGCGATTCCGGACCGCATACACAAAACCCGACCGTAACGTCTATAAACGAGGCGGCAACCCAATGGCGCAAGCCGAAGGAAGCGAAATGGCGCCGCCTCCGTTTTCCGCCTGGTCGCATGCCCGCTCACAGGGGATCCCCGGAGGCTGGCGACTCGCCGGGGCCGCTGCCGTCCCGCTCCTGATGGCGCTGGTCGCGCTGATCGCTACGAGACCGGCGGCACCTCCACTGCCTACCTCAACTTCATCCTCATCCCGGTGCTGCTGGGGGCCGCCCTGTTCGGGCTGTGGGGCGGGCTGGCCTTCGGGCTGCTGGCGGGGCTGCTCCTGGGTCCGTTCATGCCCCTGGATACCGCCACCGGGGCGGCTCAACCCGCATTGAACTGGCTCACGCGCACCGGCATCTACATCGTCCTCGGGGGATTCTCTGGCTGGCTGTTCGACACCCTGCGCCGCCACTCCGAACGGCTTCTGGAACAGGCCTACAACAATCCGGTTACCGGCCTGCCGAATCGCGAGTCACTGGAACAATACGCCCGGCAACTGATGCACCAGGCCGACGCCCCGCAAGCCGCGGCCACCCGCGTGTTCGTCATCAGCCTGCAGATGGACAACTACCCGGACAGCATTGGCGCCCTGGGCTTCGCCGCCGAGCGTCCGCTGCTGCGATCCATTGCCGAGCGCCTGCAGGCAGTGGCCGAGCCCGCCGGGGCGACCGTGTTCCACATCCACGACGATCACTTCGCCCTGATCCTGCCGCACCGCAGCCGCAAAGAGACCCTCGCCGTCACACGCGCCGCGATCGAATGCCTGCAAACGCCTTTCGAGGTCTTCGAGATCCCGGTCTATCTCGGGGCCCACGCGGGCGTCTCCTCCTTCCCCTTTCACGAGCAGGATGAACCCACCCGACTGCTGACCAAGGCCTGGATGGCGATGCACGAGGCCAGTCACTCGGGGCGCCGCTACCGCAGTTACAACCGCCGCAGCAACGAGCACAGCCTGTACACCGTGGAACTCCTGGGCGAGTTGCAAAGCGCACTGGACGACGGCCAGCTAAGCCTGCACTACCAGCCGAAGGTCAATCTCGCGAGCGATCAGGTGATGGGCCTGGAGGCCCTGCTACGCTGGGAACACCCAGTTCGCGGCCGCATCGCTCCCGACCGGTTCATCCCATCGGCCGAGCGCACCGGACTGATCCACAGCCTCACCGACCGGGTCCTTGATCTCGCACTGGCCGACATCGCCCGCCTGCGCGCCGAAGGCCTGGACATGCCCGTCAGCGTGAACATCTCGGCGCGCAACTTCCTCGACCCCGGATTTGCCGATCGCCTGCTGGAGAAGGTTCGCGTCTCGGGGCTTCCACCCTGCGCCCTGGAACTCGAATTCACCGAGACCGCCCTGATGGCGGACCCGGACGAGGTGATCCGGGCCCTGCGTCGCCTGACCGAGGCCGGACTGGAACTCGCCATCGACGACTTCGGCACCGGTTATTCGTCGCTGGCCTACCTCAAACGCATGCCGGTGACGACTCTCAAGATCGATCAGGCCTTTGTACGGCAAATGCTGGAGCACCCGGTCGACGAGCAGATTACTCGCGCCAGCATCAGCCTGGCCCGGGACCTGGGCCTCAAGGTGGTCGCCGAGGGGGCCGAGGACGCGGCCACCCTGGCGTGGCTGCGCGACTACGGATGCAACGCGGCTCAGGGCTTCGGCATCGCCCGCCCGATGCCACTGGAGGCGATCATCGCCTGGGCCCACGACCGGGGCCTCGTACCCGGCCTGTGCCCGGAGACCGATGAGGGAGCGGCCCTCAAGCGAGCAAACAACCGCTAACCGGCTCGTTCACGTTCACACTCGAACCGATTGGCCTTTCGGGGCACGGCGTCCTGCCCCAAAACCGCCGCGAATGTTCCCGAATTGATCAGCGCCTCCCTTGCACCCGCCCCGGGGCTACGCTATAGTCCGCCGTCTTTCTGGTAGACCCAAATTCCGGAGTCCCCCGATGGCCCGAGTATGTCAGGTGACCGGCAAACGCCCGGCGACCGGTAACAACGTTTCTCACGCTCACCGCAAGACGCGGCGGCGCTTCCTGCCCAATCTGCATTTCCACCGTTTCTGGGTGGAGAGCGAGAACCGCTTCGTACGCCTGCGCCTTAGCTGCAAGGGCATGCGGATTATCGACAAGCGCGGCATCGACGCGGTCCTGGCGGACTGCCGTGCCCGCGGTGAAAAGGTCTAAGGAGGCTTCACGATGGCTGCCAAGTCCGCACGCGACAAGATCCGCCTGGTGTCCTCCGCCGGCACCGGGCACTTCTACACCACGTCCAAGAACAAGCGGAACATGCCCGAGAAGATGGAGATCAAGAAGTTTGATCCCGTCGTCCGCAAGCACGTGATGTACAAGGAAGCCAAGATCAAGTAATCGCGCCTATCGGCTCGATTGCCTGACAGCAGGCGAAAAAAGGCCCGGCCCGCCTACGCGGTTCCGGGCCTTTTTGCGTTGGCGCGAGCGAGAAACGAACCGGCAAACGCATTCGCGTTAGCGCACCGTTTACCACTTGCAATCGGCTCGCGGGGCTCGGGCACGCCTCGCTCAGCGCGCCCGGTCCGCGCTCGAGATCGCCTCGAGCGCGTATGCATCCAGCCATATCCCCCGTTGATGCGGGCTCAGACCGGATCCGGCTGTCCGCCATCCCCTGGCGTCGCGGCACCCTCGGCGGCGGTTTCCGCCCAGCGCGTCATCACGCGGCCCCAGCGGTGAGCCGTCGCCGGGTCCAGTTCGATCTTGGTATAACGCCCGCCATCGCGGATAATGACCCGCAGCAGCGGGACCCCCGAGTCGTGCAGGATCTGGCGCAACTCCACGACTTCTCCAAATGGCGCATCAATCGAATCCATGGTGCTTATGTCCCTCCCGAGCCGGCCTGCCGCACGCAGTCGTGGCCGACCATCCGTTTTTGACCAAGGGAAACACTGATTAATGTACACGCTCGCGTTGGTACCTCAGGTTTTCCGCGACCCGGCGCGTCGAGCAGCGGGGAGTGATGCCACCCGCAAGCGGCGCACCGCAGGATCGGGGAACCCGGGACACCAACCCCGCAAGCGATTGAACACCGAGGCTGGTCCGCCCGTTGTTGACGAAAACGGGCGGACGCACAGCCTTGCGGCCCTCTTGTGCAGACTGACTGCACGGCCATCACCGCGCCTTGTTCGCACGCCAAAGCGACTCGAGCGCGAGCGTGTACATTAATCAGTGTTTCCCTAGCGCAAGCATGCAACCAATTTTTGTCGGCCGGCAACCCATCTTTGACGATCAGGAGAATCTGATCGGCTTCGAGCTCCTGTTTCGCGCCGGGCATCTGGATGCCGCCTCGGTCACCGACGGCGACCTGGCCACCTCCGATCTCCTGCGCAGCGCCTTCATCGACATCGGTCTCCAACACCTGGTCGGCGAACACCTGGCCTTCATCAATCTCACCCGCGGCTTTCTCGAACACGAGGTCATCACCAGCCTGCCTCCGGAACAGATCGTGCTGGAGATCCTCGAGGATATCGAGATCGACGCCGAGGTCATCGCCGCGGTACGCCGACTGAAGGCCCAGGGCTTTCGCATCGCACTGGATGACTACCAGTTTCAGGAGAGCCATTCCGAACTGGTCGAACTGGCCGACCTGGTCAAGCTCGATGTGCTCGCCCTGGGCGGCCAGCGCCTGGAGCAGGAAGTCACCAACCTGGGCGCCTTCGACGTGGAACTGCTGGCCGAAAAGGTCGAAACGGCCGAGGACTATGCGCGCTGTCAGGCCCTTGGCTTCAGCCTGTTCCAGGGCTTTCACCTGTCCTTCCCCCACGTAATCGAGGGACAGCGCCTGGAGAGCCTGGAAGTGGCCCTGCTGCGCCTCCTGCGCGCGCTACAGGCGCCGGATCCGACGCCGGCCGAGCTGGAGGAACTGATCGCCGCCGAGCCCGGGCTCGCCATCCAGCTGCTGCGCATCGCCAACAGCCCGGCCTATCGCGGCTCTCGCCCGACCGATTCGCTCTACAACGCGATCCTGCGCCTGGGCCAGGGGCGCATCAAACGCCTGGCGATGCTGATGGTACTGCGTGGTACCGGCAATCCCACCCACGGGCTCGAGCAGGTCATGATCCGTGCCCGTATGGGCATGCTGATGGCGCGCGCCCTGGGCCTCCACCCCGAGGAGTGCGAGCGCTACTTCACTCTCGGCATGCTCTCCGGGATGGATCGCGTGCTGGGGGTACCGCTGCGACACATCCTGGGAGAACTCCGCCTGTCCACCGAAATGGAACAGGCCCTGACGGAAGGCACAGGACCGCTGGCACCGCTGCTGGCGACCATCGCCGCCTTCGAAGGCCCGACACCCCCGCTGGACAACACGAATGCCCCGGTCCCGGCGCCGGTCTCCAGCCGCCTTTACCTGGAGGCCGTACGCTGGACCGAAGATTTGCTCGCCTCGCTGGCGGAGAACTAGATGCCCCCCCTTACCCTGCGCAGCCAGCTCATGCCGGAAGCCGCCGCCGGCCCCGAAACGGGAATGCACATCCGGCTGCGCGAACCCGCCGGGGTCGACAGCGGACCCGGCCACCTGGAGATCCGCCCGGGCCTGCACCCCCTGGCGCCGGATCACTATGTCGAGTACTGGACCGCCAGCGGCACGCCAACGCCGATCCACGAGGGGCCCGTCCGCCTGCTGGAACACGAGGACGTCCTCTTCGCGACCTGGAGCGGGCCGGATAACGGCCTCCGGGAACAGACCGAACACGCCTACCGCGCCCTGCTGGCCGCCTGCCGAGCGCGCGGCTTCGAGCATTTGGCACGCGTATGGAACTACTTTGGCGACATCCATGCCGAGGAGGACGGGCTGGAACGCTATCAGGCCTTCTGCATGGGCCGCGCCACCGCGCTTGAGACCCTGGAGATCCCGCTGGCCAGCATGCCGGCCGCCACGGCCATCGGGAGCGACCAGCGCCAGCTGGTCATCTACCTGATCGCCACTCGCACCCCGGCCGAGTCCCTGGAGAACCCGCGTCAGGTCAGCGCCTATCATTACCCGGCGCGCTACAGCCCGAAGAGCCCGACCTTCGCCCGCGCGACCCGGCTGGAAACCGCGGACGGCCCACTCATCCTGCTCTCCGGCACCGCCAGCATCGTCGGCCACGAAAGCCGTCACCCCGATGACGTCGTCGCCCAGGCACGCGAGACCCTGGCCAACTTGCGGTCCCTGCATGACACCGCTGGCCACGAACTGCCACGCCCGACCTGGCTGCGCGTCTACCTGCGACATCCGGAAGACCGGCCCAAGGTCGCCGCGGTCCTCGCCGAGCACTACCACGACGTCCATCCGGGGCCGATCGTCCAGTGGGTCCGCGGCGACGTCTGCCGGCGCGAGCTGCTGCTGGAAATCGAGGGCGTGCATGCCTGAACTGCCCGAGGTCGAGACCACCCGGCGCGGGCTCGCCCCCCTGCTGGCCGGGCGCCGCATCACGGCCTTCGAGGTCCGCGAGCCGCGCCTGCGCTGGCCGGTGCCGCCGGAGCTGGTGCAGCAACTGGCCGGCGCCCGGGTCCGCAGCCTGACCCGGCGCGCCAAGTACCTGTTGCTGGAGACCGATCGTACCGGCCTCCTGCTGCATCTCGGGATGTCCGGGAGCCTGCGCCACTGCACGCCCGAGACGCCTTTGCGCCGGCACGATCACCTGACCCTGCACCTGGACAACGGCTACCAGGTTCGCCTGCACGACCCGCGCCGCTTCGGCTGTTGCCTGCCGCTCCCCGAGGGCGCCGGACCCCACGCCTTGCTGGCCGGCCTCGGCCCGGAACCCCTGGACCCGGAATTCGATGGCGACTCCCTGTTCCGCCGCAGCCGCGGCCGCCGGGGCCCGGTCAAGGCCTTCATCATGGACCAGGCGATCGTGGTAGGAGTGGGCAACATCTACGCCACCGAGGCCCTGTTCCTCGCCGGCGTTCGGCCCGGGCGCGCGGCTGGACGTGTCACGCGTGCCGAATACGAGCGCCTGGCAATCCACATCAAGGCGGTGCTGGCGGCGGCCATTGAACAGGGCGGGACCACCCTGCGCGACTTCCTGCACGAGGACGGTACCCACGGCTACTTCCGCCAGTCGCTGCGCGTCTACGGCCGGGCCGGCGAGCCTTGCCCGGTCTGCGCCGAGGTATTGCACACGCGCCGCATCGGCCAGCGCGCCAGCAGCTACTGCCCCACCTGCCAGAAGTAGATCGACCCCACACGGGTCAGCAGAGCGGAAAGGCCGTTGTTCACCGCACCGGCCACGGAACACACGCAGAGAACACCAGGAAAGGATCCGCCACGGTGAGCGACCCGCAACCGCCAGACGGTGGCCGTGCACCGCACAGCGCTGGCGGCCTTACAGATAACGCGAGACGCGCGGCACGGCATCCAGCAGGTGGCGGGTGTAGTCGGCCTGCGGATTGGCCAGCACATCAGCGGTGGCGCCGATCTCCTCCATGCGCCCGTCGTGCATCACCAGCATGCGGTCGGAGAAGTACTCGACCACGCCCATGTCGTGGGTGATGAAGATAATCGCCAGACGTCGCTCCGCGCGTAGCCGGCCCAGGATCTGCAGCACCTCTGCCTGGACGGATACGTCCAGCGCGCTGGTCACCTCGTCGCAGATGATCACGTCCGGGTCCAGCACCAGGGCCCGCGCGATGGCGATACGCTGGCGCTGGCCACCGGAGAACTCGTGCGGATAGCGCCACAGGGTGTCCTCCGGCAACGCCACCTGATCCAGCACCTTCCCGGCCAGCGCAATCCGCTCATCCTGATTGGCGCCGATGCCGTGCACCGCCATCGGCTCGGTCAGCAGCGTCAGCACGTTCAGGCGCGGGTTCAGCGACGAGGCCGGGTCCTGGAACACCACCTGCAGGTGCCGCCGCAGCCGGCGCAACGGCTTGCGTGCCATGTGGGTCAACGACTCGCCCCGGTAGCGGATCTCGCCACCGGTCGGCTCGATCAGGCGCAGGATCGCGCGGCCCAGGGTGGTCTTGCCACAGCCGGACTCCCCCACTACCGCCAGCACCTCGCCATTCTCCAGCTCGAAACTGACGTCATCCACCGCCCGCACCACATCCACCTGGCGACGCATCAGGCCCTTCAGCACCGGGAAGTGCACCTGCAGGCCGGACACCTGCAACAGTGCTTCGCGCCCCGCGCCCGGCACCGGCGGCAGCGGGGGCAGGTTCTCCGGCAGCGCCTGGATCAGCTTGCGGGTGTAGGCGTCCTGCGGAGCGCGCAACAGCGGCAGGCACTCCCCCTGCTCCACCAGGCGCCCCTGGCGCATCACCGCCACGCGGTCGGCCACCGAGGCCACCACGCCGAAGTCGTGGGTGATCAGCAGGACCGCCATGCCGTTCTTCTCGCGCAGGTGGTCGATCAGCTTCAGGATCTCGGCCTGAATGGTGACGTCCAGCGCGGTGGTCGGCTCGTCCGCGATCAGCAGGTCCGGCTCGGCAACCAGGGCCATGGCAATCATCACCCGCTGGCGCTGGCCGCCGGAGAGCTTGTGCGGGTACTCGTCGCGGCGCTGTTCGGGGTTCGGCAACTGCACCTCGCTCAAGACCTCGAGGGTGCGCGCCGCACGCTGCTCCGAACTCATCTGCGGGCGATGCAGGCGCAGCACCTCCTCGATCTGATCGCCCACCTTCAGCACCGGGTTCAGGGAGGTCATCGGCTCCTGGAAGATCATGCCGACGCGGTCGCCGCGCACGTGCTGCATCACCGCGCTGGGAAGCCCCAGCAACTCCTGGCGGCCTTCGCGTCCGGCCAGCCAGGCCTCGCCCGAGGGCCTTTCGAAGCCCGCATCCAGCAGACGCATGATGGCCAGCGCCGTGATCGACTTGCCGGAGCCCGACTCCCCGACCAGGGCAAACAGCTCGCCCTCGCGGATGGCGAAGCTCACATCCTCCACCAGCGCCGCCTCGCCGTCGCGGTGGCGAATCTGCAGATTGCGCACCTCCAGCATGGTCAGCGCACCCCGCCACTGGTGGCGCTGGTGGCCCCGGCCGCCGGGCGCGCACCATCATCGCGATTGGCGGTGCGCGCCGCGGAGCGGGCATGCGGGTCCACTGCGTCACGCAGGGCCTCGCCGATGAGGTTGTAGGCAAACACGGTCAGGAAGATCGCGCCCCCGGGGAAGGCCGCCATCCACCAGTTGAAGGTGGAGCTCTGCACCGCCTGGTTCAGCATCTGGCCCCAGGAGGGGTCATCCACCAGTCCGAGGCCGAGGAACGACAGGGTCGCCTCGGCGAGGATCGCGGAGGCGACGCCAAAACTGGCCGCGACCAGGATCGGGGCGATGCCGTTCGGCAGCATGTGCCGGAACAGGATAGACGGCAGCGACAGCCCCGAGGCGATGGCCCCCTGCACGAAGTCCTGCTGACGCAGGCGCAGGAACTCGGCACGCACATAGCGGGCGTAGCCGGACCATGAGGTCAGGCCGATGATCAGCATCATCAGGTACAGCGAACGGCCGAAGAAGGCGACGAAGGTCAACAGCAGGAACAGCGTCGGGATGGCCTCGAAGATCTCCACCAGGCGCATCCCGATCATGTCCACGATCCCCGAGAAATAGCCCATCAGCCCACCCAGGATCACCCCGATCCCCAGCGCAATCCCGGTCGCGATGAAGCCAATGGAGAGCGCGATGCGCGTGGCGTGGATCATGCGCGAGAGCACGTCGGCGCCGGTATCGTCCGTACCGAACCAGTGCACCCGATCCGGGGACTCGCGCGGGGCCTCCAGCCCGGTATCGGCGTAATCGCGCAGGTAGTCGCGCGGCGAGTACGGGATCGGCGCGCGGATTACCCGCTGATACTCGCCCATCACCTCGGCCTCGCGGTACTGCTCGTGAATCACCAGCGACGGCGGCGACACCGTCTGCCAGGCCACCACGCCCAGCACCGCGCCCAGCACCGCCCAGAGACCGAAGCGCCGCCATGGCCGCCCGGGCAGACGCCAGAAGATCAGTGCCAGCACCAGCAAACCAAACAGGGTGACGTCCGCCGCCGTCAGGTAGCGCAGAAACGGCAGCGCCCACGCGCCGTCGGCAGTCTGCACCAGCAGCGGGTGGGAATTCGCCAGCACCGGCGCGAGGACCGCGACCAAGGTCAGCAGCGCGATCCAGCCAATCCCGAGGCGGGCGCCCCAGCGCAGCAGGATCTCGCCCACCACGCGCCGGGCCCAGGAACGGCTGCGGCGCTCCGCCTGCTGCGCGTTGTGCGCGGTCTCAGTCATAGCTCACCCGCGGATCGACGATGGCGTAGGCCAGATCCGCCAGCAGATAGCCCACCAGGGTCAGCACGCCCGAGATCAGGGTGATCGACAGCACCAGCTCGCGGTCGCGCGTCTGCACGGCTTCCACCGCCAGCTTGCCCATGCCATCAATGGAGAAGATCGCCTCCACGATCACCGAGCCGGCCAGCAGCGAGGGCAGCAGCGTGGCCGACACGGTGATCAGTGGCAGCAGGGAATTGCGGAACACGTGACGCCACAGCACGTCGTGCTCGGCCACCCCCTTGGCGCGCGCCGTACGCGCGTAATCCGAGGTCAGGTTCTCCAGCACCGCCGAACGCGAAAGCTTGGCCAGGAATGCCAGCCCGCCGTAGGACAGGCACAGCACTGGCAATACCAGGTGCCAGGCCCGGTCCAGCAGGAAGCCCGGCACCATATGGCCCGGCGCCAGACCCAGCGCCAGCGCCAGCCCGGCACCCAGCCCCAGGGTGCCCAGATAAAACCCGCGCAGGACGCCCCAATCACTGTGCGCCATCATCCAGCCCACTCCGCCCCCGAGAAGCACGGCCACTGCGGTACTGACCATCCCGGCCGGTGCCAGATCGCGGAACATCAGCCAGCCGCAGACGGCCCCGAGTGCCGCCCCGACTCCGCCGCGGATACGGGCGGGCAGGTAGCGCGCAAGGTAGATCCCCAGCGCCACCCCCAGAAACGGCAGGATCAGCAACAACGGCAACGCCCAGACCACCTCCACCGTGGGCAGGAACGTCATGTCCAGCGCCGCGCGCTGGCTGAGCCCCCCGGTGGGGAACCACTGCCAGAACTGGTCGGAGGCAAAGAAGCCGATCAGCAACACGCCGGCCAGCATGGTGGGCACCGACCACAGGGCCAGCAGCACGACGCCAGACTGCGAATCGAAGGCCTGGCCATGCTGGGTGGCCGCGCGAACCCCCACCGCAACCGCAACGATGTAGATCAGCGGGATGGAGAGTACGTTCAGCAGCAACGTGATCGGCAAGCGTTCGGCCACCAGATCGATCACCGGCCGGCCATAGCGGAAACTGGTGCCCAGATTGGGGACCTTGAAGTGTGGCCAGCCGGTGAGCGAGCCGTCCGCGTCCTGGGCAAATCCGATCGGCGAGATGTTGTTCAGCCAGCGCCCGAACTGCACCGGGGCCGGCTGATCCAGCCCGTAGAGCTGGTTGTAGTAGTCCTCCATCGCCTTCTGTGCCTGGGGCTCCAGGCCCTGCCCTTCGACCAGCGTCAGGGCGCTGATCCCACCGGGCGCGGCCGCCATCACCGCAAACACGACCACGGTGATCCCGAACAGGGTCGGCACCATCAGGAGCATGCGGCGCAGGATGTAGGTCAGCATCGCGTGCGGCGCTCCCCTGCCGCTTCAGCTTCCATGGGCATCGCCGGCTACTGCCCGTACCGCTGCGATTCGAACGGGACGTAGATCTCCAGCGGCACCGCCCCCAGGTTGAGCCCCAGCGCGGTCTGCTCCAGGTTCTGGATGCGTCGGTCGATGAAGGCCAGGGTCTGGCGCCGCATCAGGAAGGTATACGGCTGGTCCTCGTGCAGGATGCGCTCGGCCTCGCGCCAAAGCTCCATGCGCGCGGGCTCGTCCACCTCGCCACGCGCCGCCTCGATCACCGCATCCAGCTCGGGATTCTGGTAGTGGATGAAGTTGTCGCCACCGGAAACCACCTGACTGGAGTGGAACATCTGGTAAATATCCACCTCCACACCGCTGGTCCAGCCCAGGGTGATGGCATCGAAATCCTGGCGGGTGATTTGTTCCAGCATCACCGACCACTCGGTCGGCGACGGGCGCATCTCGATCCCGGCCCGCGCAAAGAGGTCGCGCAGGAACAGCGCGATGCGGCGGGTGTCCTCGTTGTCCTGGAAATACGACAACTCGAAGGAGAACGGCTCGCCGTCCTCGTTGACCAGCACGCCATCGCGATTGCGTTCGCGGAAGCCGGCCTCGGCCAGCAGTTCCAGGGCACGCTCGACATCATAGGGGATCGGATCGATATCCGGATTGTGCTGATCGCTGCGCGGCGAAAACGGAGAGATCGCGCGCTCGGCATACCCCAGCATGACCTCCTCGATCAGCCGGTCAACGTCGGTCAGGTAGCTCATCGCCTTGCGCACCCGCGGGTCGGCGAAACGCGTCGGCTCGCCATCGCGCTGCTGGTTCCAGGCAATGTAGGAATAGCCGGCCGTGGGGCTCATGTACTCGTGGGTATCCGCGCGCTCGCGCAGGGCCTCGTCGTCGCGCAGCCGGGCGTATTCGCGTGGACGCGCCCCGTACACGTCGATATCGCGATTGCGGAAGGTGGTCAGGCGCGCACTGTCATTCTGGATGACCCGCCACACCAGCCGATCCAGCGACGGCTCCACCGGTCCCCAGTAACGCGGGTTGCGCTCCAGTTCGATACGGCCGGCATCCGGGGTCCAGCCGGTCGGATCCTCCATGCGGTAGGGTCCCGACCCCAGCAGGATGCCGCGCGACTCGTTGAAGGTCTCCGGATCCTCCAGGTAGCGCCCATAGAAGTGTTCCGGCAGGACATCTAGGCCGCCCGCCACCCGCATGGCGTCGAAGTATGGCTCCTCGAATACGAACCGCACCGTGCGCGCGTCGACGGCCTCGACCGCCTCGATCTTCTCAAGGAAGGCCCTCGCCCGCGGCACCGCGATGGCGTCGGTCATCAGGAAATCGAAGGTGAAGCGGATATCCTCGGCCGTCAGCGGCTCCCCATCGGAGAACTGCAGCCCCGGGCGCAGGCGGAAGGTCAGCTCGGTACCGGTATCGTCGAACTCCCAGGATTCGGCCAGCAACCCCTGCCACTCCAGCGTCTCCGGGTCGCGCACCACGAGCGACTCCAGCACGTAGTTCTGCACCTCGGAGGCATAGGCATCGGAGGAGACATACGGCGTGATGGTCGCCAGCCCCGTGCCAAAGGCCTGCACCAGCCAGTCACCCTCGGCGTAGTCCTCCTGCTCGGCCGCGCGCGCCGCTCGCCGGAACGCCGAGGGAACGTCGTCCGCCCGCGCGGCACGCTCGCCATCCATCCCGGCGAAGCGCCCGGAGGCCAGGTCGGATTCCAGGCCCTGCAGGCTGCGCCGCAATGCACGGAGGTCCCGGGCCTGCTCGGTCATGGTGTTCTGCATGGAGGCCATGCGTTGCCACTGGCGGTCGATCTGGACCATCACCAGCAACAGCAGGATACCCAGCACGATCAGGGTCACGATCCAACCAAAATGACGACTCACAAGGCCTCCGGGTTGCTGCGGTGGCAGTCCGGCAGGCCCGATTCCGGGACGCCGGGTGGGCGGCCCTGAAGACCGCAAGTGTTCGCACTATAGCAAGCCATTCCCTGCGGCTCATCGGATGCTGGCCGCACTTGCGGCACATCGGTATGATCCCGAAGACAGTCGCGTCCGTCCCCGGTTCCGCTCGCGGTCGGGCGCCGTCGAGACGACCCGCCCGGGTGCGTCGGCACGGATCAGAATCAAGGAGTTTTACATGGGTTTTCTCAAGGGCAAACGCGCACTGATCGTCGGCGTGGCCAGCAACCGCTCCATCGCCTACGGCATTGCCGCGGCCATGCATCGCGAGGGCGCCGAACTCGCCTTCACCTACCAGAACGAACGCCTGCGCGATCGCGTCGAGAAGCTGGTTGCGGATTTCGACTCCGACATCCTCGTGCCCTGTAACGTCGAGGACGATCGCGAGATCGAACAGGTCTTCGAGCACCTGGACAATTACTGGGACGGGGTCGACATCCTGGTGCACTCGGTCGCTTTCGCGCCCAAGGAGCAGCTGGAGGGGGACTTCCTCGACAACATGACCCGCGACGGCTTCCGCATCGCGCACGATGTCAGCTCCTACAGCCTGGCCGCGCTGGCCAAGGCCGGGCGCGGCATGATGAAGGACCGCGACGCCTCCATCCTCACCCTCAGCTATCTGGGCGCCGAGCGCTCGATGCCCAACTACAACGTGATGGGCCTGGCCAAGGCGAGCCTGGAGGCCAATGTGCGTTACCTGGCCTACACCCTGGGGCCGGAAAGCACCCGGGTGAACGCGATCTCCGCGGGTCCGATCCGCACCCTGGCGGCCTCCGGCATCGGCGACTTCAAGCGCATCCTGGATCACGTCCAGGCCAACGCACCGCTGCGCCGGAACGTCACCACGGATCAGGTCGGCAACGCCGGCGCCTTCCTCTGCTCCGATCTTGCCTCCGGGATCACCGGCGAAGTGATGTACGTCGACTCCGGCTACAACACGGTCGGCCTGGGCGCCGCCGAGATCGGCCTCGAAAAATAAGGTTCATCGAGCATTACCGGGGAAGGCTGCGCGGATTTTGAGGAAGAAGTATTCCTGGTCGCGATAGCCATAGGCCCGACGCTTGATGACCTTGATCGTGTTGTTAATGCCCTCGACGACGCTGGTGTTCAGCCGGTGGCGGCAGCGCGAGACGATGCCGGGCAGGTAGGGCTCCAGCAGGCGTGCGAAGCGCTGCAGGGCCTGGATTCCGCTCTCGTGCGCTTGCTGCACCCATTGCCGCCACGCCTGGTGCGTCCGCTCGGGGCTGCGCTGGAACCACAGTCTCTTGAGT
>NZ_KB905114.1:0-86014 GCF_000377825.1 Thioalkalivibrio sp. AKL9 | reverse complement strand
CTCAATGGGATGGACGCCCCCGCCCTATTACGGCATCGCGATGTGCCAGAGTGGGGGTGATCACTCTCACTCGAAGAAGACGGAGGCGTCCGGATGCAGGTTACAACACTCGGCATTGATCTCGCGAAGAACGTGTTCCAGGTCCACGGCGTGGATGCGCAGGGACGGCAGGTGTTTTCGAAAACGCTGCGGCGCAGCCAGTTGCGCAACTTCGTAGCCCAGCTGCCGGCCTGCCGGATCGGGTTGGAGGCCTGCGGGAGTGCCCATTACTGGGCGCGTGAGTTGCAGGCGTTGGGGCACGAGGTACGGCTGATGGCGCCGCAGTTCGTGAAGCCCTACGTGAAGACGAACAAGAACGACCGGGCGGACGCCGAGGCGATCTGCGAGGCGGTGACCCGCCCGAACATGCGTTTTGTGCCGATCAAGACGCCCGACCAGCAGGCGGTACTGGCGCTGCACCGGGTGCGCGAGGGCCAGATCAAGGCGCGCACCGCGCAGGCCAACCAGGTGCGCGGGCTGCTGGCCGAGTTCGGGATCGTGGTGCCCCAGGGGATGACGACCCTGTTCCGCGAGCTCCCGGGGATCCTGGAGGATGCGGAGAACGGCTTGCCGGATCTGTTCCGCACGCTGCTGGCCGACCGGCTGGAGGAGTTGCGGCGACTGGACCAGGCCGTGAAGGAACAGGAGCGCCAGATCCAGGCCTGGCATCGAAGTCATGCGGTCAGCCGGCGCCTGGCCGAGATCCCGGGGATCGGACCGATCAGCGCGACCGCCCTGGTCGCCGCGATCGGCCATGCCCGGCACTTCAAGAACGGTCGCCAACTGGCCGCCTGGATGGGTCTGGTGCCCAAGCAGCACTCCAGTGGCGGCCAGTCGAACCTGCTGGGTATCAGCAAACGCGGCGACCGCTACCTGCGCATGCTGCTGATCCACGGGGCGCGGTCCGCCCTGCTGGCGGATCAGCGCCGCGGCGAGGGCGGCGACCCCTGGCTCGAAGGGTTGCGCCAGCGGCGCTGTCCCAACGTGGCGACCGTGGCCCTGGCCAACAAGAATGCCCGCACGGTCTGGGCCCTGATGGCCCATGACCGGACGTTTGACCCCGGCCTGCGCGGCGCCGCCGCGTAAGCCCGCAAAAACGGAGAAGCGAACGCGTTATTACGTACCCAACCCTCGATTGCGCAAGCGATTGAGCATGATGGCAACGGGAGCGATCCCGGTGGGGGCCAGTCCGATCATTGCGAAGCACCTCGAGTGCGCGACCTCGCTGGGACCCTCCACCCGCGGAATCCATCCGGGACCGTGGCGAATGAAAGCCGCACACGCAGTCCGAATGTACGGGAGCAATCGTCGCCCCGAAACCATCTACTCAAACGCTTGGCAAACCGGGGGCGTCCATGTACGCAATGACGGGGGGCGCTGGATGCGGCCTCTGCTTCCCATCAGGGCCCAAGCCGCCGCGGCGCAACGAACCAGGCAAACAGGTCCGCGCTGCGCACCCGGAAAACCATTTGGCCCGGGGGCCGCTTCGCGCTCGCGTAACTCCCTGCTAGAATTCCGATTTTCGTGCCCGGACCGTAAGCGGCGCGAATTGCACTCACAGGCCGGACCGTCGGCCGGGATAGCAGGACCATGGCGAACTCCTTTGATGTCATCGTGATTGGCGGCGGGCACGCCGGCACCGAGGCCGCGCTGGCCGCGGCGCGCGGCGGTGCGCGCACACTGCTGTTGACCCACAACATCGAGACCATCGGCCAGATGAGCTGCAACCCGGCCATCGGCGGGATCGGCAAGGGCCACCTGGTCAAGGAGATCGATGCCCTGGGGGGCGTCATGGGCCGCGCAGCGGACGCCGCCGGCATCCATTTCCGCATCCTCAATCGACGCAAGGGCCCGGCCGTGCGTGCGACCCGCGCCCAGTCGGACCGGCAGCTCTACCGCCAGGCCATCCGCCAGTTCGTCGAGGCCGAGCCGAACCTGCAGATCTTTCAGCAGCCGGTGGCCGATATCACCCTGGACGGCGACCGGGTCACCGGGGTGGTGACCGAGGCCGGCATTGCGTTCGACGCCCGCGCCGTGGTGCTGACCGTGGGCACCTTCCTCAATGGCCAGATGCACACCGGGCTCACCCAGCAACCGGGCGGGCGCGCGGGCGACCCGCCGAGTGTGCGGCTGGCCGCGCGCCTGCGCGAGATGGCCTTTGCCGTCGGGCGGCTCAAGACCGGCACGCCGCCGCGCATCGACGGGCGCAGCGTGGATTTCTCGCGGCTTGAGCCGCAGCCGGGCGATGACCCGCGCCCGGTCTTTTCCTTCATCGGCTCGACCGACGACCACCCGGCGCAGCGCCCCTGCCATATCGCGCGTACCAGCGAGAAGACCCACGACCTGATCCGGGCGAACCTCGACCAGGCGCCGATGTACTCCGGCCAGATCGACAGCACCGGCCCGCGCTATTGCCCCTCGATCGAGGACAAGGTGGTGCGCTTTGCCGACAAGACCAGTCACCAGGTCTTTGTCGAGCCGGAAGGCCTCACCACCCACGAGCTGTACCCTAACGGGATCTCCACCTCGCTGCCGTATGCGATCCAGGTCCCCCTGGTGCAGAGCATTGCCGGCTTCGAGAACGCGCGCATCACACGCCCCGGCTACGCGATCGAATACGACTACTTCGATCCCCGCGGCCTGCGCCCGACGCTGTCCACGCGCGAGCTCGGCAACCTGTTCTTTGCCGGCCAGATCAACGGCACCACCGGCTACGAGGAGGCCGCTGCCCAGGGCCTGGTCGCCGGGCTCAATGCCGCGCGGCTGGTGCAGGACGCCGCGCCGTGGATCCCACAGCGCTCCGAGGCCTACATCGGGGTGCTGATCGACGACCTGGTGACCCGCGGCACCCAGGAGCCCTACCGCATGTTCACCTCGCGCGCCGAGTACCGGCTGTTGCTGCGCGAGGACAACGCCGATCTGCGCCTGACCCCGGTCGGGCGCGAGTACGGGCTGGTCGACGACGCCCGCTGGGCGCGCTTCGAGACCCGTGCCGCGGCCATCGAGACCGAGATGAGCCGACTCGGACAAACCCGTCCGGACCGCGATCAGCGAAACCACCCGGCCCTGGTCGAGTTGCTGGGCAAGGCGCCGGATCCGGATGCCACGCTGCTCGACCTGCTGCGCCGCCCCGAGGCCGATTACGATAGCTTGATGCATGCGCTGCCCGACCTTGATGTCGGCTGCGCGCCCGACGTGCGCGAGCAGGCGGAGATCCAGGCCAAGTACGCCGGCTACATCGAGCGCCAGCAGGCCGAGATCGACCGCCAGGCGAAGGCCGAACAGACCGCCCTCCCGGACAGCCTCGACTACGCCCGGGTCCACGGGCTGTCGAACGAGATCCGGCAGAAGCTGGCGGAATTCCGCCCCCATACCCTGGCCCAGGCGCAGCGCATCCCGGGCGTGACCCCGGCCGCTCTGTCGGCGTTGGCCGTGCACCTGAAGCAGCGCGCCAGTGGCGAGTAACGACTGGCGCGCGGCCCTGGCCGCCGTGGCCGGGGACTGGGCGCTGGACCCACCGGCCATCGAGGCCCTGGCGATTTATCTGGAACAGCTCGGGCGCTGGAACCGCGTGCACAACCTGACCGCGGTGCGTGACCCCGCGCAGTGGATTCGCCGGCATATCCTCGACAGCCTGACGTTGCGTCCGTATCTTCACGGGGACCGGGTGCTGGATGTCGGGACCGGCGCCGGTCTGCCTGGTTTCGTGCTCGCGGCCACCGAGCGCGAACGCGAATTCTGCCTGCTCGACAGCGCGGCCAAGCGCATCCGCTTCCTGCGGAACGTAATCGGACTCGCCCGGCTGTCCGGGGTCGAGGCCGTCCATGTACGGATCGAGGATTTCCAGCCCTCCGCGCCCTATACCACGGTGCTGGCGCGGGCGTTCAAGGCCCCGGCCGACATGGTCTCGCGGGTCGCGCCACAGGTGGCCGAGGGGGGCCGCGTGCTGGCCATGCTGGGTCAGCGCTCGGTCGTCGCCGAACCGCTCCCGGCCCCGTGGTCGTACCGAAGCGTGGACCCGGTTACCATTCCCGGCGAGACCGCCGAGCGGCACATCGCCATTATCGAGAGAGCCGACCCGTGACCGATACGCTGGCCATCACCAATCAGAAGGGCGGAGTGGGCAAGACCACTACCTGCGTGAACCTTGCCGCCTCGCTCGCCCGCCTGGGCAAGCGCGTGCTGGTGGTGGACATGGACCCGCAGGGCAACGCGACCACCGGTTCGGGCGTCGACAAGCACGCCGATGACCCAACCTCCTGCGAGGTCCTGCTTGGCCAGGCCACGGTGGCCGAGGCCGCCCACCGAGTGGAGGCCGGCTATGACCTGGTCCCGGCCAACGGCGACCTGACCGTGGCCGAGGTGCGGCTGATGGAGGCCGAGCGCCGTGAATACCGGTTGCAGGAGGCGCTGGCACCGGCCCGGGCAAACTACGACCACATCCTGGTCGATTGCCCGCCGTCGCTGAACCTTTTGACCGTCAACGGCCTGGTCGCGGCCGATGGTGTGGTGATCCCGATGCAGTGCGAGTACTACGCACTGGAGGGGTTGACCGCCCTGATGCGCACCATCGAGAGCATCCAGCGCGGTCCCAACCCCAAGCTGCGTATCTCGGGCCTGCTGCGCACGATGTTCGATCCACGCAATCGTCTTTCCGGGGATGTCTCGGCACAGCTCACCGGCCACTTCGGCGATCGCGTGTTCCGAACCGTGATCCCGCGCAACATCCGCCTGGCCGAGGCACCCAGTTTTGGCCAGCCGGCCTTGTTGTATGATGCCTCCTCGCGCGGGGCCGTGGCGTACCTGGCCCTGGCCGGCGAGATGTTGCGGCGCTGAACGCCGCCTGTTTTCCCCTTACCGACTGCCTGCAGGAACGATCAACCATGGCGAAACGAGGACTGGGCCGAGGCCTGGATGCCCTGCTCTCCGGCGCCCAGGCCGGTGGTGACGACAGCGACAGTTTGGAGCAGCTCCCGATCGAGCAGATCCGGCGTGGGAAGTATCAGCCCCGGGTCCACATGGCGGAGGCGGCGCTGGCCGAGCTGGCCGACTCGATCCGAGCCCAGGGCATCGTGCAGCCGGTCGTCGTGCGGCGCCTGGACGAGGGCTATGAACTGATCGCCGGCGAGCGCCGCTGGCGTGCCGCCCAGATCGCGGGCCTGGAGACCGTCCCGGCGGTGGTCCGCGATATCCCCGATCAGGCCGCCGCGGCGATGGCACTGATCGAGAACATCCAGCGCGAGGATCTGAACCCGCTGGAAGAGGCGCAGGCCATCCGCCGCCTGATCGGCGAATTCGAGATGACTCACCAGGCCGCGGCCGACGCGGTCGGCCGCTCGCGCACTGCGGTCACCAACCTGCTGCGCCTGCTGGAACTCCACGACACGGTGAAGGACCACGTCAACGAGGGGCGTCTGGAGATGGGCCACGCCCGCTGCCTGCTGGCGGTGCCCCTGGACGACCAGCCCGGGGTGGCCGCGACCGTGGTCAAGCGCGGGCTCTCGGTGCGCGCGACCGAGCAGCTGGTCAAGAAGATCCTCGCCGCCACCCCGGAGCCCAAGAAGGATGCCGGACCCTCGCCCGAGGTGCGACAACTGGAGAGCCGCCTCTCCGACCAGCTGGGTGCCGCGGTCCAGGTTCGCTACAACCGCCAGGGCAAAGGCCGTCTGGTCATCGAATACAACAGCCTCGACGAGCTCGATGGCATCCTCGCCCACATCCAGTAACTCTCTGAGCGGCCTGGCCGATGGCCCTGAACGCCGTTTGACGCAGTACAAGGGCGCTCTTATACTACGCGCACTTTTTGGGAGAGGGGTGGGTGTGCCCATCCGCTGAATGACACCGCGACGCTTCAGACACGCCTTACAATCGCTAGGTCTGCAGCTCGCCTTAACGCTGATACTGTCGGGCCTGCTTCTGGCCCTGTTCCCCCCGATCGTGGCGATCTCGGCTGCGGTGGGCGGCATCACCGCGACGCTCGGCAACGCCGTGGCCGCGGTTGTTGTGTTTCGGGCCTACCGTTCCGATCAGGTGGGCTCGCTGACCGCCCGCATGATGGGCGCCCAGATGGGACGACTGGCAATCATCGCGGTGGCATTCGGGGTGGCGTTCGCTTACCTGGACGAGCCGGATTTACTGGCGTTGTTCGGCATCTTCCTCCTGGTGCACCTGGCCCCCTTGTGGTGGCTGCACCGGGTTTCTGATCAAGCAATGACGAGATAACTGCATGGCTTCAGAAAGCGGACTGCCCACGATGGAAGAGCACATTGCTCACCATCTGACGAATCTTACCTTCGGACTCCACCCCGAGAAGGGGATGAGCTTCGCCACCACCAGCACCGAAGCCGCCGAAATGGGCTTCTGGGCGATCCACGTCGACTCCATGCTGTGGTCGATCGCACTCGGGCTGCTGTTCATCCTCACGTTCCGTGCCGCGGCCAAGAAGGTCACCGCAGGCGTCCCGGGCGGCTGGCAGAATTTCGTCGAAATGATGATGGACTTTGTGAACGACAACGTCCGTGGCTCGTTCAAGCACAAGAACGACATGGTCGCGCCGCTCGCGCTGACCATCTTCGTCTGGATATTCCTGCTCAACCTGATGGACCTCGTGCCGGTCGACCTGATCCCGCACATCGCCTATCTGCTGGGTATCCCGTACTTCAAGATCGTGCCGACTACGGATATCAACGTGACCGCGGGCCTGGCGCTCGGTGTGTTCATCCTGATCATCTACTACTCGCTCAAGATCAAGGGTCCGGTGGGTTTCATCAAGGAACTGACGGGCATCCCGTTCCAGACCAACATCGTGTACATCAAGCCGTTCTTCTGGGTGATCAACTTCGTGCTGGAGTTCATCAACCTGCTGGCCAAGCCGGCCTCGCTCGCCCTGCGACTGTTCGGCAACCTGTACGCCGCGGAGATGATCTTCATCCTGATCGGTGTCATGTACTCTGCGGGCCTGATCCTGGGTCTGGCCGGCGGTGTACTGCACGTGGGCTGGGCGATCTTCCACATCCTCGTGGTGCCGCTGCAGGCCTTCATCTTCATGGTGCTGACCGTCGTCTACATCGACATGGCGTACAGCGAAGACCACTGATTTCGACTTCCCTACTCAACTGACTGTTTCAACACTCGACTGGAGATACAAAAATGGAAATGGCTAACGCTCTGATCGTCCTGGCTGGCTCGCTGCTTCTGGGTCTGGCCGCTGTCGGCGCCGCCATCGGCGTGGGTACCCTCGGTGGTCGCTTCCTGGAAGGCGCCGCGCGTCAGCCGGAACTGATCCCGATGCTGCGCACCCAGTTCTTCATCGTGATGGGTCTGACCGACGCCGTGCCGATGATCGGCGTGGGTATCGGCCTGTACGTCCTGTTCGCCCTGGGTTAATAAGGCTGAGCGAGTCCCGAGGTCCCCTCCACTCGTCCAACCTGAGGTAGCAGGATGAATATCAATCTGACCATCATTGGCCAGCTGCTCGCGTTCAGCGTCTTCGTGTGGTTCACGATGCGCTACGTCTGGCCGCCCATGTCCGCCGCCCTGGAAGAACGTCGCAAGAAAATTGCCGACGGCCTGGCAGCCGCGGAACGTGGCGAGAAAGAGCAGGAGCTCGCCCAGGAGCGTGCGACCGAGGTCCTCAAGGAGGCCAAGCAGCAGGCCAACGAGATCGTGGCCTCTGCGCAGAAGCGCGCCAACGACGTGGTTGAGGAAAGCAAGTCCACGGCCCACGAAGAAGGCGAACGCATCAAGCAGGCGGCGCACGCCGAGATCGAGCAGGAGATCAACCGCGCGAAGGAAGAGCTGCGCAAGCAGGTCTCCGAGCTGGCGGTTGCCGGTGCCGAGCAGATCCTGGCCAAGGAAATCGACGCCAAGGCGCACGGCGATCTGCTCAAGAAGCTCTCGGCCAAGCTGTAAGGAGACGTTATGTCAGACCTGATTTCGGTCGCCCGACCCTACGCTCGCGCAGCTTTCGAGCGGGCCCGCGAGGCCAAGGATCTCGCCGGCTGGGCCGAGCAGCTCGAATTGCTGGCGGCGATCGCCCGCGATTCGCAGATGCACAGTCTCCTCTCCAACCCGCGGGTCCCGCGGCCGGACCGGGCACAGCTCGTGCTCGACGTGGCCGGTGACAAGGTGGGGCCCGAGGCGGGGAACCTGGTTCGCCTGCTGGCCGAAAACGGCCGGCTGCCCGCCCTCCCTGCCGTGAGCGATGCCTTTGCCGAATTGAAGGCCGCGGCCGAGCACCGCGTCCATGCCGACGTGATTGCCTTTCGCAAGCTCACCCAGGCGCAGGAGAAAGAGATCCACGACGCCCTGGCCAAGGGCCTGGGCTGCGAAGTCGATCTCGAGCATTCGGTCGACAGCGCCCTTCTTGGAGGGGCCATCATCCGCGCCGGCGACCTGGTAATCGACGGCTCCGTGCGAGGCCAGCTGAACCGCCTGGCTGCCAATTTGAGTCGCTAAGAGGATATTTAACATGCAACTGAATCCCTCCGAGATCAGTGATCTGATCAAACAGCGCATCGAGAAATTCGATGCCTCGTCCGAGGCCTCCAACGAGGGCACCGTGGTCAGCGTGACCGACGGTATCGCCCGCGTCCACGGTCTCGGTGACGTCATGCAGGGCGAGATGCTCGAGTTCCCGGGCGACACCTTCGGTATGGCGCTCAACCTTGAACGCGACTCTGTGGGTGTCGTGATCCTGGGCGACTACAAGCACATCTCCGAGGGCCAGACGGTCAAGTGTACCGGCCGCATCCTCGAAGTGCCGGTTGGTGAAGCGCTGCTGGGCCGGGTAGTCGATTCCCTGGGTCGTCCGATCGACGGCAAGGGCCCGATCGAAAGCGACATCACCAGCCCGATCGAAAAGATCGCGCCGGGTGTTATCGAGCGCAAGTCGGTCGACCAGCCGCTGCAGTCCGGCATCAAGGCGATCGACGCCATGGTCCCGGTCGGTCGTGGCCAGCGTGAGCTGATCATCGGCGACCGCCAGACCGGCAAGACCGCCGTCGCGATCGATGCGATCATTAACCAGAAGGACTCCGGCGTTAAGTGCGTCTACGTCGCGGTTGGCCAGAAGGCCTCCTCGGTCGCCTCCGTGGTGGCCAAGCTGGAAGAAGCCGGCGCGATGCAGAACACCATCATCGTGGCGGCCAATGCGTCGGAGTCGGCGGCGATGCAGTTCATCGCCCCGTACGCCGGCTGTGCGATGGGCGAGTACTTCCGCGATCGCGGCGAAGACGCGCTGATCGTCTACGATGACCTCACCAAACAGGCCTGGGCCTACCGTCAGGTCTCCCTGCTCCTGCGTCGTCCGCCGGGCCGTGAAGCCTACCCGGGCGATGTCTTCTACCTGCATTCGCGTCTGCTGGAGCGTGCCTCGCGTGTGAACGCCGAGTACGTCGAAGAGAAGACCAACGGTGAAGTGAAGGGCAAGACCGGTTCGCTGACGGCGTTGCCGATCATCGAGACCCAGGCGGGTGACGTCTCCGCGTTCGTTCCGACCAACGTGATCTCGATCACCGACGGTCAGATCTTCCTCGAGACCGACCTGTTCAACTCCGGTATTCGCCCGGCGATCAACGCCGGTCTGTCGGTGTCCCGAGTCGGTGGTGCCGCCCAGACCAAGATCATCAAGAAGCTGGGTGGCGGCGTGCGTCTGGCGCTGGCGCAGTATCGTGAGCTGGCGGCGTTCTCGCAGTTTGCCTCCGATCTGGACGAACTGACCCGCAAGCAGCTGGATCGCGGTAAGCGCGTGACCGAGCTGATGAAGCAGGGTCAGTACCAGCCGATGTCCATCGGCGAGATGGCCTTTTCGCTGTACGCCGCGAACGAAGGCTTCCTCGACGACGTCGAGGCCGACAAGATCGTGAGCTTCGAGAAGGAACTGATCGCCTACGCGCGTTCCTCCCAGAAGGAGCTCCTGGACGAAATCAACAGCACTGGCGACTACAACGACTCCATTCAGGAAAAGCTGAAAAGCGCCCTGGAAGAGTTCAAGGCCAAGCACAGCTGGTAACGGGAGCACGCAATGGCGGGCACTAAGGAGATCCGGACGCAGATCAAGAGTATCAAGAATACTCAGAAGATCACCAAGGCGATGGAAATGGTCGCCGCGTCCAAGATGCGCAAGGCCCAGGACCGCATGCAGGAGTCCCGGCCTTACGCACAGAAGATCCACGACGTGATCGGTCACGTCGCGATGGCGAATGCGGAGTACAAGCATCCGTTCATGGTGGAACGCGAGGTCAAGCGCGTCGCGCTGATCATCGTGTCGACTGACCGTGGTCTTTGCGGCGGCTTGAACACCAACCTGTTCAAGAAGGCCGTGATCGAGATGCGTCGCTACCGCGACGAGGGCGTCGAGGTCGATCTGTGCGTGATCGGGAGCAAGGCGCTGCAGTTCTTCAAGCGCCTGGGCGGCAACATCGTGGCCGAGTCCAAGGATCTCGGGGACCGTCCGCACATCAATGACCTGATCGGTTCGATCAAGGTCGTGCTGGACAACTTCCGTGACGGCAAGGTCGATCGCGTGGTGCTGCTCGAGAACAAGTTCGTCAACACCATGACGCAGCAGGCCGAGGCCACGCAGTTGCTGCCGACGGCGCCTAGCCGAGACGAATCGCTCAAGCACCACTGGGATTACATCTACGAGCCCGACACGCATCCGGTGATGGATACGCTGCTCGAGCGCTATGTCGAGTCCCTGATCTATCAGGCGGTGGTCGAGAACGTGGCCTGCGAGATGGCCGCACGCATGGTCGCGATGAAGTCGGCCTCCGACAACGCCGGAACGATGATCAAGGACCTGCAGCTCGTCTACAACAAGGCGCGCCAGGCTGCGATCACCCAGGAGATCTCCGAGATCGTCGGTGGCGCGGCTGCGGTCTAGCGCCCACCGGCCCGAATCGGTCGACTCGGCACGAATTACGACTTACGAGGATGAACAAATGAGTTCTGGAAAGATTGTCGAAATCATCGGCGCCGTCGTGGACGTGGAATTCCCCCACGGCGAAGTGCCCAAGATCTACGACGCGCTGACCCTGGAAAACGGTCTGACCCTGGAAGTTCAGCAGCAGCTGGGCGACGGCGTGGTACGCACCATTGCCATGGGCACGACCGAGGGTGTGAAACGTCAGACCGCGGTTACCGCCACGGGCAAGCCGATCTCCGTGCCGGTCGGCAAGGGGACCCTGGGTCGGGTGATGGATGTCCTCGGTCGTCCGGTGGACAACGCCGGTGATGTTGAGGCCCAGGAGACCTGGTCGATCCACCGCGCCGCCCCGACTTTTGACGAGCAGGCGGGCTCGACCGAGCTGCTGGAAACCGGCATCAAGGTCATCGATCTGCTGTGCCCCTTCGCGAAGGGCGGCAAGGTCGGCCTGTTTGGTGGGGCCGGCGTGGGCAAGACCGTTAACATGATGGAGCTGATCCGTAATATCGCGATCGAGCACTCCGGTTATTCGGTGTTTGCGGGTGTCGGGGAGCGTACTCGTGAGGGCAACGACTTCTACCACGAGATGAAGGACTCCAACGTCCTCGACAAGGTGGCCCTGGTCTATGGCCAGATGAACGAGCCGCCGGGTAACCGACTGCGCGTAGCGCTGACCGGTCTGACCATGGCCGAGTTCTTCCGTGACGAAGGCCGTGACGTGCTGATGTTCATTGACAACATCTACCGTTACACCCTGGCCGGTACCGAGGTCTCGGCGCTGCTGGGTCGTATGCCCTCCGCGGTGGGTTACCAGCCGACCCTGGCGGAAGAGATGGGTGTGCTGCAGGAGCGCATCACCTCGACCAAGAAAGGCTCGATCACTTCCATCCAGGCCGTCTACGTGCCGGCGGATGACTTGACCGACCCGTCCCCCGCCACCACCTTCGCGCACCTGGATGCCACGGTCGTGCTGTCGCGCCAGATCGCCGAGCTGGGCATCTACCCGGCCGTGGACCCGCTGGACTCGACCTCGCGTCAGCTGGATCCGCAGATCATCGGGCAGGAACACTACGACACCGCGCGGGCGGTGCAGGGCACCCTGCAGCGCTACAAGGAGCTGAAGGACATCATCGCGATCCTCGGCATGGACGAGCTGTCGGAAGATGACAAGCTGGCCGTGGCCCGTGCGCGAAAGATCCAGCGCTACCTGTCGCAGCCGTTCTTCGTTGCGGAAGTCTTCACCGGAGCCCCGGGCAAGTACGTCTCCCTGAAGGACACCATCCGGGCGTTCAAGGCCATCGTGGACGGCGAGTACGATCACCTGCCGGAACAGGCCTTCTACATGGTCGGCACGATCGAAGAAGCTGTCGAGAAGGCCGAGAAGCTCGGCTAAGGAGCAAGGCGTTATGCCCATGAATATGCATGTGGATGTGGTCAGTGCGGAGGAGTCGATCTACTCCGGGACGGCCCTGATGATCGCCGCACCCGCCGAAGGGGGCGAGGTCGGCGTGTATGCCGGGCATACGCAGATGCTCGCCCGGCTGAATCCGGGTGAACTGCGCATCCTGGAAAAGGAAGGCGCGGAGCCGCAGCCGGTGTTCGTGTCCGGCGGCATCCTCGAGGTGCAGCCGTACCATGTGACCGTTCTGGCGGACACTGCGGTGCGCGCGAAGGACCTTGACGAGGCCGAGGCCATCGAGGCGAAAAAGCGCGCGGAGGAGGCCCTGGCCAATTCCAAGGCCGATTTCGACTACGCCAAGGCCCAGGCCGAGCTGGTCGAGGCGGCGGCACGCCTGCAGATGATCCAGAAGCTGCGCCGGAAATAATCCGGCAACGTTCCACGGATGACTTACGCTAAGGGCCAACCATCTCGGTTGGCCCTTTATCATTGTGCCCATGCCTGAATCGAAGCCCCTTCATATCGCGGTACTTGCAGCCGGCAAGGGCACGCGCATGCGCTCGCGCCATCCGAAAGTCCTGCAAGCCCTCGCCGGCCGTCCGCTGCTGGCTCATGTCCTGGAAAGAGTAGCGGCGCTGGACGCCGCCGCCTGCCACGTGGTGGTCGGTCACGAACAGGAGCGGGTGCGGGCAGCGTTCGCCGACTCCCGGCAAGCCTTGACCTGGGTCGACCAGGGGGAGCCCCGCGGGACCGGCCACGCGGTGTTTCGAGCCCTTGAAGCCATCCCGGATTCCGCACGGGTGCTGGTGACCTATGGCGATGTCCCGCGCATTCCGATTGCCGACCTGGTGGCCTGTGCGGACGGCGACGGTGTCACCGTGCTTGCCGCCCGGGTCGTGGATCCGAGCGGCTATGGGCGCTTGGTTCTGGATTCGTCGGGGCAACTTGAGCGGATTGTCGAGGACAAGGAGGCCAGTGCACGGGAACGTGCCGTGGACCTGATCAATACCGGTGTCCTGGCTGCCCCCGCGGGTGAGCTGCGCCGGTGGCTGGCCGCCTGTGAGCCACGGGTGACCGGACCCCGCGAGTGGTACCTTACCGATGTCGTAGCGGCAGCCCGCGCCGACGGATGTGCCGTCAGCGTTGTGGAAAGCGGCGACGCCGCGGCAGTCCTCGGGGTAAACGACCGCGAGCAACTGGCGGTTCAGGAACGGCTGTACCAGGCGGCGCTGGGTGCTGGAATGATGCGCGAGGGTCTGGGCCTTGCCGACCCCGCGCGCCTGGATGTGCGCGGGGTTCTCACCTTCGGACGCGACTGCCAAATCGATGTGAACGTCGTGATCGAGGGCACGGTGACGCTCTCGGACGATGTTTATATTGGACCCGGTTGCATGCTGCGGGACTGCGACATCGGTTCCGGCACGCAGATCGCGGCGCATAGTGTCCTCGAGGGGGTGCGGGTTCATGCCGATGCGCGGATTGGACCGTTCGCCCGCCTGCGGCCCGGGACCGAACTGGGGACCGGGGCGCGCGTCGGCAACTTCGTCGAGATCAAGAATGCCACCCTGGGTGCCGGGGCCAAGGCGAACCACCTGACCTACGTCGGCGACGCCCAGATTGGCGCTGGCGCCAATCTGGGCGCGGGCACCATTACGTGCAACTATGATGGCGCCAACAAGCATCGCACCGAGATCGGCGAGCGCGCCTTTATCGGTTCCAATACGGCATTGGTGGCTCCTATACGCATCGGGGACGACGCGACCGTGGGCGCAGGGTCAACCCTGTCCGACGACGTCGAGGCGGGCGCTCTCGCGCTGACTCGCGCCCGAACCCGCACGATTCGTGACTGGCCGCGCCCGAAGAAGAGCGGTAACGACAAGGAGAAGTAATCGATGTGCGGTCTGGTTGCAGGCATTGGCGAACGAAACCTGGTCCCTGTCCTGGTCGAGGGCCTGCATCGCCTGGAATACCGGGGGTATGACTCCGCTGGAGTGGCCGTGGTCAACCACCGCGCCCTTTCGGACCTGCGTGCCATCGGCAAGGTTGCGGCCCTGGAGCAACGGATCGAGGCCGCTGGCCTGGAGGGGCCGGTGGGCATCGCCCACACGCGCTGGGCCACGCACGGGGCTCCGACCGAAGAGAATGCCCATCCCCACCGTTCGCGTGACGGCCGCGTGGCCATCGTGCATAACGGCATCATCGAGAATCACGGCGACCTGCGTTCCCGGCTCGACGCCGCCGGCTGGCCCTGCGTATCCGCGACCGACAGCGAGGTGATCGCCCATCGTCTCGAGCAGGCCCTGGCACTGGGTTCGTCGCCGCTGGATGCGATGCGCAGCGCCTGTGCCGAACTTCAAGGCGCCTACGCGATCGCGGCGGTGTTTGCCGACTTCCCCGACGAATTGATTGTTGCCCGTTCCGGGAGCCCGGTCCTGCTGGGCCTGGGCATTGGCGAGACCTTCGCCGCCTCCGACGTGCAGGCGCTGCTTCCGGTCACCCAGCGTTTCGTCGACCTGGAAGATGGCGACATTGCCCGGCTCACGCGCAACGGCGTCGAGATCCGCGACGCCGCCGGAGACCGGGTCGAGCGCGGCATCCGCGAGAGTCGTTGCCAGGCGAGCATCGCGGACCGGGGCGAGTACCGCCATTTCATGCTCAAGGAGATCTACGAGCAACCCCATGCCCTGGAACAAACCCTGTCGGGACGCCTGGGCGAATCCGGAATCCTCGAGAACATCCTCGGACCGGGCAGCGACGAGCGCTTGGCCGATGTCGCCGCCGTCCAGATCGTTGCCTGCGGAACGAGTTATCACGCCGGCATGGTCGCGGCGCACTGGATCGAGGAGCACCTGGGTCTTCCGGCGCGGGTCGAAGTCGCCAGCGAATATCGCTACCGGCGCCACGTCCTCGCCCCGGGCACCCTGCTAGTGGTGATCTCGCAGTCCGGCGAGACCGCCGATACCCTGGCGGTCCTGCGGCAGTCCCAGGACGAGCCGTTCCTGGCGCGGCTGGCGATCTGCAACGTGCCCGAGAGCACGATGGCACGGGCGGCCGACCTGGTCCTGATGACCCATGCCGGACCCGAGATTGGCGTCGCATCTACCAAGGCGTTTACCACCCAACTGGCGGCCCTGGCCATCCTGGTCCTGCTGCTGGGTCAGGTCGCCAGCGCCGCCCGTATGCCCGCCGCCGAGCGGGCCGATGCGGTCGCGGCCCTGCGCAGTCTCCCCGATCAGGTGGCCCGTATCCTCGCGCTCGATACGCCTATTGCGCGGATCGCCGAGGATCTCATGGAGCGCCAGCATGCGCTGTTTCTCGGGCGTGGGGCCTATTTCCCGATTGCCCTGGAAGGCGCGCTGAAGCTGAAGGAAATCTCCTATATCCACGCCGAGGCCTACCCCTCCGGCGAGTTGAAACACGGTCCGTTGGCTCTCGTGGATACCGAGATGCCGGTCGTGGCCGTCGCCCCGGACGATGCCCAGCTGGAGAAACTTTCCAGCAACCTCCAGGAGGTACGGGCCCGGGGCGGGCAGCTGATCGTCATTGGCGAATCCAACGCCGCGCGCGCGCTGGAACCCGAGGACACCTGGGTCGGTCTGCCGCAGAACGAGGCGCTCAGCCCCTGGCTGGCCCCGGTTCTGTTTACGGTCCCGCTACAGTTGCTCGCTTACCATACGGCCGTGCTGAAGGGCACCGATGTGGATCAGCCGCGCAACCTCGCCAAATCGGTGACCGTCGAATAGTGGGCGGCGCCCAAGCCGCTCAGTCCATCAGGAAACGCTTGTATTCGTGCCCCGGGTTCGCTAGATTTTGGTGCGCTTGAATAACCTGTCACAGGAGCACCTTATGGATCAGCAAGAGCTCAACAACCGCTGCGTCACCCTGTTCCAGTCCCCGCGAATCCAGACCAAGCTTTGGAACCCCCGCATGTTCTGGGAAGTCGGCCGCAAGCTGAACACGAACCCGGACGAGCTCACAGAGCCGAAGGTCGACCTGTGCGAGCTGGAGGTCATGCTCTCCGCCGCAGCCTACGAGCCGTCGAAATGCGCCGACAACCTGAACCAGCGCGAGGCCGGCCGCGCCGACTTCATCCGTCGCGCGGTCCAGTCTGGCCAGCGTCCGTTCCTGCGCCGCGCGGCCTGATCCACGTACGGATCATCGCCCGCCAGGACCCGGCCTCGCGCCGGGTCTTTTCGTTTGGGGTCGCGAAACTGCTTGTTCGTCACCGAGCACACGGGGCAGACAGACATCCACTGAGGTGCACATCATGGCAGTGGCCATGCCCGGCAAGCAAATCACCGGCAACTAGCGGTGCATCCGGCCCCGCCCAGTTTCGTGGGTCGGTCCCAAATAGAGGGTCAGGCCATGTGCGTCACCATGGCCTTTGTCCGTGTCCTTTGCGCTTCGCCCGTCTTGAGCCTCATCGCGGGTGTCCACGAGATCGTCCCTTACTGGCCCCTGGCCTCCAGCCAGAAGGTCACCGGGCCGTCGTTGGTCAGACTGACCTGCATGTCCGCCCCGAAACGCCCGCTGGCCACGGGTTTATGGCGTTGGCCTGCCCGCCGTACCAGCCAATCGAACAGCGCTGCGCCGTGCTCGGGGCTCGCCGATCCGGAAAAGCTCGGTCGCATCCCCTTGCGCGTATCGGCTGCCAGGGTGAACTGGGGCACCAGCAGCAGCCCGCCACCGGTCTCGCCCAGGCTCCGGTTCATTCGGCCCGCCGAGTCCGCGAATACCCGGTAGCCCAATAGCCGGTCGAGCATCCGTTCCGCGCTCGCCTCGGTATCGTTCGGCTCCACGGCCACCAGAGCCACCAGGCCGCTCCCGATCGCCCCGACGTCCTCCCCGTCGATGGTGACCCGCGCCGCGCTTGCGCGCTGGATCAGTGCGATCACGCCTGCCCCCGTCCAGTGCCGGGCTCGATGTGCCCGGACAGTTCCTTTGCCAGTCGGTCCGTGGCTGCGACCAGTCGGCGCACGATGCCCGGCTCCGCCGCCGAATGGCCGGCGTCCGGTACGATCTCCAGCTGCGCCTGCGGCCAGGCCTCGTGCAGCGCCACCGCCTGATTCACCGGACACACCACGTCGTAGCGGCCGTGCACAATGGTGCCGGGAATCCCCTGCAGCCGGCCGGCATCGCGCAGCAGCTGGTCGGGTTCCAGGAACGTCTCGTGAACGAAGTAGTGGCACTCCAGCCGGGCCAGGCTCACGGCCACATCCGGCTCCTCGAAGTGCGCGATCACGTCGTGGTTCGGGATCAGACAGGAGGTGCGCCCTTCCCAGCTGGACCAGGCCCGGGCCGCGGCCTCGCGCACTGCACGGTCGTGGGCGGTCAGCCGCCGGTAGTAGGCACCTACCATGTCCGCCCGCTCGCCATCCGGGATCTGTGCCTCGTAGTCGGCCCAGGCCTCAGGAAACAACCGGTCCGCGCCCGACTGGTAAAACCATTGGATATCCTGCGGGCGGCACAGGAAGATCCCCCGTAGCACCAGGCCCAGGACCCGCTCCGGGTGTTTCTGGGCATACGCCAGCCCGAGGGTCGAGCCCCAGGACCCGCCAAATACCACCCAGCGTTCAACCCCCAGGTGCTCGCGCAGGCGCTCGATGTCCGCGACCGCGTGCCAGGTCGTGTTCGCCTCGAGGCTTGCGTGCGGGGTCGAGCGTCCGCAGCCGCGCTGGTCGAACAGCACGATGCGGTAGCGTTCCGGATCGTAGAAGCGGCGGTGCCAGCTTTCACAACCCGAGCCGGGCCCGCCATGCAGAAACACGACGGGTATCCCCTCCGGATTGCCGCATTCCTCGAAGTACAGCTCGTGGCCGTCGCCAACCTGCAGGCGCCCCATACCGTGGGGCTCGATCTCGGGATACAGCGCGTCCATGGAAGCCCTCCGGGCAAAACCCCGAGTGTCGCCAAAACGCAGCCTGGGCGAAACCCTTCGGGCTCTTCCCGCAACCGCCGATCCGGCCCTACTCCGGGTCCTCGATTACCCGCCCGCGATAGACACGCCGCTTGTGCGCAGACCGGTGTTCTCCCTGCGCCTCGTCTTCTGGTTGCGTCTTCGCGGGTGAGGGTGTTCGCAGATACCCCGTTCCCTCCAGCTGACTGCGCAGGGTCAGCGCCGCCGCCTCGACCATGCTCGACTGCGAGCGGGCAGCGTAATCAAGGATGGCCTCCATGAAATCCGGGTCGCTGACCGACAGACGTGCTACCGCGGGGAATTCGGCGCGCAGGTTTCGCCGAAGTTCGGCGGCCAGGCTGAGGCTCTTGCGGTCGTGCATCGGATCCCCCGGGTGGGCGTAGCTTTCTCCGTCTTCATGCAAGCGGGGTGCCACGGCGAGACGCCCGCCATTCGCCGCTCCGGTGCCCCCACGGTCGAAAGCCCTGCCCTGTGCGAGAGCGACGCGTGTTCATCTCTGGTGCACGGGAGGCGCGGTGTGCACCGAAATCCTGCGCCACCATTGCGGGTTGGGCTTGCGTGCAGCCGACCGCCGGCCTATGTTGCGGGCCCATGGAGACACCCGCCGTTCCCGCCTCGATCCGCCGCCTCGCCGGGCGCGCCATCGCCGACTTCGACATGGTCCGCGAGGGCGACCGCATCCTGGTGGGCCTGTCCGGTGGCAAGGATTCGCTGACCCTGCTGTGGCTGCTGCACAACCTCGCTCGGCGGGCCCCGGTGCGCTTCGAGGTGGGGGCGGTCACGATCAACCCCGAGATCGAGGGATTCGAGCCGCAGCGGCTGATGGATTACCTGGGCAGCTACGGCATCCCCTATCACTTCGTGTCCGAGCCCATCGCCGAGCTGGCCGATGCGCACATGGACAACGACTCGTTCTGCTCCTTCTGCTCGCGCATGAAGCGCGGCTTGATGTATCGCACGGCGCGCGAACACGGCTACAACGTACTGGCGCTGGGCCAGCACCTCGATGATCTCGCGGAGAGCTTCATGATGAGCGCCTTCCATGGCGGCCAGCTGCGCACCATGAAGGCCCACTACGCGATCGACGCCGGCGACCTGCGGGTCATTCGCCCGCTGGTCTACGTGCGTGAACGCCAGACCCGCGACTTTGCCGACGCCGCGGGGCTCCCGGTGATCCTCGACAACTGCCCCGCCTGCTTCGCCATGCCCACCCAGCGCGAGCATATGAAACAGCTGCTGGCGCAGGAGGAGGCGCAGCACCCGCGACTGTTCCGCAACCTGCGCACCACACTCAAGCCCCTGATGACCGAGGGTGGCATTCCTCCGCGCGATCCACCGCCGAGCGCGTCCGCAACCACCGACCCCGCAGTGTCCGAACATGGCCCGACGTCGGCATCTGCGTGATCGCCTGATCGGGGTGGGCCTGCGCCTGCTGGCGCGCCTCCCGCTGTGCGTGAACCACGCCCTGGGCGGCGCGGTCGGGGCGCTGGTGTGGTACCTGCCCACCCGCGCGGCCCGTATCACCCGCATCAATCTGGCGCTGTGCTTTCCGGAAAAGGACCCGGCGTGGCGGCGGCGGGTGGGGCGGCGCTCCCTGATGGCGATGGGCCGCGCCCTGACCGAGTCCCCCTGGCTGTGGCAGTCGCCTCCGGAGAGCCTCGAGACCCTGGCCGTCCAGCCGCCGCAGTACGCGCGCCTGCGCGAGCGCTCCGCCGGTCGGGCGTTGTTCCTGTGCGCCCCGCATCTCGGTTCCTGGGAATTCGCCGGACTGCATGCCGCTTGCCACGGGCCGATGGCCACGCTGTACAGCCCGTTCAAGACCCCGGAGGTGGACCGCTGGGTGCGCGAGGCCCGTGCCTCCACCGGGGCCGAGCTGGCCCCGGCCGATCGCAGTGGCCTGCGCATCCTGCAACAGGCCCGCGACCGCGGCGAGATCATCGGCATCCTGCCGGACCAGAGCCCCAAGGGCGCCTCGGGCCAGCACGCCTCGTTTTTCGGGCGTCCGGCCCTGACCATGACCCTGCTCCCGCGCCTGCTGCGCGGGCGCGCGGATCACGTGGTATTCCTGTTTGCCGAGCGTCTGCCCGGGGGCCGGGGCTATCGCTATCACGAGGTCGTGGCCGGCCCGGAGGTGGCCGATCGCGATTTTGCCCGGGCGGCCGCGGCAATCAACCTCCACGTGGAGACCCTGGTCCGGCGCTGTCCCGAGCAGTACAACTGGGCCTACAAGCGCTTCAACCCACCGCCCGCGGGCTGGCCCGATCCCTATCGCCGGGGGGCGCTCGAGTAACCTCCCGCGCGGTACCTCCCCGCGCATGGCTGACCCGCTGAGCGGGTCGCGTCAGAGGATGTAGCGGGACAGGTCCTCGTCTTCCGCCAGGTCGCCGAGGCGTTCGTCGACGAAGGCGCGGTCCACGATCACCGGGCCTTCGACATCCGGGGCGCGGTAGGCGACGTCCTGCAGCAGGCGCTCCAGCACGGTATGCAGACGGCGGGCGCCGATATTCTCGGTGCGTGCGTTCACGTCAAAGGCGATTTCGGCCAGACGGCGCACGCCCTCTTCCTCGAAGCGCAGCTCCACACCCTCGGTCTTCATCAGCGCGGTGTACTGCTCGGTCAGCGAGGCGGTGGGCTCGGTCAGGATGCGCACGAAGGCATCGGCCGACAGGGCGTCCAGCTCCACACGGATGGGCAGCCGGCCCTGCAGCTCCGGCACCAGGTCGGACGGCTTGGACAGGTGGAAGGCGCCGGAGGCGATGAACAGGATGTGGTCGGTGCGCACCATGCCCAGCTTGGTGGAGACGGTGGTGCCCTCGATCAGCGGCAGCAGGTCGCGCTGCACGCCCTCGCGGGAGACCTCGCCACCGCCGGTCTTCTCGCTGCCCTTGGCGACCTTGTCGATCTCGTCGAGGAACACGATGCCGCTTTGTTCCACGCGCTCGATCGCCTTCAGCTTCAGCTCTTCTTCATTGACCAGGCGCGCGGCCTCTTCCTCGATCAGCAGCTTGCGGGCCTCGGCGATCTTCAGCCGCCGCGAGCGGGTCTTCTGCCCGCCGAGGTTCTGGAACATCGACTGCAGCTGGCTGGCCATCTCTTCCATGCCCGGGGGCGTCATGATCTCCACGCCCTGCGGGTTCTGCGAGACCTCGATGTCGATCTCGCGTTCGTCCATGTCCCCCTCGCGCAGGCGCTTGCGCAGCTTCTGGCGGGTCTCGCTGTTGCCGTGGTCCGGCTCGGACTCGGTGAAGCCGGCATTGCGTGGGCTTGGCAGCAGGGCATCCAGGATGCGCTCCTCGGCGGCGTCCTCGGCCTTCAGGCGGTTTTCCTTGATCGCCTCGTCGCGCAGCTGCTTCACCGCGGCCTCGGCAAGATCGCGGATGATCGACTCGACATCGCGCCCGACATAACCGACTTCGGTGAACTTGGTCGCCTCGATCTTGATGAACGGGGCGTGGGCCAGCTTCGCCAGACGCCGGGCGATCTCGGTCTTGCCCACACCGGTCGGGCCGATCATCAGGATGTTCTTGGGTGTGACCTCCGGTTGCAGCTCCGGCGGCAGCTGGCGGCGGCGCCAGCGGTTGCGCAGGGCAACGGCGACGGAGCGCTTGGCGTCGTCCTGGCCGATGATGTAGCGGTCCAGTTCCTGGACGATCTCGCGGGGGGTCATGTCGGTCATGGCAAATGGGCCTTGGTCGAATCGCTTGGCGCCGGGTCGCGTTACTCCGCGTCCAGGCTCTCCAGGGTGATGTTGTGATTGGTGTACACGCAGATATCGGCAGCGATGTTCAGGGACTTCTCCACGATATCGCGGGCTGGCAGATCCGTGTTCTGCAGCAGGGCCTGGGCGGAGGCCTGGGCGTAGGGGCCGCCGGACCCGATTGCGATCAGTGCATGCTCGGGCTCGATCACGTCGCCATTGCCGGAGATCACGAAGGAGTTCTCGCGGTCGGAGACCGCCAGCAATGCCTCCAGCTTGCGCAGGGCGCGGTCGGTACGCCAGTCCTTGGCCAGCTCGACGGCGGCGCGGGTAATGTTGCCGGAGTGTTTCTCCAGCATCCCTTCGAAGCGTTCGAACAGGGTGAAGGCATCGGCGGTGCCGCCGGCAAAACCGGCGAGGATGCGATCATGGTAGACGCGGCGCACCTTGCGCGCGTTGCCCTTCATCACGGTGTTGCCAAGGGAAACCTGGCCGTCGCCCCCGAGGGTGACGGCGCCGCCCTTGCGGACGCATACGATGGTGGTGCCGCGAAACTGTTCCACGGATCTCTCCTGTTACGGCTGAGTGTCATGGGGCACGGTGTTGGGTTGCGATGGCCCGGGATCGTTCACCTGGTGGGTGCGATCGTCGCCGAATCAGTCTCTCCGGCGGGCCCGCGGATGGGCGGCATCATACACCTGTGCCAGGTGCTGATAGTCGAGATGGGTATAGATCTGGGTGGTTTCAAGGTTGGCGTGGCCGAGAAGTTCCTGGATCGCCCGCAGATCGCCACTCGACTCCAGCAGGTGACTGGCGAAGGCATGGCGCAGACGGTGCGGGTGCAGGCGCACATCCAGCCCGGCGCGACGGCCGGCCTCGGCGACCCGGCGTTGCACCGCGCGGTTGCCCAGGCGCTGGCCTCGTCGGCTGACGAACACGGCGCGCTCGTCCGCTGTGGCCCAGTCGCCCCGGCGTTTCAGCCAGGTGTGCAGCGCATCGCGCGCCACACGCCCCACCGGGACGCTGCGCTCGCGCCGGCCCTTGCCGAGCACGCGCACCAGCCCGGAATCCAGGTCAAGGTCGGTCAGATCCAGTCCGGTCAGTTCCGACAGGCGCAGCCCGGACGAATACAGCAGCTCCAGCATCGCCTGGTCGCGTGCCGCCAGATTCGGCTCGATGCCCTCCGCCGGGGTCAGCGCCCGCTGGGTCTGATCGACATCGAGATCGCGCGGCAGGGGGCGCCCGGCACGCGGGCCGCGCATGCCGGCGGCCGGATTGGCCGGCATGCGCCGCTGTTCGACCTGATAGGCGAAGAAGCCGCGCACGGCGGACAGGAAGCGCTGGATCGAGCGGGGGTGGCGGCCCTGGCGGGCCAGCTGTCCGGCGATGCGCCGCATGTCGGCTGCCTTGAGGGCATCCCAGGGGCCGTTATGCAGCCCGCGCAGGCGGGCCAAGTCGCGCCGATAGGCCTGTACGGTATGCGGCGAATGACCGCGAACATCGCTCAAATGGGCCAGAAAGGCCGCGATATCCGCATCCTGCTCGGGTGCGTCAGGCAGCGGCGTGGGCCCGCTCGACATGGCAGCGGATCGATTCGGCCAGCAGGTCGCCGATGTGGGTGACGAAGTAGGTGCCCATGTCGGGCTCGAAGCGGTCCGCGGATTCGCTGGCCAGGCCAAGTACCCCGATATGGTCGGATTCATTGCCCAACGGCATCAGGATGGCCGAGCCGATCTCCTCGGCGTCATCGAACAGCACGTCCAGCATCTCGGCCGGGACGCGACCGCATTGGGCCTTGCCGCGGCTGAACAGCGGGTCGAAGGTGGCCAGCTCGCTGGTGGTTAGCGCATGCAGGTCGTCGACCTCGCGGTGGGCCAGGCGGATGCTGACGCGTTCCGCGCCCAGCTCGTTGCGCAGGGCGTCCTGGGTCAGCGCCAGCACGGCGTCCAGGTTCTCGGCGCGCATCAGGGTCTTGGCCAGTTCGTGCAGGTGCTGGCCCATGCGCTCGTTGTCGCGGGCACGCTCGACCAGCTCGCCCATGTGCTGTTCCATGGCGCGGTGCTTCTCGCGCAGCAGGGCGACCTGGCGTTCCAGCAGGGACACCGCGCCACCGGTCGGGTGCGGCAGGCGCAGGATGTCCAGCAGAGGCAGGTGGTCCTGGAAGAAGTCGGGATGCTCGCGCAGGTAGGCCTCGACGTCCGCCGCGCTGATCGTGCGGTCTTCCGGGGCCCGGGTCTTGGGGGTCTTGGTTTTTGCCGCAGAGGCGTTGGAGGATTGCTGCCCAGTCATAGATCGATCCAGCCGTTGAATACCGTGGTGGCCGGCCCGGTCAGCCAAACCGGAGCCTCGGCCTGTCCGGCCCAGCTTAGCATAAGGGTCCCGCCCGGCAGGGTCACTTCGAGGTTGTCGTCGACCAGTCCGCGGCGGCGCAATATGGCCATCGCGGCGGCCGCGCCGCTGCCACAGGCGAGTGTCTCGCCGACCCCGCGTTCGAACACCCGCAGGTCGACATGCCCGCGGTCGCGCAGTGCGGCGAACCCGACATTGACGCGGCGCGGGAAGCTTGCGTGGCGTTCAATGATCGGGCCGATCTCGTGGACCGGTGCGCTGGCCACGTCGTCGACCAGGATCACCGCATGCGGGTTGCCCATGGAGACCGCGCCCAGGGTGATCGAGTGGCCCTGCACATCCAGCGTGTAGGCATCGGCCTCGGCCTCGGCGAGCAGCGGGATGCGCGCCGGTGCGAACTCCGGCCGCCCCATATCCACGCGCACCTGCTCGTCGTCCTCGACATGCAGCACGATGCGCCCGCCGAGGGTCTCGACCGGGATCTCGCGGGCCTCGGTCAGGCCCTGCTCGCGGACGAAGCGGGCGAAGCAGCGCGCGCCGTTGCCGCACTGCTCCACCTCGGAGCCATCGGCATTGAAGATGCGGTAGCGGAACAGCGCCTGCGCCGGATCGCCCGGTGGCTCCACCAGCAGGATCTGATCGCAGCCGATGCCGAAGTGGCGATCGGCCAGGTGACGCAGCGTTGGCTCGTCGAGCCGCACGTTCTGACGTATGCCGTCGATGACCACGAAGTCATTGCCCAGGCCGTGCATCTTGGTGAAGTCCAGGCGCATCAGGCGGTCTCCGGCAGGTGGCCGACAATGGTCATGTGGCGATCCGAGGTGATGGTCACCGTGAAGCCCTCGATCCCGGCCGCTGCCAGCTGTTCGCGTACCTCGTCGGGCGTGAAGGCGGCATGCAGGGAGTGCTCGAAGTCGTGGCGCAGCACCGGCGGCGCGTCGGCGGCGTACTCCGCGACCAGGGTCCGGACCGTCTCGGTCGTATCCGGCCGTCGCAGGTCCATGATGAACACCGCCGCGCCGGGCGCGCCGTCACGCGCAATGGTTTGCCACAGAGCGGCCGGGTCATGCAGGTGATGCAGCAGGGAGTTGCTGATGATCGTGGCATATGGCGCGCGCGGTCCGCGCGCCTCTGGCAGGCAGCCTTCGGCCAGATGCACACGGTCCGCGGCTGGGTGCCCGGCCATCAGCGCGTCGCCGGCCGCCAGCATCGCCGGGGCGCCGTCGAGGCCGTCGACCTCGCAGTCGGGGTAGCGCGTGGCGAAGCGCAGCGAGACATCGCCCGGGCCGCAGCCCAAGTCCAGCACCGGCCCGGTTACGGGCCCGGGAAAGGCCTCGGCGAAGGCGTCGACGAAACCCTCGTGCGGGGCGGCGAAGTCGGCCTCGGCATAGGCACGGGCCTGCTCCGGCTCCAGCATCAACTCCGGCTCCGGGCGCCGCGGGATCACGGCTCGATGCTCCCTGACGGGTCCTGGTCCTCCGGATCCCGGGGCAGCATGCTTTCGCGCATCATCAGGTGATCGACCTGCTCGCGGCGGTTGATGATCTGGAAGTGGTCGCCGTCGACCATTACCTCCGGCGGGCGCGGGCGCGAGTTGTAGTTGCCGGACATCACGTAGCCGTAGGCGCCGGCCGAGCGCACCGCGAGCAGGTCGCCGGCGGCCAGCGCCAGCTCGCGTTCGCGGCCGAGGAAGTCGCCGGTCTCGCAGACCGGGCCGACGATGTCGTAGGTGCGGGTCTCGGTGTCGCTGCGCGGTACCACCGGGACGATTTCCTGCCAGGCGCCGTACAGGGCCGGGCGCAGCAGGTCGTTCATCGCGCCGTCGACGATCGCGAAGTCATGGGCCTCGGTGTGTTTCAGGTATTCCACCCGGGTCAGGAACACGCCGGCATTCGCGGCGATTGCGCGCCCCGGTTCCAGCAGGACCTTCAGCGGGCGATCGCCCAGGACCTCGCGCAGGGCGCTGGCCCAGGCATCCGGTTCCGGTGGGGTCTCGTCGCGGTAGCGCACGCCCAGCCCGCCGCCGACATCGATATGTTCCAGCTCGACGCCGTCCGCGGCCAGTTCGTCGACCAGTGCCAGTACGCGCTTGAGCGCGTCGGTGAACGGGTCGATGCGGGTCAGCTGCGAGCCGATGTGGAAGTCGACGCCGGTTGCTTCCAGGTGCTGGCTGTCGCGCACCCGGGCATACAGCGCCGGTGCCTCCTCGATGGCGACGCCGAACTTGTTCTCGCGCAGCCCGGTGGCGATATAGGGATGGGTCTCGGCGTCGACGTCCGGGTTTACCCGGATCGACACCGGGGCCTGGACACCCATCTCCATGGCGACGGCCTCCAGCCGGTCCAGCTCCGGGGCGGATTCGACATTGAAACAGTGGATGCCGACCTCCAGCGCCCGGCGCATCTCGGCGGCGGTCTTGCCGACCCCGGAGAACACGACCTTCGCCGGATCGCCCCCGGCGCGCAGCACGCGCTCCAGTTCGCCGCCGGAGACGATGTCGAAACCGGCGCCCATGCGCGCCAGCACATTCAGTACGCCCAGCGCGGAGTTCGCCTTCACGGCGAAGCAGACCTGGTGCGGGGTGCCGATCAGGGCCTCGCTGAACGCGCGGAAGTGGCGCTCCAGCGTGGCGCGGGAATACACGTACGCGGGGGTGCCGACCAGCTCGGCAAGGCGGTCCAGTGCTACGCCTTCGCAGAACAGGGTGCCGCGGTGGTAATCGAAGTAGTCCATTCAGCGCCGCTCCTCGGTTTCGTCGTCATCGGGCAGATAGAGATCGCCCTTCTGACCACAGGCGGAGAGCATCTGCATCGTGCCGAGCACGACGATCACGGCAATCAGGAGCCACTGGGCCTTGCAGGAGAACATGGGTCGGATCCGGGGTTCGTTGCATCAAGAGGCGATAGTGTGCCATTGATACGCCCCTGGCTTCAGGTGCTAGCGGTAGATGCTGCGGTATCTGCCCGCCGAAATTTGCCCGATCGTGAACGGCGATGATTCGTTCATCAATGATTCAGCCAGGTTTGGGACGATGCATCTGCGAGACCAGCAAAAGACCACTGAAGCTGGTCAGGGGGCGGAACCCGAACCGCAGGGAATAGAGACCTGCAGCTCGCCGTCCAAAGCAACAGGCGTCACCGCGGTTCGCCGCCAAGACGTCCCGGATAATCCGGATCTGACCCACAAGATGAGAGGAGATCATCCATGATTAGCACCAAGCGCCGTGTCTTCCTGAAAGGCACTCTCGCCGCCGGTACTGTCGGTGTCGCCGTCGGGGCCGGTCTGCTCGCCCCGAGCAAGCTGCTCGCCGCCTGGCCGTCCGAGGCCTTTGGCGCCGAAGGCCTTGAAGCCGCCTTTGAAGCCGTTACCGGTTCCAGCGACATTGCCGATGGCGACGTCACCCTGAGCGCCCCGGAAATCGCCGAGAACGGCGCCGTGGTTCCGGTGTCGGTCGAATCCAGCCTGGACAACGTGACCGAAATGGCCGTGTTCGTCGAGCTGAACAACCAGCCGCTGACCGCCCACTATGTCCTGGCCGATGGCGCACACGCCAACATCTCGGGCCGTATCCGCATGGGCGAGTCCTCCAACGTGATCGCCGCCGTGAAGTCCGGCGACACCTGGTACAAGACGGTTCAAGAAGTGAAGGTCACGGTCGGTGGCTGCGGCGGCTAACGCCGACCCCCAACCGCTGATCCGAACACTACTGGAGGTTTAAGATATGTCTATCCGAGTTCGCGCCCAAGAAAGCAACGGCGTTATCAACATCCGTGCGCTGATGAGCCACGACATGCTCGTCCCCGACGACGACGGTGGCCCGCACTTCATCGAAACCGTGGAAATTGCGCGCAATGGCGACACCGCCATTACCGCCAACTGGAACTACACGGTTTCCCGCAACCCGTTCCTGCAGTGCGAGATCGACGGCGCCGCCGGTGACACCGTGACCGTCTCCTGGACGGACAACAAGGGTGAATCCGACTCGACCGACGTCGAAGTGCGGTAACAAAGAGGGTTCCACTCTCTTTGAAGAAGCCGGGGCTGGTCCCCGGCTTTTTTGTGTCCGGTCATCGGGTGTCTGTGGTCAGCGTCTCTCTGGCGTGGACTACACTCCAGAAAGGTCCATGCCGAGCGCACCGCCATGTCCCCGGATATCCCCGCGCCCCGTGAAGCCGATCCGGCCCTGCGCCCGGCGCTGCTCCTCGAGCCCCACCAGCCCCTGTGGCAACGCCTGCCCCGGCGCGACGCCGAAGGCCGCCGGCTGGCGGACTTCATGATGCTGATCCCCGGGCTGCGCCAGCGTCCGCGCTCCGAACTCCATGCCCGGGCGCGCGCCATCGAGCGCGTGCTGAACGGCTATGGGGACGATATCGCGTTCGTGGAGCTGAACCTGAAGCTGAACACCCTGTGGGTCTCGTTGACCGCGCGGCCCGGGCTTTGCACTGAAGTGCCGGGGGCGATCCAGGCGGTGGTGCCCGAGGCGTTACTGGTGGGGCCGAAGCTGACCTCCGGCATGTAGTCGTCGAAGGGGTGAGGCCGCTGTCCGCCCCGACGCTGTTCTACCGTGAATAGGCCCGTGTTTCCCTGTGTCATACCGGGCGACGGCCAGCCTTGCTACACTGACCTTTTACCGTGCCCGAACCGGAACATGACTGAACGTACTGCATCTGTCCGCCGCGACACCCTGGAGACCCGGATTGCCGTCGAGCTGAACCTCGACGGCACCGGCCAAAGCCATCTCGAGACCGGCATCCCGTTCCTCGACCACATGCTGGACCAGGTGGCCCGTCACGGCCTGGTGGATCTCGACGTGCGCGCCGAGGGCGATCTGCATATCGATGCCCATCACACGGTGGAGGACGTCGGGATCACCCTGGGGCAGGCGCTGGCCAAGGCCCTGGGGGACAAGAAGGGTATCCGCCGCTATGGCCATGCCTATGTCCCGCTGGACGAGGCCCTTTCACGGGTGGTCATCGACTTCTCCGGGCGTCCGGGGCTGGAGATGCACGCGGATTTCCGCCGTTCGCACATCGGCGAATTCGATGTGGACTTGTTCCACGAGTTCTTCCAGGGCCTGGTCAACCACAGCTGGATGACCCTGCACATCGACTGCCTGCGTGGCGACAACGCGCATCATGTCGCCGAGACCATCTTCAAGGCCTTCGGGCGCGCCCTGCGTGTGGCGGCGGAGTTCGATCCGCGCTCCGCGGGGATCACGCCGTCCACCAAGGGCAGTCTGTAACGGACCAACGGACGAGACCCGGCCATGGAAACTGTTGCCGTCATCGATTACGGCATGGGGAATCTGCACTCGGTCGTGCGTGCACTGGAGCACGAGGCCGCGGGCGACCAGCGCGTACTGTTGACCGACGACCCCGAGACGTTGCGCGAGGCCGACCGGTTGGTGTTTCCCGGCCAGGGCGCGGCCGGGGATGCCATGCAGGCGCTGTCGAATCGCGGGCTCGACCGGCTGCTGCCGGAGCTGGCGGCCGACCGCCCGTTCCTGGGCCTGTGCCTGGGCCAGCAGATCCTGATGGACGCCAGCGAGGAGAGCGGCGGCGTCGACCTGCTGGGCATCCTGCCGGGCCGGGTCGCGCGCTTTCCCGCCATGCAGGGCCCGGATGGCCGGCGCCTGAAGATCCCGCACATGGGCTGGAACCGCGTGCTGCCGGCGCAGGAGCATCCCCTGTGGCACGGCCTGCCGGAGACCCCGTGGTTTTATTTCGTCCATAGTTACCGGGTGCAGCCCGAGCGCGAGGCCGATGTCGCCGGGCGCACCGATTATGGCGAGACCTTTGCCTCGGCACTGGCGCGGGGCTCGTTGTTCACCATGCAGTGCCATCCGGAGAAGAGCGCCGCCTGCGGGCTGCGTCTGCTGCATAACTTTCTGCGCTGGGACGGTGATGGTCCCGGGGCGTCGTGAGGAGTCGAAGATGCTGGTCATTCCCGCAATCGATCTGAAGGAAGGCAAGTGCGTTCGCCTGCGCCAGGGGAACATGGACGATTCCACCGTGTTCGGCGAGGACCCGGTGGAGATGGCGAAGCGCTGGGTCGATGCCGGGGCCGAGCGGTTGCATATCGTTGATCTCGACGGCGCCTTTGCCGGTCAGCCGCGCAATGCCAAGGCGGTGCACGCGATTGCCAAGGCCTTCCCCGACCTGCCGATCCAGATCGGCGGCGGCGTGCGCGACGAGGACACGGTTCAGGCCTATCTGGATGCCGGGGTCGAATACGTGATCATCGGTACCCGCGCGGTCAGCGCGCCGCACTTCGTGAACGACCTGTGTCTGGAATTCCCCGGCCGTATCATCGTCGGGCTGGATGCCAAGGACGGCAAGCTGGCGGTGGATGGCTGGTCCAAGCTGTCGCACCACGACGTGATCGACCTGGCCCAGCACTTCGAGGCGGACGGCGTGGTGGCCTTCGTCTACACCGACATCGCCCGCGACGGGATGATGAAGGGCCCCAACGTGGAGGCTACCGCGCGCCTGGCGAGCAACGTGCGCGTGCCGGTGATCGCCTCCGGCGGCATCAGCTCGCTGGACGACCTGCGCAACCTCGCCGCCCGCGAGGACGAGGGCATTACCGGCGCCATCGTCGGCCGGGCCTTGTACGACGGCGCCTTCACCCTGGAGGAGGCCCGCAAGGCCCTCGCAACCTGAGATGCTCGCCAAGCGCATCATTCCCTGTCTGGATGTCGACGCCGGCCGCGTGGTCAAGGGTGTCAACTTCGTCGGCATCCGCGATGCCGGGGACCCGGTGGAGATCGCCCGGCGCTACAACACCCAGGGTGCGGACGAGATCACCTTCCTCGACATCACCGCCTCCAGCGACGACCGCGAGACCATCGTGCACGTGGTCGAGGCCGTCGCGCGCGAGGTGTTCATCCCGCTGACTGTGGGTGGTGGCGTGCGCGCGGTCGAAGACATCCGCCGCCTGCTGAACGCCGGGGCCGACAAGGTTTCCATCAACACCGCCGCGGTGCACCGGCCCGAGCTGGTGCGCGAGGCCGCCGACTGGGTCGGCAGCCAGTGCATCGTGGTCGCGATCGACGCCAAGCAGGTCAGCACGGGGAATGAACCACCGCGCTGGGAGGTCTTTACCCACGGAGGCCGCCGCGAGACCGGGCTGGACGTGGTCGAGTGGGCGCAGCGCATGGAGTCCCTGGGGGCCGGCGAGATCCTGCTGACGAGCATGGATCGTGACGGCACCCGTATCGGCTTCGACCTGCCCCTCACCCGCGCGGTCAGCGATGCGGTCGGCGTGCCGGTGATTGCTTCGGGCGGGGTCGGTGAGCTGCAGCACCTGGTGGAGGGTGTGACCGAGGGCCATGCCGATGCCGTGCTGGCCGCCAGTATCTTTCACTTTGGTCAGCACACGGTGGGCGAGGCCAAGGACGCGATGGCGGCGGCCGGTGTCCCGGTGCGGCCGAACGATGCCGAGGTGGCCGCGCAATGACCGATTCGACTCCCCGTCCGGGTGGTGCCGAGGTGCTTTCCGCGCTCGCCGAGGTGATCGAGCAGCGCCGCCAGGCCGACCCGGAGCAGTCCTACGTGGCGAAGCTTCACGCCCGGGGCCTGGACGAGATGCTCAAGAAACTGGGTGAGGAATCGGCGGAGACGCTGATTGCCGCCAAGAACGACGATACCGACGCCCTGGTGTCGGAAATGGCCGACCTGTGGTTTCATGCCCTGGTGGTGCTCGCGGCCTGCGGACGGCACCCGGACGATGTCCTCGATGAACTGGGCCGGCGTTTCGGTCTGTCGGGCGTCGCCGAGAAGGCCGCGCGCGAAATCAGTGGTCGCCGGTCCGACCATTCGTAGTCTGTACATTGGTCGGTGTTTCCCCGGGGGCCGCATTGAGTCGCCGGCTGTAAAGCGTTCGTTCATGTGGCGCGGCTACACTGCAATCACTGCGCCCTGTCCGCGAAGAAACAGCGACTCCAGCACACCGCCCACAGTGGCCGGTGTGCCCCAGAGTTGATTATGGGCCTGGCGCCGTTCAGGCTAACCCCAAAGTTGTATGACTGGAGAACAGAGTCCATGGGTATTGGTGGTATCAGCATTTGGCAGCTCCTCATCGTCCTGCTCATCGTCGTGCTGCTGTTCGGCACGAAGAAGCTGCGCAACATGGGTGGGGATATCGGCTCGGCGATGAAAAACTTCCGCCAGGCGGTCAAAGATCCCGACGCCGAGAAGAAGGAAGGCGAAGAAGGCGAAGAGCCGCGCGAGGTCGAGAACCAGACCGACAGCGAAGGCCGGGTGGTCGACGCCGAGGTGAAGAAGAGCAGCGAAAAGGATTCCGACGCCTCGCAATCGGACAAGAAGTCCTGAGCCGCGCGCCCTGCGCGGCGGCCAGGCTCGAGCGATAGCCCATGTTCGACATCGGCTTCTGGGAAATCATCATCATCGTGCTGGTGGCGCTTCTGGTCGTGGGGCCGGAGCGGCTGCCCGGGCTTGCGCGCGAAATCGGGCGCTGGGTCGGCAAGACCCGGCGTTTCGTCCATAGCGTGCGATCGGACTTCGAGCAGGAGCTGCAGACCGACGAACTGCGCAACATGCTGAAGAGCCAGGATCGCGAGATCCGCCAGCTCAAGAACATGATGGACGAGACCGAGACCAGTCTGCGCGAGGATATCGAGGATACCGAGCGGGACCTGCGCGAAGATATCGAGGGCAAGCCGAAGACCCGCAAGGATCTCTCCGGCAAGGAGCAAAAGGCCCTGGCCGAGAACAAGGCCAAGCCTGCGGTGCGGGACAAGCCATCCATGCGCAGCCCGGATGCGTCGGCGCGTGCTTCGGACACGGGTGCGCCGGAGGCAGCCGACGACGCGGATGCGCCCGAGGTTCGGCGTGTGCCCACCCAGGGCGATCTGGATGGCAACTTGATGACCGACGACCCGGCGCTGGCCGCCGAGCAAAAGGCGCGCGCCTCCGATGGCCCGCGTCCGGAGCGGACGAAACCGGCGGTGCGCGAACGGCGTACCCCGGACCCTGCCGAGTCACGGGGGGGCGAGGCCTCTGATCCCGAAGCGGATACCACCCACAACGACCAGACCCCTGACAAGCACTCATGAGCAAGACCAAACCGGGGGTCGAGCCGAGTCCGGAAGCGACCGAGACCCTGCTCACGCACCTGATCGAGCTGCGCGACCGCATCCTCAGGATGTTCATTGCCATCCTGGTGATGTTCCTGATCCTGTTCCCGTTCGCCAACCCGATCTACACCTGGCTGGCCGGCCCGCTGATGCAGCACCTGCCGGAAGGCACCAGCATGATCGCGATCGACGTGGCCGCGCCGTTCCTGATCCCGTTCAAGCTGACCCTGCTGCTGGCGGTGGTGCTCAGCATCCCCTACCTGCTGTATCAGGTCTGGTCCTTCGTGGCGCCCGGGCTTTACTCGCACGAAAAGAGCATGGCGCTGCCGCTGGTGGCGTCGTCCACCGCGCTGTTCTATCTGGGGATGGCGTTCGCCTACTTCGTGGTCTTCCCGCTGATTTTCGCGTTCTTCACGGCCACGGCGCCCGAGGGCGTGGCCGTGATGACCGATATCTCGCGCTATCTGTCGTTCGTCATCATGCTGTTCATCGCCTTCGGCATTGCCTTCGAGGTGCCGGTGGCAACGATCCTGCTGGTCTCCATGGGGGCCACGACCCCGGCCAAGCTGTCGCAGAAGCGCCCCTATGTGATCGTCGGCGTGTTTCTGGTCGGCATGGTGCTGACCCCGCCGGACATCATCTCGCAGACCCTGCTGGCGCTACCGATGTGGCTGCTGTTCGAGATTGGCCTGATCCTGTCGCGCATCATGGAGCGCAAGAAGGCGCAACGCCGCGCGACTGCGGGCGGTGACGATGCGGCCGACGCCGATGATGGTCCGGACGACGATGGACCGGGTGGCGGCGGTGGTACGCCGCGCGGTGGCCCCGGTGGCTCGGGCAAGGCGTCCGGCACCACGCGGGCCACTTCGTCCACGGCGGCCGCATCCGCCGGCGGGGGCGCGAGCGCCGCCGCGCGCACCGGGTACACGCCGTTGACCGACGACGAGATGGACGCCGAGCTCGACCGCATCGAGGAAGAGCAGGCCGAACTGCGTCGCCAGCGCGGGTCCGCGAGCACACTCGCCACGGACGCCCCCGCCGATCCGGCGCCCGAGGCGGACGAAAGCCAGAGTGGCGAGCGCCTAGCTGACGACGGCCAGCCCGACGCGGACGCATCGCAGGAGGATGGCAATACGGGGCGCGATCGCTGAGTCACCGCGCCGGCGGCCGTATTTGTGCAGGCCTGCGCCCCCGCCAAGCATCGGAAGTTGCTAAAATACCCGGGTAACCCATTGACCCAGGTAATGATCCCGCGATGGCACACCCGCGTCCCACCCCCCGCCGCCCTGTCCTGCTGATCATCATGGACGGGGTGGGCGTGAACCCGTCCAAGCTGAACAATGCCTACGCCGAGGCCGATACGCCGCGCCTCGACGAGTACCTCTCCACTCATACCCACACGACACTGGACGCCTGTGGTCGCGCCGTCGGGCTGCCGGATGGGCAGATGGGCAACTCCGAGGTCGGGCATCTGACCCTGGGTGCGGGCACCGTGATCAACCAGGACCTGGTGCGTATCGACGACTCGATCACCGATGGCAGCTTCTACGAGAACGACGCCCTGGTCAGTGCTGCGCGCGCCGCGGCCGCGAAGGACCAGCCGTTGCATCTGATCGGTCTGGTGTCCGATGGTGGTGTGCACTCGCATATCCGCCACCTGCGCGCCCTGGTGGAGATCTGCCAGCGCGAGGGCGCGCGCCCGATGGTGCACATGATCACCGACGGCCGCGATACCGCACCCCGTTCCGCGCTCCACTACCTCGATCCGCTGGAGGAAGAGCTGGCGAACGCTGGCGGCGCCATCGCCACCGTGTGCGGGCGTTACTACGCGATGGACCGTGACAAGCGCTGGAAGCGCACGGAAAAGGCCTTCCGCGCGATGGCCTACGCCGAGGGGGAGGCCGCCGGTTCCGCGCGCGAGGCGATCGAGGCGGCCTATGCGGCGGGCGAGGACGACGAGTTCATCAACCCGCGCATCATCAACGGTGGCGAGCCGCTGGGGCAGGATGCGGTCTGCGTGCTGTTCAATTTCCGTAATGACCGTCCGCGTCAGCTGACCGCGGCCCTGGGCATGGACGACTTCGACGGCTTCGACCGCGGTGACTTTCACCCGGTCTCCGAGACCTGCCTGACCGAGTACGACCCGCGCTTCCTGTCGCCGATCGCGTTCCCGCCGGAACGCCCGTCGACGACTCTGGGCAGCACCATCGCCTCCGCCGGCATCCCGCAGTTCCACTGTGCGGAGACCGAGAAGTACGCCCACGTGACCTTCTTTTTCAACGGCGGCAAGGAAGAGCCCTACGCCGGCGAACAGCGCGTGATGGTCCCCTCGCCGTCGGTGGATACCTACGACGAGCAGCCGGAGATGAGCGCGGTCGAGGTCGCCGACCAGACCATCCAGGCGATGGAGAGCGGGCGCTACGGGTTCGTCCTGGTCAACTTCGCCAATGGCGACATGGTGGGTCATACGGCCAAGCGCGAGGCCCTGATCGAGGCCGTCCAGGTCCTGGATCGTGAGGTCGGGCGGGTGCTGGATGCGGCGAAGAAGCTCGAATATTCGGCGATCGTCACCGCGGACCATGGCAACTGCGACGAATACGTGGATCCGGTGACCGGGGCCCCGCACACCCAGCACACAATCTATCCGGTGATGTGCATGATTACCGACTCGCAGCGCTGGCGTCTGCGCACCGGCGGCGGCCTGGCCGATGTGGCCCCGACCGTGCTGGAGCTGATGGGCGTGCCCAAGCCCTCTGCAATGGGCGGGCGCAGCCTCCTGTTCGAGGAAGTGCCGGCCTCGGCCTGAGGGAGCGCGCCATGCATACACGCTACAGCGACACACCGGCCTACGACACGAAGGACGGCTCCGAGATCCGCGAGCTGATGCACCCTGACGTGCACGGCAATGCGGCCCAGAGCCTGGCCGAGGCGGTGGTCGAGCCGGGTGCCGTCACGCGCCTGCATCGCCATGCCCGCACCGAGGAGATCTATCACGTGACCCGCGGGCAGGGCGAGATGCGTCTGGGTGAGGAGACCTTCCCGGTGGCTGTGGGTGACACCGTCTGTATCCATCCCGGCACGCCGCACAACATCCTCAATACTGGCACCGAGCCGCTGCACATCCTCTGCAGCTGCTCCCCGGCCTACTCGCACGACGATACCGAACTGCTGTAGCGCCGATCGGCGCACATGTCGCCACCCTGCGTAAACCCCTGCCCCGGTCCGCGTCTCCTAAACGCCGTACTCGGCGCGGTACGCGCGCAGGGCCTCCAGGTGTTCGGGCGCGCGGCCCGTATCCTCCAGCATGGTCACGAGATCGGTCAGCCGCGCGACGCGGATGACCTGCAGGCCCAGGTCGGCTTCGACCTCCTGGATCGCCGAGCGCTCGCCGCGGCCGCGCTCCTCGCGGTCCAGGGCGATCGCCACGCCCACTGGCGTCGCCCCGGCTGCGCGGATCAGGTCCACCGATTCGCGGATGGCGGTGCCGGCGGTGATCACGTCGTCCACGATCAGCACCCGGCCCTGCAGCGGCGCACCGACGATGTTCCCGCCCTCGCCGTGGTCCTTCGCCTCCTTGCGGTTGAAGGCCCAGGGGCGGTCCATGCCGTGGTCGCGGAACAGCGCTTCGGTGACCGCCGCCGCCAGCGGGATGCCCTTGTAGGCCGGGCCGAACACCAGGTCGAATTCGATGCCGGAGTCTTTGATCGCACGGGCGTAGAACTCGCCCAGGCGGGCCAGGTCGGAGCCGCGGTTGAACAGGCCCGCGTTGAAGAAGTACGGACTGGTTCGCCCGGACTTCAGCGTGAACTCGCCAAAGCGCAGGACGTCGCGTTGCAGGGCGTATTCCAGGAAGGCGTGGGCGGTCATCGGGGTGCTCCGGTCGTAAAACGCCGTATTCTGACACAGGGACACGCGGATTCCGCAGCCAGGCCCTTTCCTGCGCGTGCGCGCGCCGGTATCGTTCCTCGCCATGCGCATACTCTCGATGAACGCCAACGGCATCCGTGCCGCCGCCCGCAAGGGTTTTTTCGACTGGCTCCCGGGGACCGAGGCCGACGTGGTCTGCATCCAGGAGACCAAGGCCCAGATTCATCAGATCCAGGGCGAGCCCTTCCATCCACCCGGTTACCACAGTGTCTATGTCGATGCGGTGAAGCCCGGCTACAGCGGTGTGGCCCTGTACAGCCGCCGCCAGCCGGACGAGGTCGTGACCCGCATCGGCTTCGAGGAGGCGGACAACGAGGGCCGCTATGCCGAGATGCGCTTCGGCAACCTGTCGGTGGTCTCGCTGTACCTGCCCTCGGGTTCCTCCGGCGACCATCGCCAGGATTCCAAGTGGCGTTTCCTGGAGTTCTTCCGGCCCTGGCTGACCGAGCGCATGCAGGACGGGCGCGAATGGGTCATCTGCGGCGACTGGAACATCGCCCACCGCGAGATTGACCTGACCAACTACAAGTCGAACCGCAAGAATTCGGGTTTCCTGCCGGAAGAACGGGCCTGGTTGGACCACCTGTTCGACGAGATTGGCATGGTGGACGTGTTCCGCCGACTGGACGAACGCCCGGAGCAGTACACCTGGTGGTCCAACCGCGGCCAGGCCTGGGCCAAGAACGTGGGCTGGCGCATCGACTATCAGATCGCCACGCCGGGCATCGCGGCCACCGCGCATGACCCGTACATCCATACCGACGATCGCTTCTCCGACCACGCGCCGTTCTGGATCGACTATGACTACCAGCCCTGATCGGGGCATGTTCCTCGCATTCGGTAACGTCGGCGCATGACCGGAGTCGCTGAAGCGCAGCGTCCCCCGAGCCGCGACTGGCGCGCGGCCCTGGCGGTCTACCGCCACCCACGGGTCATCGGGATGCTGTTCCTCGGCTTCGCCGCGGGGCTGCCGTTGCTGCTGACCGGCGGCACCTTCACCGCCTGGCTGCGCGATCTCGGGGTGGAGCTGGCCTCCATCGGCTTCCTGTCCTGGGTCGGCATGGCCTACAGCATCAAGGTGTTCTGGGCGCCGGTGGTCGACCGCCTGGCCCTGCCGCTCCTGACCCGGATATTCGGGCGCCGCCGTGCGTGGATGCTGTTCGCCCAGGCCGTGATCATCCTCGGGCTGGTCGGCATCGCCTTGACCGACCCGGTCGAACAGCTCTGGCTGGTTGCGGTCCTGGCCGTGCTCACCGCCTTTGGCGCCGCCACCCAGGACATCGCCATCGACGCCTATCGCATCGAGGCCGTTAGCCAGGAGCGCCAGGGCGCCATGGCGGCGGCCTACGTGTTCGGTTATCGCGTCGCACTGCTGACCGCGGGGGCCGGGGCGCTGCACATCGCCGCCGTCGGTAGCTGGAGCCTGTCCTATGCCGCCATGGCCGCGCTGATGCTGGTAGGTGTCGTCTGCACGTTGATCGTGCGCGAGCCCGAGGTCGCGAAACGCGATGCCGCCACGGCCCGGCTCGAGGATCGCGTGGTCCATTACCTCAACAACACCTCGGATACCGGCTGGTGGCGGGACCTCAAGGCCTGGGTCATCGGCGCGGTGGTCTGCCCCTTTGTCGAGTTCTGGCAGCGTTTCGGCCGCATCGCCCTCGTTGTTATCGCGTTTATCGCGGTCTTTCGCATCAGCGACATCTTCATGGGGGTGATGGCCAACCCGTTCTATCTGGACATCGGATTCACCAAGGAAGAGATCGCCAATATTGCGGCCGCCTTCGGCCTGGCCATGACCCTGACCGGTGCGGCCCTGGGCGGATTGCTGGTGGTGCGCTTCGGCATCATGCGCATGCTGATCGCGACCGCGATCCTGGCGCCGCTGACCAACCTCACCTTCTCCTGGCTGGCGACGCTCGGGCCCGAGACCTATGGGCTGGTGTTCGCGATCATGGCCGACAATCTATCGGGTGGCATGGCGATTTCGGTGTTCATCGCCTATCTCTCCAGTCTGACCAACAGCGCCTACACCGCCACCCAGTACGCCCTGTTCAGCTCCATCATGACCCTGCCGGGGCAATTCCTCGCCGGCTTCACCGGCATGCTGGCGGAGCACATCGGATGGGTCTGGTTCTTCGCCAGTTCGGCCCTGATCGGGATCCCCACCATCCTGCTGGCGCTTGCCCTGATGCGCTGGGCCAACCCCGACCAAATGCCCCAGCCCGGCCGGCCAGACACCTCGCCGGCGTCCGCTCGCGAGTAGCCGCACCGCACCTGATCCAAGTGGCTTTCGGCGGCCACAAAAAAGCCCGCACCAGACGGCACGGGCTTTGATGACCCTTCCGGGGTTCGCGTCCTGTCAGAAGCTGTAGTGCATACCCACCATGAAGACGTTGTTGCTGCCGTCACCGGGGCCAAAGCCGGCTGGATCACTACCGGTGTCGCGGGCCTTCAAGGCAGGCACGGCGCCGGTGGACTCTTCTTCGTAGTAGTACTCGGCGAACAGGGACAGCCCGTCCATCCAGTTGAAGGCGTAGCCTAGGTGGAAGACGTCTTCACCGTAGTTATCCACGTTGGCGTAGGTACCATGGAAAATATGCTGACCCATCGTGTAGGACGCGTAGATGTTGGCAGCGATATCGCCGTCGTCACCAAAGGCGCCGGCATCCTGGTCACTTTCGATGTACTCCACCTTCGCGCCCATGGACCACGGACCCATGCTGTGCATCGCTGAAACACCCCAGATCCTGGTGTTTGCTACGCCGTTGGCATCGTCGACCCCGATCGACAGCGTGGTGTCACCAAAGCTGTACGAACCGGTCAGCTGGTAGCGATCGTCTTGAGACCCTGATGCGTCTGCATATCCTGCATTCGCACTGTAGGAGGCAGCGAAGGAGAAGCCGTTAAAGTCCGGCGAGTAGTACATCAGGCTGTTGCTCTCGCGGAACGTGGTGTAGGTCGCGAAGCCACTCTGGTAGGAGTAGAACATATCCACCGGGAAGGCGATGGCGTTGTAGTACGGGAGCCAGTCGCGGCCGTATGCAACGGTACCGAAGGCCCCACTGAGCCCGACCTTGCCGATTCGGATATCTTCGTTTTCGCCGTTGAAGGGGTCCTGGATCTTGCCGTTAGCCAGATCGATCGGCACCTCCAGCTGCGCAAAGGCGTTGAGGTCCGAGTTGATCTCGTAGTTGGCGTTAAAGCCTAGGCGCGAATAGGCGTCACGGAAGCCGTCGTAGCTGTCGACGCCTTCCGGGTCGGCGGCTTCATACTGCAGGCGTAGAGAGCCGTAGAAATCAAACTCCACGCCGCCTGCGCCTTCTTGCTGCGCGAAAGCGGCATGCGGGCCCAGGAACAGGGCCAGGGCAACGGCACCGGAAAGGGGTGCCAGGGTCCAGCTCATCGTCTTCTTCATTGCGATCCTCTCTGGTCGGGCGGTTCGGGTGTCGCCAGAGGCCATCCTGGGCGGACACGGAATGTGCGTCTTTGCGTCTTGATCGTAGCCGGCAACGTTTATAAGCAGTTTCTAATGCGTTGTAAACAAGATACGCGAGCTCGGCGCATTGTGGTGTGACCACCACACCCGCCCCGTGTTCCTCCTTGTGGCGCCGAGGGTTCGGGGGCCTTCGGTCGCGCGTCTCGCACCCGGCGGGGAGGCGGGTTTCTCGCCGGGGCAGGTACCCCAACTCACTTGTTTAGAGCCCGTGGCGCGATTTCGCCAGTTCGACCTCGAGTTGCAATAAAACTATTTTTGTACAAAAATAAATAGACGAATGATTTATTGCGAGAAGTTTTCATGACCTCCACCCAAGCCGTGCACCAGGCACCCCAGGATGAATCCGGTACCCCTGCCGGTGCGCCGGCCGAGCCGGATGTCGCGCGGTCGGTGATCCGCCAGCTGCGTGTGATCATCCGCGCCCTGCAGGGGCATTCGCGGTCGGTGGAGCGCGCCTGCGGCATCAGCGCCTCGCAGCTGTGGGCGTTGTGGGAGTTGCAGCGCACGCCGGGACTGAACGTCAGCGACCTGTCGCGCCGGCTATCGGTGCATGCCTCCACCACGTCCAATCTTCTGGACAAGCTGGAACACCGGGGTCTGATCGAGCGCCGGCGCCCGGAAAAGGACCAGCGCATCGTCCGGCTCTACGTCACCGATGCGGGGCTGGAACTGCTGGAGAGGGCGCCGGCCGCCCCGCAGGGCGAACTGAACCGCGCTCTGCAGTCGTTGCCGAAGGGACGTCTCGTGGAGCTGGACCAGGGCCTGGACCTGCTGGTCGAGGCGATGAACACCACCGAGCCCAAGGCCGGCCTGCAGCCGTTCGACGGCAAGTCCTGAAACGTCCGACGCGGAGGCCCTGATGCGATTGTTTCGCGTGCTGCTGCCGTTTCTTCTCTGCCTTCCACTGGCGGCGGGCGCGCAGCCCACGTTTGATGCGCCACCCGAGCGCTCAACGGATGGCGGCTTCACCCTGGCGTGGGCGGCAGATGGGCCCGTGGTACTGGAGCAGGCCTCGGGTCCCGACCACGCGGATGCGCGCATCCTCTATCAGGGCGGCGATACCAGCACGGTCATCAGCGGCCTGCCCGATGGTGACTACCGGTTTCGCCTGCGCGCCGCGGATGCCGATCCGGACACCTGGGCCGATCAAGCCATGGTGTCGGTGGAACATCACAGCCTGGCCCGAGCTTTCGGTTTTTTTGCCGTGGGCGCGGTCGTCTTTCTGGTCCTGATCGGGGCCATCCTGCGCGGGCGTCCGCGCAGCTGATTCACTTGGTCCAGCCCTGCCGATCCGTGTCGAGCTAACGTTCTCGCGTGATCCGGGGTGGGCCCGCTTTCGGAGGTATCCATGACGGATCTCAAGATCAACATGCAGCGCCTGCAGCAGGACATCAACGATCTCGCGCAGATCGGCCGCGATGCCGACCGGGGCCTGCATCGTCGCGCATTCAGCGACGGCGACCGCGCCGGGCGCGAGTGGTTTCGTGGGCGCCTCGAGGCCGCCGGCCTGGATGTCTGGCAGGACGGTGCCGCCAACCTGCACGGGCGCCTCGACTACGACGGCAAGCGGCCCGTAGTGGCCATGGGCTCGCATCTGGATACTGTGCCCGGTGGGGGGCCGCTGGATGGGGCACTGGGCGTGCTGATCGGGCTGGAGGTGCTGCGCACCGCCAAGGAGAACGCGGTCGACCTCGCGTACCCGCTCGAGGTGATCGACTTCACCGACGAGGAGGGCCGCTTCGGCGGCATGTTCGGCTCGCAGGCGATGGCCGGCAAGCTCACCCCGGAGAGCATCAGCCATGCGCGTGATCTCGAAGGCGTGACCCTGGTCGAGGCCATGGCCAACTGGGGGCTGAACGCCGACGACGCGCTGGCCGCGCGGCGCGATCCGCACAGCCTGCATGCCTTCATCGAGACCCACATCGAGCAGGGCCCGGTGCTGGACCGGCGCGGCCTCAGTGTCGGGGTGGTCGAGGCGATCACCGGCTTGTTCAAGTGGGAGGTGCGCCTGAAGGGCCAGCCCAACCACGCCGGCACCACGCCGATGGACATGCGTATCGATCCCTTCCAGGGTCTGGCGGAGTTCGGCGGCGAGATCAATCGCCTGATCGAGGAGCACGGCAGTCCGAACTCGCGCGCCACCATCGGCCGCGTGGAGCTGGCACCGGGGGCGGCGAATACCGTGCCGGGCATGGCGACCTTCTCCTTCGAGGTGCGCGACACCGACGAGAAGGTCCTGACTGCGCTGGCCCATGCGGCCCGGCGCACCCTGTCCAGCCTGGCGCGCCGACGCGACCTGATGTTCGAGTTCGACGTCCTCTCCGAGATCGATCCGGTGCGCTGTGACCCCGGCGTCGTGCAGACCATCGAGGCGCAGGCCGAACGCATGGGGCTGGAGTACATCACCATGCCCAGCGGTGCAGCCCACGATACCCAGAGCATGAGCCGCATCACCCGCACCGGCATGATCTTCGTGCCGAGCCTGCAGGGGCGTAGCCATTCCGCCGCGGAATGGACAAACTGGGAAGACATCGAGACCGGCGCCAATCTGACCCTGCAAAGTGCCCTGGCGTTGGCCGCTCGGCAATAAATCGCGACGAGAGGAAGCGCCCGGAATGGCCGAACACGACAACGTCACCCAGTTGACCGACTACGACTCCCTGGATCCGCTGCGCGAGCAGTACCAGGAAAGCCTGATCACCACGCCGGTGCTGCGTAAGGAGTTGCGGGAGCACCATGTCGCCCTGCTGTGCATCGACTTGCAGTATCTGGATGCCGCGCGCGGCCACGGCGTGTTCGCGAACTCCGCCGACTCTGGCGTGCCGCTGGAGGCCCAGGAGTATTACTTCAATCGCCTGGAGCAGACGGTGCTGCCCAATGTGCGCCGCCTGCAGGACGCCTTCCGCGAAGAGGGGCTGGAGGTGATCCATACCCGCATCCGCTCGCTGACGCATGATGGCCGCGACCGCAGCCCGGGCCACAAGCGCCTGAACCTGCATGCGGCCCCCGGCTCCAAGGATGCCGAGTTCGTCGAGCAGGTGGCCCCGGTCGGGGACGAGATCGTGCTGGACAAGACCGCCAGCGGGGTCTTCAACTCCACCAACCTCCACTACATCCTGCGCAACCTGAACATCAGCGCGCTGTTCATCGTGGGCGTGTATTCCAACGAGTGCGTATCCACCGCCGTGCGGGATGCCTGTGACCTGGGCTTTTATGTCACCCTGATGGACGACGCCACGGCCACGGTGACGCCGGAGATGCAGAAGGCCACGCTCACGACCATCAAGGACCGCTACGCCCGCGTGATGACCACCGACGAGGCCATCCGCGAGATCAAGAAGGTGCAGGAGGCTTCGTGACCGGTCTCGACGACCCGATCCTCCCGACCTCCATCGCCTGGGGGCTGCTGGCGGCGTTCAGCGTCCTCTGGGTGGTGCTGGGCTGGTGGTTGGGTCGTCGCAACAAGACCGCCGAGGATCACATGCTGGCGGGGCGCAACGTTGGCCTGGCGCTGGCCACCGCCACCGCGATGGCCACCTGGGTCACCGCCAACACCACGATGACGGCCCCGCAGCTGGCGCTGCAACTGGGCGTCTGGGGCATGCTTGGCTACTCGCTGGGTGCGCTGGGCCTGATCCTGTTCGCGCCGCTGGCGCGGCGCATCCGCGAACTGATGCCCGAGGGCTTTACCTCCGGCGACTTTATCCGGCTGCGCTACGGCAAATTCACCTGGCGGGTGTTCTTGGTGGTGTCACTGATCTACGCCTTCGGCTGGCTGGTCTCGATGGCGATGGCCGGCGGTGTGCTGATCAACGCCCTGGCCGGCATCGACTACCGCGTGGGCATGACCGTGATTTTGACCGTCTGCGTGCTCTACACCCTGCTGGGCGGCCTGCGCGCGGTGATCGGGACCGACTTCATCCAGACCGTCATCATCATCGCCGGTGCGGCGTTCATCGCCTGGCTGACCATCGACAAGGTCGGCTTCGAGGCGATCCACTTCAACCTGATGGAAGAGCGCCCGGAGCTGCTGAACCTGCTGTTCCCGGCCGCGATCATGTTCCTGTTCAACAATCTGCTGTTTGGCGTCGGCGAGATCTTCCACTCCAATGTCTGGTGGTCGCGCGCCTTCGCCTTTGGCCGCAACGTGGGTTTCCGGGCCTACCTCTTTGGCGGCCTGCTGTGGCTGCCAATCCCGATCGTGGCCGGCTTCATCGCCCTGGCCACGCCAGCGCTGGGCCTCAACGTGCCCGCCGCGGACATGGTCGGGCCGCTGGTGGCCGCCGAGGTGCTGGGCCTGACCGGGGCGATCGTGGTGTTCATCGTGGTGTTCGCCGCGCTCGCCTCCAGTCTCGACTCGCTGCTGGCGGCCACCTCGGACCTGGTGACCCGCGACATCTACCGCGGCCACATCCGCCCGCAGGCCAGCGAACAGCACCAGTTCCACGCGACCAAGGTGATCGTGGTGCTTCTGGGCCTTGTGACCTGGCTGGCGGCCAGTTACCGCGGCGAGCTGCCGATCGTCGGCTCGCTGGCCGAGCTTCTGTACTTCACCGGCGCCTTCGTGGCCTCCGCGATCTGGCCGATCGTTGCCGGGCTGTACTGGCAGCGGGCGAACCCGCAGGGCGCGGCCTGGTCGATGATACTGGGGTCGGGCATTGGCCTGGCCAGCTACTTCCTGATTGGATTTTATGTGGCCGCGCTGGTCGGGGCCGCTGTCTCGCTGGCCGTGATGGTGCTGAGCACCTGGTTGATGCCGCGGCCATTCGACTGGGGCCGCCTGGCCCGTCCGGACGGCGAGGTGGTCGCATGACGATCTCCATTACAGCCCTGTCCGTGATCGTGATCATCGCCACACTGGTGGCGAGCCTGACCCCGATCCTGCTGATTGCCCTGTTTATCCGCGACTGGAAAAAAGGATGCCTCTGGTGAACTACACCGAAGATCCCCTGCACGTGCTCCACCCGAAAGACGGCGCCGCCGGTACCGACCGGCCGAAGGCGTTGCTGGCGGCGGTGGAGGAAGACCCGGACCCGCTTCTCAAGCTGGCGGCCTCGCATGTGGTCTCCAGCCAGCAGTTCTCGCGCGACGAGCTGCTGCAGCTGTTCCGCCTGGCGGCGCAGTACGAGACCACGCCGGCGCTGATGCACCTGCCGCTGGCGGGCAAGATCCTGATCAGCGCGTTCTACGAGCCGTCCACGCGCACGCGGCTGTCGTTCGAGAGTGCCTGGCACCGCCTGGGCGGCTCGGTCATGTCGATTACCGATCCCAAGAGCACCGGTATTGCCAAGGGCGAATCGCTGGCGGACATCGCCGAGATGTTCAACAACTACGGCGATGTGCTGGTCCTGCGCTCCTCCGACGGCGAGGCCGCGCACAACATGCTGGAGAACCTGCGCATCCCGCTGGTGAACGCCGGCAACGGGATCGACGAACACCCGACCCAGGCGCTGGCGGACGTCTACGCCCTGGCCAAGTGGCGCCCGGAGCTGTTCACCGGCGAGGTGGCCCCGGAGCAGCGCATCAAGGTCGGCATCATCGGGGTGCCCTCGCGCATGCGCACGGTGCGCTCCCTGCTGCGCCTGTTGAGCCTGTTCCCGCAGGCGATCGACGAGATCGTGCTCGTCTCGCGCGAGGACGAGAATTTCGATCCGGGTCAGCGCGAGGAACTGGAAGAGGCCGGGATCTCGCTACGCGTGGTGCACGACCTGGACCCGGCGCTGCCGGATCTGGATGTCGTGTACATCAACGCGATCGCCTGGGTGGGTGACACCTTCGAGGCGATGGGCGAGGGGCTGAAGCTGGATCGCCACTCCCCGCTGAAGGAGGGCGCAGTGGTCCTGCATCCGCTGGCGCGAGGTGAAGAGCTGTCCACCGACCTCGATGCCACCCCGCACAACTGGTATTTCGCCCAGGCCCGCGGGGCCGTATTCGTGCGCATGGCGCTGCTGACCACGGTGGTACGCCGGATCAGCGCGGTGATGGATACCCCGGACGGCTGACGCCGCCTTTTAGTTGAACCGCGAGCGGCGTGGCGCGCCGGGCCTTCCCGGCCCGCGCCCCGCTCGCCCCGAACGGATAACCAAGGAGACATGCCATGTGTGGCATCGCAGGAGTCTTTCACGCCGACCCGACCCGCAAGGTCGACCCGCAAACGCTGGTCAACATGGCCGCGATCCAGTATCACCGCGGCCCCGACGGCTTCGGTTACCGTACCCAGGATGACCGCGGTGTGGGCTTTTCCCATGCGCGTCTGTCGATTATCGACCTGGACGAGAACCGCGGCCGTCAGCCGTTCTGCATGGACGACGGCGAGATCATGACCGCGGTCAACGGCGAGCTGTACGACTACAAGCGCATCCGCACCGATCTCACCTCGCGCGGGGTGAAGTTCCGCACCAAGAGCGACTCCGAGATGGTCATGCACCTGTACCAGCGCGAAGGGCTGGAGGACGCGGTCAAGCATTTCCGTGGCGAGTTCGCGATCTCGCTGTACGACCGCAAGCACGACCGGCTGATACTGATCCGCGACCGCTTCGGCATCAAGCCGCTGTACTTCACCGAGGCCAACGGCAGCTTCGTGTTCGGCTCCGAGCTGAAGGTGCTGTTCGCCAACCCCGATGTGCCGCGCCAGTTTTCCGATGACGGCCTCTACCACCAGCTGATGCAGACCATGGTGCCCGGCACCACCGCCTTCGAGGGCATCCAGCAGGTGAAGCCCGGCCACATGGTGATCGTCGAGCGCGCCCACGGGAAGCTGAAGATCCGCCAGGAGAAGTACTGGGACATGGACTTCCCGCTGGCCTCCGAGCGCCCGCCCGAGAGCGAGACCGACGAGGCGTACTGGATCGAGGGCGTGCGCGACCAGCTCATGGAGGCGGTGCAGTTGCGCCTGGAGGCCGACGTGCCGGTCGCCTGCTACCTCTCCGGCGGGATCGACTCCTGCATCACCCTGGGGCTCGCCTCGGCCAGCCAGCAGGCGCCGGTCAAGGCCTTCACCATCGGCTTCGACAACGACGACTATGACGAGACCGCGATCGCCCGCGAGATGGCCGAGAGCGTGGGTGCCGACCAGGACATCATGACCCTGGACGCCAACCACCTTTACGACAACTTCGAAGAGGCCCTCTGGCACGCCGAGCGCACCATCTACAACACCCTGGGTGTCGCCAAGTTGCTGATGAGCCGCCACGTGAACAAGGCCGGCTACAAGGTCGTCGTCACCGGCGAGGGTTCGGACGAGCTGTTCGGTGGCTATCCGGCCTTCCGCCGCGACATGTTCCTGCACGGCCTGGATACCCTGCCGGAGGCCGACCGCCAGGCCTGGCAGCAGATGCTGAACGAGTCCAACGAGCTGGTCTCCGGTGCGATGCTGGCCGAGGACGAGGTCAACGACCCCGACTTCACGCAGATGATGGGCTTCACCCCGTCCTGCCTGCAGCCGTGGCTGGCCGCGGCCGACCACGTGCCGGGCCTGCTGCACCCGAAGCGCCGCGAGCGCATGCAGGACTACAAGCCGGGCAAGGCGATCGCCAACGCCCTGGATGACGACATGCTGGAAGGCCGGCATCCGCTGGACAAGGCTCAGTACGTCTGGATCAAGACCATGCTGGAGGGCCAGATCCTGACCTGGGGCGGCGACCGCATGGACATGGCCAATTCGATGGAGGCGCGTCCGCCGTTCCTCGATCACCACCTGGCCGAGTTCGCCGCCCACCTGCCGCCGACCATGCGCATCAAGGGCAAGACCGAGAAGTACGTGCTGCGCGAATCGATGAAGGGACTGCTTCCGAAGGTGCTCTACGAGCGCGAGAAGTTCGCCTTCATGGCGCCGCCCGCGCACACCGACCCGGTCAAGTGGGCGGCGATGAAGGCCCTGGCCGATCGCTATCTGTCCCCGGAGAAGGTCGCCGAGGCCGGGTTGCTCGACCCGGAGGGCGTGCGTCAGGTGTTCGAGCTGCACGAGTCCGAGGACACGCCGGCCGCCACCCAGGTTCAGCTGGACGCGGTGATCAACCACATGATCGGGGTCCAGGTGCTGCACGACAAGTTCGTCGCCACCGACATCCCGGCGCTGGCGCGGCAAAAGGCCGAGGAGTTCGGCTGGCACGCCTGATCACGGGTACAAGCCCCGAGTGACCCAGAAGGCCCCGCGGATCTTGGTCCGCGGGGCCTTTTTCGTTCTGGCCAACAGGGCCGGTCGGGGGCTCGACGGGGGTGAGCGCCCTCATCCGTTGCTGGTTGCGCACGGATCGCGCGCGACCGGCACAAAAAAGCCGCCCGCGGCCAGGGGCCGGGGGCGGCTGATGGCTTCGCGGCCCTGAAGGGCCGGAAGCGGCTGCCTTACAGGCTGTAGTACATGTCGAACTCGATCGGATGGGTGGTCATGCGCATCTGCGTGACGTCTTCCATCTTCAGGTCGATGTAGGCATCGATCATGTCGTCGGTGAACACGCCACCCTGGGTCAGGTATTCGCGATCCTGGTTCAGGGCTTCCAGCGCCTGGTCCAGCGAATGGCAGACCTGCGGAATGCCCTTCTCTTCTTCCGGCGGCAGGTCGTAGAGGTTCTTGTCCATCGCATCGCCCGGGTGGATCTTGTTCTGGATGCCGTCCAGGCCGGCCATCAGCATCGCCGCGAAGGCGAGATACGGGTTGGCGGTGGAGTCCGGGAAGCGCAGCTCGACGCGACGGCCCTTCGGGTTCATGACGAACGGGATACGCAGCGAGGCGGAGCGGTTGCGGGCGGAGTAGGCCAGCATGACCGGTGCCTCGAAGCCCGGCACCAGACGCTTGTAGCTGTTGGTGGACGGGTTGGTGAAGGCATTCAGCGAGCGGGCGTGCTTGATGATCCCGCCGATGTAGTACAGCGCGGTCTCGGACAGGCCGCCGTACAGGTCACCGGAGAACAGGTTCTTGCCGTCCTTGGACAGCGACTGGTGCACGTGCATGCCGGAGCCGTTGTCACCAACGATCGGCTTGGGCATGAAGGTCGCGGTCTTGCCGTGGACGTGGGCCACGTTCTGGATCACGTACTTCAGGATCTGCACCTCGTCGGCCTTCTGCGTCAGGGTCGCGGGACCCACGCCAATCTCGCACTGGCCGGCGGTCGCCACCTCGTGGTGGTGCACCTCGGTCTCGAGGCCCATCTCGGTCATCACTTCGCACATGGTGGAGCGGATGTCGTGCAGGCTGTCGACCGGCGGGACCGGGAAGTAGCCGCCCTTCACGCCCGGGCGGTGACCGATGTTGCCGTCCTCGTAGACGCGCTCGGAGTTCCAGGAGGCCTCCTGGGAATCCACGCGGCAGTAGGAGCCGGACAGGGTGCTGCCCCACTTCACGTCGTCAAAGATGAAGAACTCGTTCTCCGGGCCGAACAGCGCGGTGTCGGCGATGCCGGTGCTCTGCAGGTAGGCCTCGGCGCGGCGCGCCAGGGAGCGCGGGCAGCGGTCGTAGCCCTGCATGGTGGCCGGTTCGACCACGTCGCAGCGGATGTTCATGGTCATGTCTTCGAAGAACGGATCGAGGACCGCGGACTCGGCGTCCGGCATCAGGATCATGTCGGACTCGTTGATTCCCTTCCAGCCGGCGATCGACGAGCCGTCGAACATCTTGCCTTCCTCGAAGGTTTCTTCGTCGATGTCGTGGGCCGGCACGGTCACATGCTGTTCCTTGCCCTTGGAGTCGGTAAAACGGAAGTCGATGAAGCGAACTTCCTTTTCCTTGATCTGGTTCAGCACGTCGGCTGCGGACATGGGGATCTCCTTGGTCTTTACTTGAGTCTTCAAAGGTGGCCGGCCGGCCCGTCGGGCGCTTGCGCGGCGTCGCGGTTCATTATGCAGGCATCATGCCATCCGGTCCTGTTTGGCCCGGGCGCGCGAAAAACGGGCAGCCGGGGCGCCCCGCCGCATCCTGTATGCACCAATCTGGTGCTTTATCTGCACAACTTTCGTGCGCATCGTGGTGGTCCGCACCTAATGAGTGCAGGGCCGATAGAGTAGCGTGACCTCGCCCAGCATGTCGCCTACCCCGGGATGGCGGTGCAGTCGGTCGGCCAGGGCCTGGGTGCGGGCCTCGAGGTCTGCCGGCGCGGCTGCCCCGTCAAGGCGCAGGGTCAGCGTCACGTGTACCCGACCGCCGAGATAATGCAGCGACAGGTGCTCCACCGCATCCAGCTCCGGGGCGTCCGCCCAGGCCTCGCGCAGCGCCTCCACCAGCGTCGGGCGCAGCGGCAGCATGGAACTCCGGGCCTGTTCCGCGTCGTTTTCCGGGTCCACGTGCACGGTGATGTCGTTCACCCGGTCATGTGCATCGGTCACCGCGTGGAACACCGCATCGGCAATCCGATGGCCCTCGGAGACCGAGATCATCGGCGCGACCTGGATATGCACGTCCACGACGACTTCGCTGCCGTGGCGGCGCGTGCGTAGCATGTGCGCATCCTTGACCCCGGGCACATCCATGATCGTGCGGTGGATGCGTTCGACCTTCTCCGGCTCCAGGGCCGTATCGATCAGCTCCGCCGCGCTGCGCACGATCAGGCGCCCGGCGATATGCAGGATGAACAGCGCCACGATCAGCGCCGCCAGGGCATCCGCCCACGGGAACCCGGCCACCGCAGCGGCCACCCCGGCCAGCACGAACAGCGACGAGATCGCATCCGTGCGGTGATGCCAGGCGTTGGCATCCAGCATCCGCGACTTCAGGCGCTTTGCCACCCGGTGGGTGTACTGATACAGGCCTTCCTTGGCCACCAGGGTCAGCAGGGCAAAGGCGATCGCCATGTTTGCGGGGCCGGTCATGGCCTCGGGCTCGACCAGGCGGTTGCCGGCAGCCCAGGCAATCGCCAGACCTGCGAGCGCCAGAAAGACCCCGACGATCACCGTGGCCAGGGTCTCGATCCGCGCGTGACCGTAGGGGTGTTCCTGATCGGGGGAGGCGGCCGCCTTGCTTGCCGCGAACAGCACCACCCCGTCGGTGATCAGGTCCGACAGGGTATGCACGCCGTCCGCCACCAGGGCCTGCGAGTTCAGCAGCCAGCCACTGACGAGCTGCGCCACGGCGAGGAAGCTGTTCACGGCCGCGCCGACCAACGTGACCCGGCGGGTATCACGATAGCGCTGGCCGCTCTCCGGCGTGACCGAAGGTCCGGAATTGGCGAGGGGGTCGCTCAGGGCCACTCTCCCGAACAGAATCAGGGCCCCAGTATGGGCGCGCTTTGGCTGCATGCAAAACGCCCGCGCCAACGCGAGCGGTGGCCGTGGCCGAAGCCGGGCCGATATACTGTCGGCTTTGCCCTGACCCGGGATCCCGCATGTCGCAAGAACGCACCCCGCCCAGCCGCAGCCCGACCTTCCAGGACCTGATCCGCCGCCTGCAGGACTACTGGAACGATCATGGCTGCGTGGTCCTGCAGCCCTACGACATGGAGATGGGCGCGGGGACCTTCCATCCGGCGACCTTCCTGCGCTCCATCGGGCCGGAGCCGTGGCGCGCGGCCTACGTGCAGCCGAGCCGCCGCCCGACCGACGGGCGCTACGGCGACAACCCCAACCGTCTGCAGCACTACTACCAGTTCCAGGTCCTGCTGAAACCCTCGCCGCCGGACATCCAGGCGCTCTACCTGGGCTCGCTGGAGGCGCTCGGGTTCGACACCCTGACCCACGATGTGCGCTTCGTCGAGGACAACTGGGAGTCTCCGACGCTGGGCGCCTGGGGGCTGGGCTGGGAGGTCTGGCTCAACGGCATGGAGGTGACCCAGTTCACCTACTTCCAGCAGGTGGGCGGGCTCGACTGCCACCCGGTCTCCGGCGAGATCACCTACGGCCTCGAGCGCCTGGCGATGTACCTGCAGGGTGTGGAGAGCGTCTACGACCTGGTCTGGACCAACGGCCCGGACGGCCGCGCGATCACCTACGGCGACGTCTACCACCAGAACGAGGTGGAGCAGTCCACCTACAACTTCGAGCATGCCGACCGCGACGCCCTGTTCGCCGCCTTCGACCAGCACGCGACCGAGAGCGATCGCATGATCGAGCTGGGCCTGCCCCTGCCGGCCTACGAGCAGATGCTGCGCGCCTCGCACAGCTTCAATCTGCTGGATGCGCGCGGCGCGATCTCGGTCACCGAGCGCCAGCGCTATATCTTGCGCGTGCGCGAGCTGTCGCGGAACGTCGCCCGGAAGTACTACGAATCGCGCGAGGCCCTGGGCTTCCCGCTGTGTGCCGAAGACGACGCGAACAAGCCCGACGCCGCCTGAATCCCGCAATCCCGCGCCGGCCGGCCCCCTGGGTCGCGCGGCGCGTACTGGACCCAACCTGGACCCGACATGGCCGAAGCCCGCGAACTCCTGATCGAACTTGGCACCGAGGAGCTGCCCCCGACCGCCCTCGCGCGCCTGCGCGACGCCCTGGCCGAGGGCCTGACCACCCGCCTGCGCGAGGCCGGGCTGGAGCCGGGCGAGCCCGAGGCCTTCGCCACCCCGCGGCGCCTGGCCGTGTTGTTCCCGAGCGTGCCCGCGCGCCAGCCGGACCAGCTGCAGGAGCGCCGCGGCCCGGCGGTGGCCGCGGCCTTCGACGATGCCGGCGAGCCGACCAAGGCCGTGCTGGGCTTTGCCCGATCCTGTGGCGTCGAGGTCGAGCGCCTGGAGCGCGAGACCACCGACAAGGGCGAATACCTGGTGTTTCGCCAGCTGCAGCCGGGGCGCGCCCTCGGCGAACTGCTGCCGGAGATGCTGGAGGCCGCGCTGGACGCCCTGCCCACACCCAAGCGCATGCGCTGGGGCAGCAGCCGTACCGAGTTCGTGCGGCCCGCACACTGGCTGGTCGTACTGCACGGGCCCGAGGTGCTGGAGATGACCGTGCTGGAACAAACAGCGGGTCGGGAGACCCACGGCCACCGCTTCCATCAGCCCGGCGCCCTGGAGCTCAAGCGCGGGAACGACTACGCCGAGCGGCTGCGTCGCCCGGGGTTTGTCGAGCCGTCTTTCGAGGCGCGCCGCGAGCGCATCCTCGAGCAGGTCCACGAGCAGGCGAAGGCCCTGGGCGGGCGCGCGCTGGTGGATGCGGACCTGCTGGACGAGGTGACCGCGCTGGTCGAGTGGCCGGTGGCGCTGACCGGCGGCTTTGATCCGCGTTTCCTGGATGTCCCGCAGGAGGCGCTGATCTCCACCATGCAGGACAACCAGAAATACTTCCCGGTGGTCGACGAGGCCGGCCGCATGCAGCCGCACTTCATCGTGATCAGCAACATCGAATCGCGTGATCCGCATGCGGTGCGCGACGGCAACGAGCGCGTGCTGCGCCCGCGCTTTGCCGATGCCGAGTTCTTCTGGCAGCAGGACCGCAAGAAGCGCCTGGAGGAACGCCTGGAGGCGCTGGACTCGGTCGTGTTCGAGAAGCGCCTGGGCACGCTGCGCGACAAGTCCGTGCGGCTGGAGGCCCTGATGCAGCGCCTGGCCGGGCTGATGGGCCTCGACGCACCCCTCGCTGCGCGCGCCGCACGTCTGGCCAAGTGCGACCTGGTCACCCAGATGGTGTTCGAGTTCACCGAGTTGCAGGGCACCATGGGGCGCTATTACGCCCTGCACGACCGCGAGGACGAGACCGTCGCCGCCGCGATCGAGCAGCACTACTGGCCGCGTCAGTCCGGTTCCGAGCTGCCGGACGCCCCGCTCGCCCAGGCGCTGGCGCTGGCCGATCGTCTCGACACCCTGGTCGGCATCTTCGCCATCGGCAAGCAGCCCAGTGGCACCAAGGACCCGTTCGCCCTGCGCCGCGCCGCGCTGGGGCTGGTGCGCATCCTGGTCGAGCGCGAACTGCCGCTGGCCTTGACCCCCTTGCTGCAGGCCGCCGCCGAGCCCATCCGCGAACGCGTGCCGGAGGCCGATCAGGCCGTGGAACCGGTACGCGAGTACATCCTCGAGCGCCTGCGCGGGTACCTGCTGGAACAGGGGCAGGCGCACGAGACTATCGAGGCGGTGGCCGCGGTCGCGCCGGATGCCCCGCTGGATTTCGTGCGCCGCGTGCGCGCGGTCAGCCTGTTCCGCGAGCGCCCGGAGGCCGAGGCCCTGGCTGCCGCGAACAAGCGGATCCACAACCTGCTGCGCAAGGCCGGCGAGGAGGCCGAGGCGGAACTCGATCCGGAGGCCCTGGCGCTGGACGAGGAGCGTCAGCTGTACCAGGGCCTGCAGGCCGTGCGCCCGGGGGTCGAGCAGGCGGTGGCCGATGGTGACTACCTGCATGCGCTCGGCGAACTGGCAGGCCTGCGCGATCGGGTGGACACCTTTTTCGACCAGGTGATGGTGATGGCCGAGGACGCCGCCGAGCGGCGCAACCGCCTGGCCCTGCTGCGTGAACTGCGTCGCGCGTTCGAGACCGTGGCCGATATCGGCCGCCTGGCGACGGGGTAGGGCCGGGCGATGCTGCCCCTGATCCGAGGTCTGCTGTTCCAGCTGGGGCTCGTTGGCTCCATCCTGGTCTTCGGGCTGCTGGTACCGCCGCTGATCTGGCCGTTTTCCCGCCCCGTCCGCTACCGTGTCCTGACCCTGTGGGGCCGGTTCAACGTCTGGTGGCTGCGTGTCAGTTGCGGCATCGATTACCGGGTGCACGGGCGCGAGCATATCGACCCCTCGCGCCCGCATGTGGTGCTGTCCAAGCACCAGTCGGCCTGGGAGACGGTGGCCTTCGTCGCGATCTTTCCCATGCAGACCTGGGTGCTCAAGCGTGAACTGATGCGGATCCCCCTGTTCGGCTGGACGTTGTCCATGCTCGATCCGGTACCGATTGATCGCGAGGGCGGACGCCAGGCCCTGGAGAACCTGGTGGCCGAAGGCAAGCAGCGCCTGGACCAGGGCCGCTGGGTGATCGTGTTCCCCGAGGGCACACGCGTGGCCCCGGGCGAACACGGGCGCTACCGTCAGGGTGGCGCGATGCTCGCAGTGCGCACCGGCTACCCGGTCCTGCCGGTGGCGCTGAACAGCGGGAGCTTCTGGCCGAAAAAGGGCCTGCGGCGCTATCCCGGCACCGTCGAGGTAGTGATCGGGGCCCCAATCGAGACCGCCGGTCGCAAGCCGGTCGAGGTGCTGTCCGCGGCCGAGAGCTGGATCGAGACCACCATGACCGAGATCGAACCTCGCCCCGCCACCCTGTCGACGGAGAAGCCCGATGGCCAGTGAACCCGTGATCAGTGCCCCACTGGTCGAACTGCGTGACCGGACCATCTACCGGATCGGCGATTCGGAACCGGCCGTGTGGCTGATCGACGACCTCGAGCTCGGTGGCATCCTGGTGAACGCGCCGATCTATTCCGAGTCGCTCCTGGAGGCGATCCGGGCCATCAGCAAGCCCGCGTACCTGTTCCTGCCCAGCCGGCATGGGGCGCAGGATCTGGATGCCTGGCGCGCTGCGGGGCTGGAGACCCTCACGTTCGAGGCCGAGGCCCCGGCGATCCGCGCGGCGGGGGGCGAGATCGACATCGCCTTCAACCGCAAGCAGCGCCTGTCGCGCACCATCGACTTCCTCCCGATGGCCGGCGTAACCGATGGCACCTGTGCACTGCGCCTGAAGAATCTGCCCGGCGTGGTCTTCTTCGGCCCTGCCCTGGCCCCGGGCGCGGACGGCTGGCCCACGCTGATCCAGAACCCTGAGGATCATTCCTTCGAGGCACGCCTGTTCGGTGCCCTCGGAGTGAAAGACCTGAAGTTTGCCTACGCCTTCTGCGACCGCTTTGATCCCGCCACTACGCAGTTCGGCCCGGACGCTGACCAGCACATCCAGGCCCGCATCGAGGCCATCTTCGAGGAATAGCCGGCTCGCCCGTCCTGGGCGTGGTCAGGCGCGGGTGATCAGGGTCTGGATCACGTGGCCAGCGGCGGTCAGGCCGAAGATCGCGGGCAGGTAGGAGATGGTGCCGTTGACCGAGCGCGGGCGCCCGCCGTCGCCGACCGGGCGGTGTTCGGTGCCCTTGCGCGGCTGCTCGATGGAAAACACCACGGGGTAGTCCAGGTGCGCGCCCAGGCGCCGCAGCCGCTTGCGCATCTGCCGCGCGAGTGGGCACACGCGGGTCTCGGTCAGCGGCCCCACGCGCACGGCCGTCGGGTCGATGCGCCCACCTGCGCCCATGCTCGAGATCACGGCCTGCCCGCGGGCCTGGGCGGTCGCGACCAGCGCGGCCTTGCAGACAATGGAGTCGATCGCGTCCAGCACGAAGTCGGCATCCTCGGGGACCAGGTCGCCGATGGTGTCGGGCTGGAGGAAGTCCTGGCGAATGATGACCTCGATGTCGGGATCGATGTCGCGGATGCGGTTCGCCATGATCTCGGTCTTGGGCCGGTCCACGGTGGAGCGCAGCGCGACGAGCTGGCGGTTCAGGTTGGAGGCCCCGACCACGTCGTGATCGGCCAGGGTCATGCGTCCGACCCCGGCCCGCGCGATCGCCTCGGCCGCGTAGCTGCCCACACCGCCCAGTCCGGCGATGAAGACATGCCGATCGCGCAGGCGCGCGGTGACGTCATGCCCCAGCAGCAGATCCGTGCGTTCGGTAAAGGGATTGTGCGGGGCGTCGGCGGGCGAGCTCATGCAGCGGAACCGGTCGGGAGCCGGAGGACCCGGCGTGCGTTTTGTGACGTGATTATAGCCATCTCGGCCGGATCCATGTCTCGCAGGGCCGCGAGCTGGCGGTTGACCTCGGCGGTCATGGCCGGTTCGTTGCGCTCGCCCTGGTGTCCGGCCAGCGGTTGGTCCGGGGCGTCCGTCTCCACCACCAGCGCCTGCAGCGGTGCGTCGCGCACCACGCGGTGCAGTTTCTTTGCGCGCTCGTAGGTCACGGGTCCGCCGATCCCGAGTGCAAAGCCGAGATCCGCCGCCTGCCGAGCCTGCTGCGGACTCCCGATGAAGGCATGCAGGATGCCGCTGATGCCGGGGTACTGGCGCAGGCCCTTCAGGACCTCGTCGAGCGCGCGTCGGCTGTGGATGATCACCGGCAGCTCGCGTTCCCGGGCGATGGCCAGTTGCCGCGTATAGAACCGCCACTGACGGTCCCAGTCGAGCTCCTGGTGGTAGCCGTCCAGTCCGATCTCGCCGACGGCGACGGTCTCCGGGTGCGCGTCCAGCCAGGGCTCCAGCGCGTCGAGGTCGTCATCCGCATGGTCCTGCAGGAAGATTGGGTGCAGACCGTAGGCGACATGCAGACCATCGTAGTGCCGGTGCAGGGCGTCCAGATCCGGCCAGCGGGCACGCGTGACGCCGGGCAGGACCAGTTCCTGCACGCCGGCGGCGCGGGCCCGGTCCAGCACCGCCGGGCGGTCCGGATCGAACGCGTCGAGGTCCAGGTGGACGTGCGTATCGATCAGGTGCAACGGATCCGACCTACGGACAGGGGTAGGTATAGCGGGCGTGGATCGCCTCGATGGCTTCCAGCACGGCGTCGGACAGGGTGATGTCGACGGTGGCGATGTTCTCGCGCAGCTGTTCCATGGTGGTCGCGCCGACCAGGTTGCTGGTCACGAACGGTTGCTGGTTGACGAAGGCCAGTGCCAGCTGGGTTGGCGTCAGCCCATGTTCGGCGGCGAGCCTGGCGTACTCGGCGGTCGCGGCCAGGCCGGATTCGTTGCTGTAGCGCTGGAAGCGCTCGAACAGGGTCAGGCGGGCACCTGCCGGCTTGGCGCCATCCAGGTACTTGCCGGAGAGCATGCCGAAGGCCAGCGGCGAGTAGGCCAGGAGGCCGGCGTCCTCGCGGATGGCCATCTCGGCCAGGCCCGCCTCGAAACTGCGGTTGAGCAGGTTGTATGGGTTCTGGATGGAGACAATGCGCTCGGACAGGCCGCGGTCATGTGCGCGGATCCATTCCATGAAGCCCCACGGGGTCTCGTTGGAGATGCCGATGGTCCGCACCCGGCCGCTGTCGACCATGGCCTTCAGGGCGGCGGCGGTCTCCTCGATCGGCGTGGCGTTATCGTCGGGCTGGTGGCTGTAACCGAGCTGGCCGAAGAAGTTGGTCGCGCGCGCCGGCCAGTGGACCTGGTAGAGGTCCACATAGTCGGTCTGCAGCCGCTTGAGACTGTCGCTCAGGGCCTGCTCGATGTGTTCGCGGTTCAGCTGGGGGCCGCCGCGCAGGTAGTCGATCATGCCGGGGCCGGCGACCTTGCTGGCCAGCACAACCTGTTCGCGATTCTGGCGCTGCGCCAGCCAGTTGCCAATGTAGGTCTCGGTCAGACCCTGGGTGTCTTCGCGCGGCGGCACCGGATACATCTCGGCGGCGTCGATGAAGTTCACGCCCTGCCCCAGCGCGTAGTCGAGCTGCTCGTGCGCCTCGGCCTCGGTGTTCTGCTCGCCCCAGGTCATGGTGCCCAGGCCGATCAGGCTGACTTCGATATCGGTACGTCCCAGCTTGCGGTACTGCATGCCTTCTCCCGGGGTGTGGTGGAGTGCGTTTCAGGTGAACAGGGTCAGGACCCCGGTGTAGCCGTACAGGCGGTTGGCGAAGATCTCGCCATTGGCGAAGAAGCCGACCAGGGGTACGTCCCCCAGCCCCTTTTGCACGATAGCCAACTCCGCGCCTTCCTGCCCGAACTGGTGGCGTCCGCGCCCGACACAGGAGACGTAGAGCGCCCCGCGAATACCGTTGGGTGCCTGGGCGCGCACCTGTTCCAGCATGCGTTCCAGGTCGTCGCGGGCGGCCTGGCCGTCGCGGCGCACGAACAGGATCTGCGACCCCGGTTCCAGCATCTCGCCGATCGCGAGGACCTCCTGGTCCAGGTCCACCCCGATGATGTTGCGCACGCGATAGTCGCCGGTATCCGAGCCGGCGATGGGAAAGCCGACCAGGATGTAGCCCAGCGCGCGTTCCAGATCGCGCGACAGGACATCGCCGATGATGCCCTTGAATGCCGGCAGCGCCTGCTGCCCGTCCAGACGCACAATGATGTTGCGCCAGGTCTCGGTCAGCTCGTGCTGGCCGGGCAGCGGTGTGCAGCCCTGGCTGTGGCGCGCGGCGATGGCGACATCGTCGCGCAGCGCCAGGCCGGTGATGCCCGAGGCGGAGACCCCGTCGGCGATCTGTACCACGCCGGGCTCGCCGGAGTTGACACCCCCGGTGGCGAACCAGGCGGTCTGCTCGCCGATCTCCGTCAGTATGTCTTCCAGGCCCTCCGTTTGGGGGTCGGCATTCAGGATCAGACGCCCCGGGGTCTGCGGGTCGAGGAAGCCGTCCAGTTCCTGTACCAGATCCTCGAAGCGACGTACCGGATGGTAGATGACCCGAACACTGGATGCCGGGAACTCGCCGATCATCAGGGTCACACCGGGCTGCTCGTAGAGCTCGTCGCGCGGGCCGATGATTGCCATGGCCATGCCGCCGACGAAGTGATCGATCCCGAGGCCTTCGCGCAGGTGTTTCAGTAGGCTGCGGGCGTGGCGGCTCAGGGGGTCGGAGAGATAGATGAAGCCGACGCGTACCTCATCATCGCCACGCACCGGCTGTTCGCCGAGCTCGGCGATCAGGGTGGTGGCCAGGGCCCCGGGCTCGTCGCCGCGGGCGGTGGCGCTGCGAAAGGGTGTGGTCATAAACCGAGATGCTCCAGCATGCTGAGGGCCTCGTTGTCGTCGACCGGCAGGCCGGTGTGCACGTGCAGGCCGCCGTCTTCCGCGAAGACCAGGCGGGCGTGGTGGCGAGTGTCCAGTTCCTCCAGAAACCAGGCGATCTCGGAGGGGTGCACGGCATGCTGCCCGCGCGTCAGGTGGCGCACGAGGATGGCGTCCTCGCGTACGTCCAGAAACAGTGGCTGAGGGAGCTCCAGCGGCAGGATGTAGGTCTGCACCAGCCATTCCACCGGGGTGGGGCGCCGCCGCGGCAGCGGTCGGCTGTCCATGCGGAAGTGGCCCCCGCCGCCCGGCTGCTTGATGAGCTCCTCCAGCCAGTCTCCGTTGAAACCCTGGTGCACGATCAGCGAGCGTCCGTCGTAACGGCTGCGAAAGCGCTCCATCTGTTGGGCCGGCCGTGGCCCGAAGAGTCCGATCACGCCAACTCCGTCCTGTTGGTTAAATCCCGAATCCTAGCGGAATGCCCGGCCTTGAACGAAAAAAGCCCCGCCGGAGCGGGGCTTGGGAACTTCTCTTGGGCTTGCGGATCAGCCGCGACGCGACAGCATCTCGTGGATGATCGGGGCCAGAATGACCTCCATCGCGAAGCTCATCTTGCCGCCCGGGACCACCAGGGTCTTGGGATCGGACATGAAGGAGTCCGGGATCATGTTCTGCAGGTACGGGAAGTCGATGCCGAGCTTCGCCGGATCCTTGAAGCTGATCACCACCATCGACTCGTCCGGGGTCGGCACCGCGCGGGCGATGAACGGGTTGGAGGTGTCCACCGTCGGCACGCGCTGGAAGTTGATGTCGGTGTAGCCGAACTGCGGGGTGATGTAGTTCACGTAGTCCGGCATGCGGCGCAGGATCGTGTCGACGATCGCCTCGGCGGAATAGCCGCGCTCGGCGTTGTCGCGGAAGATCTTCTGGATCCACTCGAGGTTCACGATCGGCACCACGCCGATACCCAGGTCCACGTGCTGCGCGGCGTCCACTTCGCCATTCACGACCAGGCCGTGCAGGCCTTCGTAGAACATCAGATCGGTGCCCGGCTGGATCTCTTCCCAGGGGGTGAACTCGCCCGGTCCAAGGTTGGTGCCAAGGCGCTCGTTGTGCTCGGCGGCCTCTTCGTCGGAGTGCAGGTAGTAGCGCTTCTCGCCCTGGCCGGTCTCGCCGTAGGTCTTGAACAGCCCCTCGATGCGATCGAACAGGTTGGCTTCGGGGCCGAAGTGCGAGAAGTGATCGTTGCCGTCGGCGGCGGCCTTCTGCATCGCCTCCTTCATTGCCTTGCGGTCATAGCGATGGAAGCTGTCGCCCTCGATCACAACCGGGCTGATCTGCTCGCGACGGAAGATGGACTCGAAGGAGCGCTTGACGGTGGAGGTGCCGGCACCCGAGGAACCGGTCACCGCAATCACGGGATGCTTCTGGGACATGGGATTTCTCCTTGCAAACGGGTTGCTAAAGGTTGCGTTTAACAGACTAGAAAATCAGGTTGAGCATGAACATGGCGACCACGGCGAACAGGATGGTCATGATGCCGCCCGCCTTCATGAAGTCCTTCACCCGATAGCCGCCGGGACCCATGATCAGGGCGTTCACCTGGTGGGTCGGGATCAGGAAGGAATTCGAGGTGGCGATCGCCACGGTCAGCGCGAACACGCGCGGGTCGGCATCCATGCCCGCGGCCTGCGCGGCGATCGCGAAGTTGATCGCCAGCGGCACCAGCAGCACGGTCGCGCCGACGTTGGACATGACCAGGGTAAAGAACGTGGCCAGGGCGAAGATCGTCGCCTGCAGCACCCAGGGCGGTACGGTCCCCAGCATCTCCAGCGTGTTCTGCGCGATCCAGGCGGCGGTTCCGGTGTTCTCCACCGCCATGCCTAGCGGGATCAGTGACGCCAGCAGGAAGACGGTCTTCCAGCTGACGGCGCGATAGGCGTTGTCGAGGCTGATGACGCCGGTCAGGATCATGCCCAGTGCGCCGGTCAGCAGTGCGACCGAGAGCATCAGGTCGGTGAACACGATCAGGCCCACGGTCAGCGCCAGGAAGAACAGCGCATGCGGCACCTTGGACGGTACCAGTTCCTCGCGCGGATAGTCCGACGTGATCACCACGAAATCGCGGTCCTGCTCCAGCCGGGCCAGCGATTCCCAGGTGCAGTGCACCACCAGGATATCGCCCGGTTCCAGGGGGATGTCGCGTAGCCCCTCGCCGTAGGTCTCGTTGCCGCGCTGGATGCGCATCACCGACAGGCCGTAGGTCTGGCGCATCGCCAGTTCGGTGACCGTCTTGCCGGCGAGGTTCGAGCCCGGCGCGATGGCGACCTCGGCGACGCCGGAACGCCCACTGTCCAGGGCGTTGGCGAACACGTCGAGATGGGTGCTGGGACGCTTGCGCGTGCCCTCGCACAGCTTTTCCATGCGTGACGGGCTGGCCAGCACGGCCAGGTGCGAGTTGGCCTGGATCTCGTAGCCGGTCCACGGTGCCATGCGCAGCTCGTCGCGCATGTAGGTGCCGACGATCGCGATCCCGGTCTCGCGCTCAATCTCGGCCACCGTGCGCCCAACCATCGGGTCGTTCTCCGGGACGAACAGCTCATGGATCTCGTAGGACAGGCCGTACACGCGCTGGAAGTAGTCCTGTGCACTTTCGCGCTGGGTGGCCTTGCTCTTGACCGACGGCAGTACGAAGCGGCCCAGCAGCACGAAGTAGACGATGGCGGTGGCCAGCAGGGCCAGGCCGATCGGGGTCACGTCGAACAGCTGGAACGGTTCCATGTCCGACGGCAGCAGGTCGTTCAGCAGGATCAGCGGGCTGGACCCGACCAGGGTGATGGTGCCGCCGACGATCGCGGCGAAGCCCATCGGCATCAGCAGGCGCGACAGCGGGATGTTCAGGCGATTGGAGATGCGGCTCATCACCGGCATGAACAGCGCGGCTGCGCCGATGTTCTGCATGAAGCTGGAGATTACGCCGACGGTTCCGGAGACGGTCGGGATGATGCTTTTTTCGGTGGTGCCACCCACGCGCATGATGAACGCCGCCACCTTGTGCATCACGCCGGTCTTGTCCAGGCCGGCGCCGATAATCATCACCGCGATGATCGAGATCACCGCATTGGAGGCGAAGCCGCTGAACAGCTCTTCCTGGCCGACCAGCATCCCGAGTCCGGGCACCAGAGTCAGCAGGCCGAGCAGGACCATCACCGAGATCGCCGCCAGGTCGACCCGGATGATCTCGGAGACAAACAGGAAGATCGTGAACGCGAGCAGCGCAAGCACCACGATCATCTCGGTGGTCAGCGTAAGGTTTTCCATGTTCCAGTCGTGTCCTGAGGACCCGCGCCGGACGGCGCGTGGCCAGAAGCCGAAAAAGGGGACTCGCGCCGGGCGCAGGCGCCGAGGCGGGTCGGAGGAAACAGGTTCCGCCTTTCCCTTGAAAGCGCGGGATTATTTCATCCCGCGGGCACGGACGCAAAAAATGCGCCGGCGTCGGGTTGGCGGTTCGGTCGGCGCGGCCCCGAGTGCTGGCGTTTGCCGGCATGTCGGTTATGCTTGGAAAAAAGTCCAGGTGGAGACCCCAGCATGTCCGAATCCGATGCCCCGATGTGCCGTTTCGAGACCATCGTCCTGGCGACGGATGGCTCCGAATTCAGCGAATCCGCCGAGAATGTGGCGCTGGATCTGGCGCAGCGCTGTGGTGCGCGCCTGATCGTCGCACGGATTATCCGCACCGATACCCAGCACGATGCGTTGTCTCCGCCGCGCAGCCACGAGGCGAGCGTTGCCGGCCAGACCGATCTGGACGCGCTGGAAAAGCGCGCCCGCGAGGTGGGCATCGATGCCTCCATGATCCTGCGCCACGGGGTCGACCGGCACCAGGAGATCGTTGCCATTGCCGAGGAGTTCAAGGCCGGGCTGATCGTCATCGGCCGACGCGATCGCGGTGACCTCTCGCGCCTGATGGTGGGGGACGCCACGCGCAAGGTCGTGGGGCTCGCACCCTGCAACGTGATGATCGTCCCGCGCGGCGCCCAGGCGCCGCATCGCGGGCTTCTAGTGGGGACCGACGGCTCCGACCTTGGGGACCAGGCCGCGCGCGCCGCAATCGAGCTGGCCGGCTATTGCAAGCTTCCGATCACGATCGTGTCGGTGGCGGTCCCGGGGCAGAACGAGGAGCGGCGTCAGGAGGGTGTCCAGGCCATCCAGCGTCTGCAGGGCGAGGCCCGCGAGAAGGGGCTGGAGGCCGATGCGACCTTCGAGGAGGGGCGCCCCGAGGTCACCCTGCTGGAGGTCGCTGCGCGCGACCATCGCGATCTGGTGGTGGTCGGCAGCCACGGGCGTACCGGGCTCAAGCGCCTCCTGATGGGCAGCGTGTCCGAGCGCGTGATTGGCGGGGCTGACTGCCCGGTCCTGGTGGTCAAGAACGTCTGATCCGACCCGGCATCGCGCCGGGTATCATCAGGCGGGTTCGTCGGTGCGCCGGTAGAGCAGATCGGCGACCTTGTGGCCGCGTTGCTCCCCGCGCCGTTCGAACTTGGTCACCGGGCGCTCCGGCGGCCGGCCGGGAGCCGGGATCGGACCATCCGGCACGAACCATGGCCGGCATTCCTCCAGCACCACCATTATGTGTTCGGCGTATTCGGCCCAGTCGGTCGCCAGATGCAGCCGCCCGCCCGGCCGGATGCGCGTCGCCAGGTGGCGCACGAACGCCGGCTGGATCAGGCGCCGCTTGTGGTGGCGCTTCTTGTGCCAAGGGTCGGGGAAGAACACCTGCACGCAGTCCAGGCTGGCGGGCGTCAGGTAGTGCTCCAGCAGTTCCACCGCATCGACGTCGCTGACGCGCACATTGGTCAGGCCGCGCTGCTCCACCTCGCGCAGCAGATGCCCGACCCCCGGCCGGTGCACCTCGGTACCGATGAAGTCGCGTTCCGGCTGGTTTTCCGCCTGCTCGGCCAGGCTCTCGCCGTCCCCGAAGCCGATCTCCAGCGTCACGGGTGCCGTGCGCCCGAAAACGGAAGTCAGGTCCAGCGGTGCCGCGGGTTCCGGTAGCTGCAGGCCAAAGCGCGGTAACAGGTCGTCCAGGGCCCGCTGCTGGCCCGGCGTCAGCCGGCCCTCGCGGCGCACGAAGCTGCGGATACGGCGGTAGAACGGCTTGTCGTCCGTCTCGGCGTTGGCGTGGTCGCTCATGCTCAGCTGAAGAACAGGCCGGTCTGCGGCGAGGAGGCCGAGGCGTAGCGCCGCGGCGCCATGCGCCCGGCGCGAAAGGCCTGGCGCCCACCGATGATCGCGTGGCGCATCGCCGAGGCCATCAGCACCGGGTCGTCGGCCGCGGCGATGGCGGTGTTCATCAGCACGCCGTCGCAGCCCAGCTCCATTGCGATCGCGGCGTCCGAGGCGGTGCCGACTCCGGCATCCACCAGCACCGGAACCGAGGCGTTCTCCACGATCTCGCGGATGTTGTAGCGGTTCTGGATCCCCAGGCCCGAGCCGATCGGCGCGGCCAGCGGCATGATCGCCAGGCAGCCGATGTCTTCCAGGCGCTTCGCCAGCAGCGGGTCGTCGGTGGTGTAGACCATCACGTCGAAGCCTTCGGCCACCAGCGTCTCGGCGGCCTTCACGGTCTCGAAGACGTCCGGGTACAGGGTCTTCTCGTCGCCCAGGACCTCCAGCTTCACCAGGTTGTGGCCGTCGAGCAGCTCGCGTGCCAGGCGGCAGGTGCGGATCGCATCCTCGGCATTGAAGCAGCCGGCAGTATTCGGCAGCAGCGTGTAGCGCTCCGGCGAGATCACGTCCAGCAGGTTGGGTTCGTCCGGGTTCTGGCCGATGTTGGTGCGGCGGATGGCGACGGTCACGATCTCCGCGCCGCTCGCCTCGATGGCGTCGCGGGTCTGGTCGAGATCGCGGTACTTGCCGGTCCCAACGAGCAGGCGGGAGGTGAACTCGCGCGTGCCTACGCGGAACAGGTCGTCGGCGGACGCGGCCGATTCGGTCATGGTCATTCCTTCGTTGAAAAGTGGTCGCAGGCCGGGCGGCTGGGCAATCTAGCCGCCCCCGATTGCCTGCACGATCTCCACGCGATCCCCGGGTTTCAGGGGATGGGCCGCGTGCTCGCTGCGCGGGACCAGCTCTTCGTTCACCTCCACCGCCAGACGGCGGCCGCCAAGGCCGCGTGCCTCGATCAGCGCGGCCAGGGTGGCCTCGCGATCATCGGGGAGTTCAAAGGGTTCGCCGTTCAGCTGAATCTGCATGGTTCTTCGACTGCTCAGTTTACCGTTGAGCCGGAGGCCGACAAGGCCTACAATCGGCGGCGCAAGCGGGTGTAGTTCAATGGTAGAACGGGAGCTTCCCAAGCTCTTAATGTGGGTTCGATTCCCATCACCCGCTCCATTCTATCAGGCTTCCCGGCCTCACCGGTCCCCGGAAAGCGGGATATGGACTTGCTCCAGATCCCTGTTATATCGTCGGAATCATGAACATCGACTCCAACAACCCGGATCTGCTCTCGGTCCACGCCGCGCGCGAAATGCTGCGCGAGCACGCGATCTCCCCGACCGAGCAGCGCGTCGAGATTGCCCGTGTGATGTTTGCCCGCCATCAGCACCTCAGCGCCGAGCAAATCCTCGGGCAGCTAATGCGGCATGCCTCGCGGGTGTCCAAGGCCACGGTGTACAACACCCTGAACCTGTTCGCCGAGAAGGGGCTGGTGCGCGAGGTCGTGATTGATCCGGCCAAGCTGTTCTACGACTCCAACCTGAATCCGCATCACCACCTGTTCCATACCGATACCGGGCAACTGGAAGACGTGGATCCGGCGCGGATCGACATCTCCGATCTGCCCGCCCTGCCGGAAGGCAAGGAACTCGAGGGTGTGGACGTCGTCTTCCGCGTGGGCCGCCGCCGCTCCTGAGCCGGTGATCGGTCGATTGTCCGGGCTCGCCGGATTGTGGTCGGCACCGGCCCTCGCTATCATGTCGCGCTTCGCCGGTGTAGCTCAGTTGGTAGAGCAATCGATTCGTAATCGATAGGTCGGAGGTTCGACTCCTCTCGCCGGCACCATCTTTTTCTGTGGTTTTCCCGCGTCCGCTCAGCCCCGGTTGCCGCTGCGCTGCGGGCGGCCGCCTCCGCCGGAGCGTGGGCCACCGCGCCGATCGTCGCGCGGCTTGCGCGGGCGTGGCTTCGGCTTGACCGCATCCTGGAACAGGCGTGCCGGGTCCACGCTCGCGGTGGGGATGCGCTCGCCCAGGTAGCTCTCGATATCCGGCAGGTAGAAGGCCGAGTCCTCGCAGCCGAAGCTGATCGCGTCACCTTCGGCGCCCGCACGTGCGGTGCGCCCGATACGGTGCACGTAGTCCTCGCCGGACTGCGGCAGATCGAAGTTGAAGACATGCGTGACCGCCGGGATGTGCAGCCCGCGGGCGGCCACGTCGGTCGCCACCAGGTAGGTGTATTCGCCAGCGGCGAAGTGTTCCAGCAGCTGCGAGCGCTTGTTCTGCGGCACGTCGCCGGACAGCAGCGCGGCCTTCTGGTCGTTCACGTTCAGCCAGTCGCAGACCTTCTCGGCGCCGTGCTTGGTGTTCACGAACACGATGGCGCGCTCCGGCTTGAGGTCGCGTGCGAGCCCGAGGAGCAGCGGGATTTTTTCGTCGTTGGCCGGGTAGTAAATCACCTGGCGCACGCGGTCGGCAGTCAGGGTCTCGGCCTCGACCTGGACCTTTTCCGGATTGTTCATGTGCTCGTACGCCAGCTCCATCACGCGGAAGGACAGCGTGGCGGAGAACAGCATCGACAGGCGTTCGCTGGCCGGCGCGCAGCCACGCATCAGAAAGCGCACATCCTTGATGAAGCCGAGATCGAACATGCGATCCGCCTCGTCCAGCACCACCACCTCCGTGTGCTTGAGCCCGAAGACCTTCTGCTTGAAGTAGTCGATGATGCGTCCGGGCGTGCCGATCAGGATGTCGGCGCCGGCCTCCAGCTGTTCGCGCTGGCTGTCGTAGCCGGTGCCGCCGTAGGCCAGCGCGAGCTTCAGCCCGGTCTCGGCACCCAGCGATTCGGCATCCTTGTGGATCTGGATCGCCAGTTCGCGGGTCGGGGCCAGGATCAGGGCGCGCACGTCCGTGGGCCGCCGGTTGGGCGAAGGCTGCTGGCGCAGCAGGCGGTTGAAGGTCGCGATCAGGAAGGCGGCCGTCTTGCCGGTCCCGGTCTGGGCCTGGCCGGCGACGTCGTGGCCGGCCAGCGCGATCGGCAGGGTCTGTGCCTGGATCGGGGTGCAGGTTTCGAAACCGGTGGCGCGGATGCCCGCCTGGACGGGTTCGGGCAGATCGAGCTGGTCGAAGCGGGGTGTGTCCTGCACGGTTTCGGTCATGGGGTTCCTCGGTTCCTGCGTATTACTTGAACTGTCCGGCGTTGATCGTCGATAGTAAGGGCCGTGCAGCCGGCGGTGCGGGCTGCTCCCCCAACCCAAGTCATGAGGGCTCGGAGTGAGCGACAAAATTGTGTACACATCGGACGCCGGTTTCGACGAGGACGTCCTGAAGGCGGATCAGCCGGTCCTGGTGGACTACTGGGCCGAGTGGTGCGGGCCCTGCAAGATGATCGCCCCCATTCTGGACGAAATCGCCGAAGAATACGCCGGCAAGGTCAAGGTCGCCAAGCTGAACATCGACGAGAACCCGTCCACGCCGCCGAAGTACGGCATCCGCGGGATCCCGACGCTGATGCTGTTCAAGAACGGCGATGTCGAGGCCACCAAGGTCGGTGCCCTGTCCAAGTCGCAGCTGACTGCGTTCCTGGATCAGCACCTGTAACACCCGGGCCTGGCGGTTAACCGCCAGGCCTCGCAGGCGCCCGGCTTCACCGGGGTTGCCCCGCGCCGCCGCCTCGCTTACCATCGAACCAGTTCGAGTGGCCGCCAGGCCATTCCCTGCCTCCTTCCAGTCAATCCGAGTGACCACCCCCGGTCGCCGATCATCCACGTTGAACACAGCATCCCACGCATGAATCTGACCGAATTGAAGCGGATGTCCGCTGCCGATCTCGTGGCCTTTGCCGAAGAAAAAGGCATCGAGAACATGTCCCGTGCCCGCAAGCAGGAGATCATCTTCGCCCTGCTCAAGGCTCACGCGAAGAGCGGCGAAGCCATCTTTGGCGACGGTGTCCTCGAGATCCTCTCCGACGGCTTCGGCTTTCTCCGCAGTGCCGACAGCTCCTATCAGGCCGGGCCGGACGACGTCTATGTCTCGCCCAGCCAGATCCGACGCTTCGGACTGCGCACCGGCGACACCATCTCCGGCAAGATCCGCCCGCCCAAGGACAACGAGCGCTACTTCGCGTTGTTGAAGGTCTCGGAGATCAACTTCGAGCCGCCGGAGAACGCCAAGCACAAGGTGCTGTTCGAGAATCTCACCCCGCTGCATGCCAACAAGCGCATGCGCATGGAGCGCGGCAATGGCTCCACCGAGGACATCACCGCGCGGATCATCGACATCGTCTCGCCGTTCGGCAAGGGCCAGCGCGGCCTGATCGTCTCCCCGCCCAAGGCGGGCAAGACGCTCATGCTGCAGAACATTGCCCAGAGCATCGCCGGCAACTACCCCGAGTGCTATCTGATCGTCCTGTTGATCGACGAGCGCCCGGAAGAGGTCACCGAGATGGACCGGATGGTCCAGGGCGAGGTCGTCTCCTCCACCTTCGACGAGCCGGCCCAGCGCCACGTGCAGGTCGCCGAGATGGTGATCGAAAAGGCCAAGCGCCTGGTCGAGCACAAGCGCGACGTGGTGATCCTGCTGGATTCCATCACCCGCCTGGCGCGCGCCTACAACACCGTCTCGCCCAGCTCCGGCAAGGTGCTCACCGGTGGTGTGGATGCCAACGCCCTGCATCGCCCGAAGCGCTTCTTCGGTGCCGCGCGCAACGTGGAAGAGGGCGGCAGCCTGACCATCATCGCCACCGCACTGGTCGAGACCGGGTCGAAGATGGACGAGGTGATCTACGAGGAGTTCAAGGGCACCGGCAACATGGAGCTCCAGCTGGAGCGCCGCATCGCGGAGAAGCGCATTTATCCTGCGATCAACGTGAACCGTTCCGGTACCCGCCGCGAGGAACTGCTGACCGCACCCGACGAGCTGCAAAAGCTCTGGATCCTGCGCAAGTTCCTGCACGGCATGGACGACATCGAGGCCATGGAATTCCTGCTCGGCCGCATGCAGTCGTCCAAGACCAATTCCGAATTCTTCGACCAGATGAAGCGCAGCTGACAGGGGGCGGGCGCAGCCCGCCCCCTGTCAGCGCGAGCGCCAGCGAAGCGATCGCCCCGCGCAGCCCCGGTCCCTTCCCGGGCTGGCGCTCCGAGCCCTCCTGGTTGCCCGCAGAGGGCACGGAGCGCATAGAGAAGGCCCATTCTGGTCCAGCGGGATTGCAGGGCTGTTGATTCGCAGGGGATGGCAAGTTGCCGGAGCCCGGTTACGGGCGTACCCCAAAAGGGTCCACGCCTTCCGCGTTGTGCATGATCCAGCGGTGTCTACCGCCCCCGACACCCCCCCTGCGCCTTTCTCCGTGTCCGCTGTGCCCTCTGTGGTGCGGCGATCAGACGAGCCTCCTCGCCGGTCGCAGCCCGGATGGCGTTCAGCCCGGGACCGGCTCGAAGCTGATCAGCCGGTCCAGGCGCCACCATTGCCGCCGGCCCTCGGCGTCACGCAGGATCAGGTACTCCGCGCTGCGCCGGGTGCGCAAGTCCAGCGGCCGCACGATCGCGATGCGGTCCATCTCCCCGCGGCGCCAGTGCGTGCGCAGGGACTGACCGCGCAGGATGGCCAGCTCCAGCTCGGAATAGCGCTCGCAGTCGATCGGGGTATACGGTGGCGCCGCGCTCACTCGCCCTCCCGCTGGGCAGCGACGCGCGGAATCTCCTCGTCGCCGGCATCCTCGCGGCGGAACACGATGGGGGCACAGCACACCGCGCAGTCCTCGACCCATTCGCGGTCATTGCTGACCATGTCCACCGTGATCTCGCCGGGCTCGCCGCACCAGGGGCAGGCGAAATCAACAAACTCGACGGGACGCATTATCGACCCTCCTCCCGGCCCGCGGGCCAGGCTATCGGCGTGGCGATCGAGTCCTGCGGAGTCCCTTCCGGAAGAAAACGCTCCAGCACGTCATTGAGAAACGCCAGGCCCCGTTCCGTGGCCTGCAGGCGCTCCGTATCCGCCCCCAGCAGCCCGTCCGCGCGCAGTTCGGAAAGCGCCGGCTCGAGCGCCGCCAGCGGCAGGCCGCAATGCGCCTCGAAGCTCGCGGCCGGAACCCCTTCCACCAGTCGCAGCGCGTTCAGCATGAACTCGAAGGGGCGCTCCGCCGTCGGCACGGTCTGATCGTTGTGCTGCAGCGGCCCGGCGAGATAGGCCTCCGGCTGGCGCGGCTTCACCCGCCGCAGGATCGTGCCATCGCGCACCTGCGTCAGCTTGCCGTGGGCCCCGGCGCCAATGCCGAGATAGTCGCCGAAGGTCCAGTAATTGCGGTTGTGGCGACATTCCTGCCCCGCGCGTGCATAGGCGGATATCTCGTATCGAGTATAGCCAGCCGCCGCCAGATGGGACTGGCCGCGGGTGAACAATTCCTCGATTGTGACGTCCTCCGGCAGTTCGGGTGGGCGCGCCGCGAACAGGGTGTTCGGCTCGAGGGTCAGCTGATACCAGGAGATGTGCCCCGGGTCCTGTTCGATGGCCGCTTGCAGGTCCGCCAGCCCGGCCGCCACCGACTGACCCGGCAGGCCGAACATCAGATCCAGATTGATCGCCTCGAAGCCGGCGGCCCGGGCATGTTCCACCGCGTCGCGGGCCTCGGTGGCGCCGTGGATGCGGCCCAGCCGGGCGAGCATCGCATCGTCGAAGCTCTGGACACCCAGCGACAGCCGATTGACCCCGGCCTCGCGGTAGCCGCGAAAGTAGGCGCGATCGGCGGTGCCAGGGTTGGCCTCCAGGGTCACCTCGCAGTCCGGGCGCAGCGGCAGCCGGGCACGCAGACCGGACATGAGAGCGTCCAGCGCCTCCGGCGGGAACAGGCTCGGGGTCCCGCCACCGATGAACACACTCTCCAGCCGCCGCCCCCATACATCCGGGAGCTGGCCCTCCAGATCCCGCAGCAGCGCCGCCACGTAGTCGTCGAAGGGCGCCTCGCCGCGGGGCTCGTGGGAGTTGAAGTCGCAGTACGGGCACTTGCGCACGCACCAGGGCAGGTGCACGTACAGCGCCAGTGGCGGCGGATGGGTCAGGGCGGAGTTCATGTGCGGAGCATAGGCGAGCCCCCGGGTGGCGTCGAAAGCACCCAGTCCCGTCATTGCGGCACCCGGCGTCTGGGTTTTCGCGCCGATCGCCACGGCGCTGCGCGCCGCGCGATGACAGTGCTTTTGTCCCCGTCGTTGAACGGCCGCAGGCCGAGCGCAGCGAGTAGCCGCCCGACGACACCCCGGCGCATGTTCGGGCCCGCATCGGGGCCAGGCCCGGGAGATCGCCACGCGCCTGCGGCGCTCGCGATGACGGTGCTTCCGGTCCCCGTCATCGCGAGGCGCGCAGCGCCGTGGCGATCTCCCTGGATGCGCCCCGGAGCCAGGCAGGACCGGGTGTCAGGCCGGAGCGTGGCCCATACGGTTGCGCAGGCTGGCCACGAGCTGTTGCAGGGCCTGGCCGCGGTGGCTCAGGCGGTTCTTGGTCGCCGGGTCCAGTTCGGCCGAGGTGCGGCCTTCCTCCGGAACGAAGAACAACGGGTCGTAGCCGAAGCCCTCGGCGCCGCTGGCCTGCTCGGCGATGCGTCCGGGCCATACGCCCTCGGCGATGATCGGGGCCGGGTCCTCGGCGTGTTCCAGGTACACCACCACGGCGCGGAAACGCGCACCCCGCTGTTCCGGTGGCACGCCTTGCAACGCCTCCATCAGCCGCGCGTTGTTGGCGGCATCGTCGGCGTCCGTACCGGCGTAGCGCGAGGAGTAGATCCCCGGCTGGCCGCGCAGGGCCTCCACCTCCAGCCCGGAGTCGTCGGCGATCGCCGGCAGTCCGGTGTGCCGGGCGGCGTTGCGCGCCTTCAGGATGGCGTTTTCCACGAATGTCAGGCCGGTCTCCTCGGCCTCGGGCACGTCATGCTCCGATTGCGGTTCGACCGCGAGGCCCAGCGGCTCCAGCAGGGTGCGGATCTCGCGCAGCTTGCCGGGGTTGCCGGTGGCCAGCACAACGCGTTGGGGTTCGCCGACCATGGCCCAAATCAGCCTTCGGCCAGAACGGCGCGCTGGGCGTCGCAGATCTCGCGGATGCCCTTCTCGCCCAGATCCAGCATCTGGTCCAGCTCGTCGCGGCGGAAGGCGTGGCCCTCGGCCGTGCCCTGGATCTCGATCACCCCGCCGGCCTCGTTCATCACCAGGTTCAGGTCGGTCTCGGCCTGGGAGTCCTCGTCGTAATCGAGGTCCAGCACCGGCGTGCCATTGAAGATGCCCACGGAGACCGCTGCCAGGTGTCCGTGCAGCGGGTCCTTGCGGATCAGGCCCTGTTCGCGTGCCTTGCGGATGGCATCGCGCAGCGCGACGTAGGCCCCGCTAATCGCGGCCGTGCGGGTTCCGCCATCGGCCTGGATCACGTCGCAGTCGACGATGATCTGGCGTTCGCCGAGGGCCTCGAGATCGACCGCGGCACGCAGCGAGCGCCCGATCAGGCGCTGGATCTCCATGGTGCGACCGCCCAGCTTGCCCCGGGCGGCCTCGCGCACCATGCGCTCGTGGGTGGAGCGCGGCAGCATGCTGTATTCGGCGGTGACCCAGCCGCGGCCCTTGTTCTTCAACCACGGCGGCACGCGCGACTCCACCGTGGCGTTGCACAGCACGCGCGTGTCCCCGAATTCCACCAGTACGGAACCCTCCGCGTGACGGGTGAAATGGCGGGTAAAACGCACGGGGCGCATCGCGTCGGCTGCTCGGCCACTGGGTCGCATGCTGTGATCCTTGCTAGATTTGAGAGGGGCGCAGTATACGGGCCATGAGTGTAGTGCGTCGCCCAGTGGGGTAACGCACTACACTCATGCCTTGCGCAGCAGGGACCGCAACGGGGGAATAATGATTACCAGCATGACCGGATTTTCCCGGCACGCCATCACCCTGGACGGGGGCGTGTTCGACTGGGAGCTCAAGAGCGTCAATCACCGCTACCTGGAGCTGCGGATCCACCTGCCGGATCACCTGCGCTCGCTGGAGGCCGAGGTGCGTAAGCGCCTCAAGGGCCACTTGGCACGCGGCAAGGTGGACGTGGTGCTGCGCGACCGAGGCCAGGCGGACAACGCCCCGGAGGCCTTCGATCAGGAGCGCGCGCAGGCACTGATCGATGCCTGCGCGGCGATCGAGCGAAGGATGCGCAATCCGGCCCCGGTCTCGCCGCTGGACGTGCTGAGCTGGCCCGGCGTCCTGCAGGGCGCCTCGGATGCCGGCGAGGTCCTGGCGGAGCCGCTACTGGCCGGCTTCGACACCGCGCTGGAGGCCCTGGTCGCGATGCGTACGACGGAGGGGGCGGCCCTGGCCGATGGCATGCGCACGCGCCTGGAGGCCCTGGCGGAGCATGCCCGGACGGTCCACTCGCGGCGTCTGCCGATGCTCGACGAGCAGCGCGAACGCATCCTGGCGCGTATCCGCGAACTGGACCTGCACCTGGACCCGAAACGCCTGGAACAGGAGGTCGCGTTGCTGGCCCAGCGCATGGATATTGCCGAGGAGCTGGATCGCATTGACGGTCACGTGGCGGCCGTGCGCGAGATCCTGGACCAGGGCGGGCCCAGCGGTCGGCGGCTCGACTTCCTGATGCAGGAGTTCAACCGCGAGGCCAACACCATCTCCTCCAAGTCGCACGATCTGGAGATCACGCGTGCCACAGTGGAAATGAAGGTCCTGATCGAGCAGCTGCGCGAGCAGGTGCAAAACCTGGAATAACGCGATGCGCCGGTTTCGCCTGCGCCTGGCGATCTCGCGCCAGGAGATGGAGGACTACTACACTGGCCGCGCCGCAGTGGTCTTTGCGCAGGCCGACAGCGGCGAAAGCGTGCAATTCCCGGCGCGGCTGCTGCGCAGCCATCTGGATCAGCGCGGCGTGCATGGCGTGTTCGAACTGATCACCGACGATGACTACAAGCTGAGGGAGTTTCGCCGTGTGTAAGGGAGGCGTTCCTCAGCCTGCACAATCGGCGCGAGTGCGGGCCAGTACAGTGAGCGCCGTCTCTCTCAGGCCCTTGAAAACGCGGGAAGTGTCCCCTAACTGTAAGGGTGAGTCAGATGACACCCACACAGGAGGGAATGCCATGACCATGACCCGCTACGAACCGTTCAGCCTGCTCGGTCAACTGTCGCGCGAACTTGGGCGCATGCCGGACATGCCCGGCACCGAGGACTCCGCCGCGACCTCCGACTGGGCCCCCGCAGTGGACATCCGCGAAGAGACCGATGCCTACGTGCTGCATGCCGATATCCCCGGGGTAGACCCGAAGGACATCGAACTGAACATGGAGAATGGCGTGTTGACCCTGCGCGGCGAGCGCAAGCACGAAAGCGAGGAAGAGAAGGATGGCTACAAGCGCATCGAACGCGTGCGTGGCACGTTCTTCCGCCGCTTCTCGCTGCCGGATACGGCGGATGCCGAAAACATCTCCGCGCGCAGCGAGAACGGCGTGCTGGAGGTGCGCATCCCGAAGCAGGCCCGCGTGCAGCCGCGCCGGATCCAGATCGAGAACTGATCCGGCCTCACGTGCCCGGTGGGGATGCTCGCCCACCGGGCGAGACACGGGCGCTGCCCCGGGTTCCACCCGCGGTGGCGCCCGTTTTTTTGAACCTAGGGAGGCACGGATCTTTTTCTGCGGCTCGTGTTTCCCGGGGTGACAGCCGCATCCCGGCTATCATGTGGCGGGATCCGGGTGTCACCCGAGGACTCAGCCGCAATCGCTCGAGGAACGCAATGGAATACAAGGATTACTACAAGGTCCTCGGTGTGAGCCGCGACGCGAGCCAGGACGAGATCAAGAAGGCCTACCGCAAGCTGGCGCGCAAGTACCACCCGGATGTCAGCAAGGACCCGGACGCCGAGACCCGCATCAAGGAGGTCAACGAGGCCTACGAGGCCCTGGGCGACGCGGAAAAGCGCAAGGCCTATGACCAGCTGGGCTCTAACTGGCGCCAGGGACAGGACTTTCGTCCGCCGCCCGGATGGGACGGCCGGGCGCAATACGGCGGTGCCCGCGGGGGCGCCGATGCCGGTGGCTTCTCGGACTTCTTCGACTCGATCTTCGGCGGTGGCGGCATGGGTGGGGGGCGTCGCCGTGGTGGGGCCGGCTTTAACATGCGCGGCGCCGACCGCGAGGGGCGCGTGGACATCAGCCTGGATCAGGCGCTCAAGGGCACCGAGGTCTCGGTTCAGGATGCCGAGGGCCGGGTGCAGCGCGTGCGCATCCCCGCCGGGGCCAAGGATGGCTCGCGCCTGCGGGTGCGCGGCCAGGGCGACCCGGGCGTTGGCAGTGGTGGCGCCGGCGACCTGCTGCTGGAGATCCGGGTGAAGCCGGACAATCGCTACACGCTGGACGGTCGCAACCTCTACCGCGACATCCCGATCACCCCGTGGGAGGCCGCGCTGGGCGCGACGATCGAGGTGCCCACGCCGCATGGCTGGGTCAACCTGAAGGTCCCGGCCGGTACACAGTCGGGCAAGCAGATGCGCCTGAAGGGCAAGGGACTGCCGGGCAAGCCACCGGGTGATCTCTACCTGAAGCTGCTGGTGCAGGTCCCGCCGGAGGACGAGGCCGGTGACTGGTACCGCAAGATGGCCAAGGAGTCGTCCTTCGCCCCGCGCGCCAACCTGGCGCCCTGATCGAGGATCGCCCATGCGTCGGCTGGTTCCCCTTCTGATCCTGGCCCTGGCCCTGGCCCTGCTCGGGGCCGCACCGGCCGCCGCCCAGCTCCCGGCCGCGGTGGACGGTGAGCCCCTGCCCTCCCTGGCGCCCATGCTCGAGCGCACCATCCCCGGGGTGGTGAACATTGCCACCCGCGCGCGGGTGGTGGAGTCGGTCAGCCCGCTGTTCGACGACCCCTTCTTCCGCCGGTTCTTCGATGTCCCCGAGCGTTCGCGCGAGCGGGAACGCCAGGGTCTGGGCTCCGGCGTGATCGTGGACGCCAAGGCCGGCACCATCCTGACCAACAGCCACGTGATCGCGCGCGCCGACGCGATCCTGGTCACGCTCTTCGATGGCCGCCAGTACGAGGCCGAGGTGGTGGGCACCGACCCGGCCACCGACGTCGCCGTGATCCGCATCGACGCGGAGGACCTGCAGGCGATCCCGCTGGCGGACTCCGACGCCCTGCGCGTGGGCGACTTCGTGGTCGCCATCGGCAACCCCTTCGGCCTCGGCCAGACGGTGACCAGCGGCATCGTCAGTGCCCTGGGCCGCAGCGGACTGGGTGGTGACGGCTTCGAGGACTTCATCCAGACCGATGCCTCCATCAACCCTGGCAACTCCGGCGGGGCGCTGGTCAACCTGCGTGGCGAGCTGGTCGGAATCAATACCGCCATTCTCGCGCGCGGCGGGGGCAACATTGGTATCGGCTTCGCGATCCCCGCCAACATGGCCAGCCAGATCCGCGACCATTTGCTGGCGGAGGGTCGCGTCGAACGCGGCGCGCTGGGCGTGGAGATGCAGGATCTGACCCCGGCGCTGGCTCAGGCCTTTGAGTTGGATATTTCCCAGGGCGCCGTGATCACGCGGGTGGTGCGTGGATCCGCCGCCGAACGCGCCGGCCTCCAGAGCGGAGATATCGTGCTGCGGGCGGACGACCAGCCGGTGCGCAGCGCCGGCGACCTGCGCAACCGGCTTGGCCTGCTGCGCGCCGGTTCCGATGTGCGCCTGGATGTCCTGCGTGACGGGGCCGAACAGCGGATCGTGGCCCGCCTGGATCGCCCCGAAGAGCGGCGCATCGAGGGCGCGGCCGTGCACCCGCGGCTGGAAGGTGTTCGCTTGTCCGAGGCCACCGGGCGTGACGGGGGTAGTCGCGTGGCTGTGATCGCGGTGGAGCCCGGCACCCCGGGGGCGCGCGCCGGCCTGCGCGCGGGCGACGTGTTGCTGGCCATCAACCGCCAGCGCATCCAGCGCCTGTCCGACCTGCCGCAACAACTGGCCGCACACCAGACCCTGGAGCTGCAACTGCGTCGCGGCAACCAGACCCTCTTCCTCACCCTGCGCTGAGGACCGGCCGTGTTCCATTGCGCCCAAGGCCGCGCGCAACTCCGTCACCCGGCGCACCCCCGTGTCCACTGTTAAGCCGGCCTTATCCTCCGGCCCACCCCGTCATCCCGGCCGGAGCGAAGCGGAGAGCCGGGATCTCCCGCGCTGGAGCCTCCGCGGACGCCCGGCTCATCTCCGGCGGTGGCGATCCCGGATAACCGCTGTGCGGTTTCCGGGATGACGATGTGGGGGCGGCCGGGATGCCCCATGTCCTGAGCTGGGCTCCTACGGGGGTGCGAACAGGGTGGCGGGGTTCAGAAACCGGGGGTGTTTTTCTCGACCCAGCGGTCGGTGCCGTCGGCCAGGGTCTCGCGTTTCCAGAACGGGGCCTCGTGCTTCAGGCGTTCGAGGATGTCACTGCAGGCGTCGCGGGCTGCGATGCGGTGGGCGGACCAGGTGGCCACCAGCACCAGGGCATCGCCGGGACGCACATCGCCGACGCGGTGGGCCACATGGCAGCCCAGCAGCGGCCAGCGCGCCTCGGCCTCGGCGACGATGCGCTCCAGCTCGCGCTCGGTCATCCCCGGATAGTGCTCCAGGAACAGGCCGGTCACGTCCTCGTCTTCGTTGAAGTCGCGCATGCGGCCGACGAACACGCTGGCCGCGCCGCGGGCGTTCGCCGGGATGGCCTGTTCGGCCTGGCGGACGACCTCCCAGGGATCGAAATCGCCGGTATAGATCTCGACCGCCACCCTAGCCCCCGGTCACCGGCGGGAAGTAGGCGACCTCGTCGCCATCGCGTACCGGGGTATCCAGGCTCGCCTGTTCCTGGTTGACCGCGGCCATCAGGCGTTCCGGGGGGGCATCCTGGTGCAGGTGCCGCCACAGCTCGCCGACGGTCAGGCCTTCTCCGGGCAGGGCCACTTCTTCGCCCTGGCGGCCCAGTTCCTCGCGCAATCGCGCGAAATAGTGAACGCTTACGGTCATTCCGGCCCCTGTAAAGATAACTGCGAGTCAAGCATTATAGCCGGCATGAACGAATTCACTCACTTCGATGCCGAAGGCCATGCGCACATGGTCGATGTTGGCGAAAAGTCCGTCACCCATCGCGTGGCGATCGCCGAGGGCCGGATCCACATGCAGGCGGACACCCTGCAGCGCATCCGCGAAGGCCGCCATGCGAAAGGGGACGTCCTGGGTATTGCCCGCGTGGCTGGCATCATGGGGGCCAAGAAGACCGGCGACCTGATCCCGCTTTGCCACCCGATCGGACTGACCCGGGTGGCCCTGGAGCTGGAGACGGAAGACACCGCCGTGCGCGTGCAGGCCACCTGCGAGGTGCACGCCCGGACCGGGGTGGAGATGGAGGCGCTGACCGCCGTGTCCACCGCGCTGCTGACGGTCTACGACATGTGCAAGGCCGTGGACCGCGGCATGCAAATTGATGGTGTTCGCCTGCTCGAGAAACGCGGGGGCCGCAGTGGCACCTGGCGGGCCGAACCGAAAGGAGATTCCGAATGAAATGGATCAAGCGCCTGCTGGGCCTGATCGCCGTACTGATCCTGCTGGCCATCATCGTGGCCGCCTACCTGCTGATCACCTTCGATGCCAATGACTACAAGGAGCGCATCGAAGCGGAGGTGCAGGAAGCGACCGGTCGCGAGCTGACCCTCTCCGGGCCGATCGGCCTGACCCTGTTCCCCAGCCTTGGGCTGCGTCTGGAAGAGGTGCGTTTTGGCAATGCCGAGGGCTTTGGCGACGAGCCGTTCGCCGAGGTCGACGTGGTGGATGTCGCGGTGGCTGTGATGCCGCTGCTGCGCCGCGAGCTGGAGGTCCAGCGCGTGCAGGCCGACGGTGTGCGCCTGAACCTGGCACGCGACGAGCAGGGCCGCAACAACTGGGACGACCTGCTGGATCACGCGGGCGCCGCCCGCGACGAGGCCGTGGGTGCGGATGACGACGAGCGCACCACGACCGAGACGCGGCTGGCCCTGCAGCGCATCGACGTGGCCGGAATCTCCCTGACCAATACCCGGGTGCACTGGGATGATCGCGAGACCGGCATGCAGGCCACCCTGGACCCGTTCGAGCTGCAGATTGGGCGCTTCCGCCCGGGCGTCGAGACGCGGCTGGATCTGGAAGCGGTCGTGCGCGCCGAGGGCGGCGATCTGGCCGAACCCGTGGAGCTCGCGCTCGACCTCGGCGGGCTGATGAACGTCGACCTGCTCAACGAGCGCTACTCCGTGCGTCGTCTGAACGCCACCCTGGGCCTCGACGGTGGTGGCTTGCCGCGCGCCGTGGGCATGACCCTGGAAACCGATGTCGCCCTGGAAATGGCCGACGCGATGTCCCTGCGCCTGGAGCGTCTGACGCTGGGTGTCGCCGGCGTGCGCATGACCGGGTTTGCCGAGCTGTCCGAGCTGGATGGCGAGCAGCCGCAGATCCGTAGCGAGATGCGCACCAACACCTTCAACCTCAAGGACGTGTTGACGGACCTGGGAATGGACGCCCCCAAAACCAGCGATCCGGATGCCCTGGCCCGGGTTGCCCTGGACCTGTCCGCCCACGGCAGCTTCCAGGCGTTGAACATGGACCCGTTCCTGATCACCGTGGATGACGCCATGCTGAGCGGTTCCGCGGGCTGGGATGGCCGCGGCGAACGCCCGCTGATCACCTTCGATGTCTCCGGCGAGCGCCTGAATCTCGACCGCTACCTGCCGCCGGAAGTGGAAGAGGCGCGCACGGAAAACGGCAATGGCAATGGCGAAGCCGACGAGGATATCGCCATCGAGTTGCCGCTGGAGGCCCTGCGCAGCGTCGATATGGATGGCAGCGCGGCGCTGGGCCGCCTCGACGTGATGGGCATGGTCCTGCGCAACATCGAGCTGCAGATCCGCGCCGAGGCCGGTGACTGGAATATCCAGCCCCTGAATGCCGAGGCCTACGACGGCGAGCTGAGCAGCCGCCTGCGCCTGGATGCGCGCCACGATGCCCCGCGCTACGAGCTGGCAGCCGACCTGCAGGCGCTGGATATCGGGGCCCTGCTGGAAGACTTCCAGGGCGACGATGCGCGCCTGATGGGTACCGGCAACCTCGAGCTGGACATCGCCACCCGGGGCGAGCTCCTGAGCGAGCTGAAGGGTGCCCTGAACGGCTCCGGCAACATGCGCTTCGAGGATGGCGCGGTTCGCGGCATCAACGTGGCCCAGATCATCCGCCGGGCCGAGGCGCGCCTGCGCGGCGAGCAGCTGGAAGAGGAAGAGCCCAACCAGACCGATTTCAGCGAACTGACCGGCAGCTTCACCATTCGCGACGGCATCGTGCGCAACGAGGACCTGGCGGCCAGCTCGCCCTTGCTGCGGGTGAGCGGCGAAGGCCAGGCCGACCTGAACGACGACACCCTCGACTACCGCGTGAATAGCACCGTGGTGGGTACGCTGGAGGGCCAGGGCGGCCGGGAACTCGACGATCTGCGCGGCGTGATGCTGCCGATCCGCATCAGCGGCACGTTCACCGACCCGAGCTTCCGTCTCGACCTGGAGGATGCCCTGCGGGACCGCTACGAGGACGAGGTCCGCGAACGCGTGCAAGAGGAAGAGGATCGTGTCCGCGAACGCCTGGACGAGGAAGAGGAACGCGCCCGCGAGCGCATCGAGCAGGAGTCCGACCGGCTCCTGGATCGCTTCCGCAGTCGCTGATCACCCGCGGTGCCCGCCCCCGGTGCGGGTGCCGCCATGGTCGATTCGCCCATGAACGCCTTCGCCGAGCGGCTGCTCGCCTGGTTCGATCGCCACGGCCGTACGGACCTGCCGTGGCAGCATCCGCGCACGCCCTACCGGGTGTGGGTCTCCGAGATCATGCTGCAGCAGACCCGGGTGGAGACCGTCGTCCCCTACTTCCTGCGCTTCATGGAGCAGTTCCCCGACGTGCAAAGCCTTGCCGCGGCCCCGCAGGACGCCGTGCTGCACCAGTGGTCGGGGCTTGGCTATTACGCCCGTGCGCGCAACCTGCACCGCGCCGCACAGGTGGTGGTCGAGGAACACGGGGGCGTGTTCCCCGCCGATCGCGAGGGCCTGGAACAACTGCCGGGCATCGGGCGCTCCACCGCCGCGGCCATCATCGCCCAGGCGCACGACGTGCCCGAGGCCATTCTGGATGGCAATGCCAAGCGCGTACTGGCCCGTCACGCGGCGATCCACGGCTGGCCGGGCAGTACCGCCGTCCAGCGCGAACTGTGGGCCGAGGCCGAGGCGCGCACCCCTGCTGCACGCTGCGCGGATTACACCCAGGCAATCATGGACCTGGGCGCCCTGCTCTGTTCTCGCAGCCGCCCCGCCTGTGAGGCCTGCCCGGTGCACGTGGACTGCGGCGCCGCGCAGCAGGGCCTGACCGGCACGTTGCCTTCGCCCCGGCCGCGCCGCGATCTGCCCACACGCACGCGCTGGGCCGCCTGTCTGCGGGCACCGGAGGGTATCGCCTTGATCCAGCGCGAACAGGACGGCATCTGGGGCGGTCTCTACAGCCTGCCCGAGGCCGAAACCGCCGAGGCCCTGGAAGACTGGGTGCTCGTCCAGTGGCCCGGCGCCACCCCGTCCGCTGCCGATCACGGGCTCCAGCACAGCTTCAGCCACTACCGCCTGGATCTGCGCATCCGGCCCTTCGACCTCCCGGCTGGCGCGTGTGGGATCATGGAAGGGAACAGGGTGATTTGGTATAAACCCGGCACATCACGGGCGGTCGGCATCCCGGCCCCCATCCAGCGTTATCTGCACGACGACAAGGATCCCGGCAATGGCACGAACCGTTAACTGCGTGAAACTCGGCAAAGAGGCGGACGGGCTCGACTTCCCGCCCTATCCCGGCGAGATGGGCAAGAAGATCTACCTGAACGTGTCCAAGGAGGCCTGGCAGGCCTGGCTGAGCCACCAGACCATGCTGATCAACGAATACCGCCTGACCCCGGTCGACCCCAAGGCGCGCAAGTTCCTCGAAGAGGAAATGGAGAAGTTCCTGTTCGGCGACGGTTCGGAAAAGCCGGAAGGTTTCGTCGACCCGAACGCCTCCTGAGTCGCAGTTTTCCGCGGCTCGTATCGATCTGGCGGTCCCGCGCGCTTGACGTGGGGCCGCTGGACGGCTTTAATACCGCCCTTCGTCCGCAGGACGATTCCCCCGAAGTATGGCCGGGTAGCTCAGTCGGTAGAGCAGGGGATTGAAAATCCCCGTGTCGGCGGTTCGATTCCGTCCCCGGCCACCATTATTTCCCCCTTGTGGCACCATCTTTCCCATGAGCGTTCGCCATATCCTGCGCATGGGACACCCCGACCTGCGTCGCACCTGCGACCCGGTACCCGAATCCGATTTTGACAGCCCCCGGCTGCACGCCCTGGTGGACGACCTCGTCGACACCATGCACGCCAACGAAGGGCTCGGCCTGGCCGCCGCCCAGCTCGGTGTGCCTCAACGCGTTGCCGTGATCGAGATCGAGCCCGGTAACAGCCGCTACCCCGATGCCGTGCCCTCCGGCCGCCTGGTCCTCGTCAACCCGGCCGTGACCGTGCTCGACCCGACGCCGCAGCGCTACTGGGAAGGTTGCCTCTCCGTACCCGGCCTGCGTGGCGAAGTCGCGCGACCGCGGCACATTGCCGTGGACTACCGCGAGCCGGACGGAACGCCGCGCCACCTGGAGCCCGAAGGCTTTCTCGCCACCGTCTTCCAGCACGAGATCGACCACCTCGACGGCAAGCTCTACATCGACCGCGTCACCGACCCCACGCGCCTCGCCTTCCTCGACGAATACCGCGAATTCCACGCCACTGACTGACGGTGCGGATGAACTGCTACCGCTTTACGTTCGCGCTTCCAGGCGAACCATCCACTCCGTCCTGGATTCCGGGGCGAATCTCTATACGCGACTGATTTGCCGCTCAAAAAGGCTTAACAATCTGGTCTGGAGCCGGTGAAAGACCGTTTTTTCGCGCAAGATGCGGCGAGAGTGACCCGTTAGCCAGGACGTGGCGTTTAAGCCGTTAAAATCGCTGGCAAGCCCGAAATAAGGGATAAGGATGGATTACGGTTATGGATCCGCAGCTTACTGTGGTCCGATCCTATTAGCCGGGAACGGCTTGGAGGGATGCTTCAGGGAGGGACGCCGCAGGGCAAAAGGCAAGGTTTGACCCCGTGGTTCCCGTGGTTCGCCGCAACTCCTTTAATGACTGACTCAAACTCCTTCAGTAACCCTCCAGCGTCCACCAGAATGGCTGCTTTAAACATATCAATGTCGATACTCCCGGAGAGCTCCAGCGCTTGACGAATCCTGATTAGCGACGAGAGTCAGCCAGGCTCACTGGGTGAGCCACCCCCGGGCGTACGCTGAGGCTACACAGCGAGCGGAGGGTGCCACCATGGCGCAGAATCGGATTCAGTTTCAGCAGGGGATGTCGTTGCCGGCGTTCATCGCCCAGTACGGCACCGAGGCCCAGTGCGAAGCGGCGCTGGAGCGGGCCCGCTGGCCGGACGGCTTTCGCTGTCCGCGGTGCGGGGGGCAGGCCCACTGCGTCCTGCACGGGAGCCCGCGCAAGATGTTTCAGTGCAATGCCTGTCGGCATCAGGCCTCGCTGATCGCCGGCACCGTGATGCAGGGAACAAAGCTGCCCCTGACCACCTGGTTTCTGGCCATCCATCTGCTCAGCCAGGCCAAGACCGGGCTCTCTGCGCTGGCGCTGAAAAGGCAGCTTGGAGTGAGCTACCGCACGGCCTGGGCACTGCAGCACAAGCTGATGCAGGCGATGACCGAGCGGGAAGCGCGCTATGAGCTCAGCGGCACCGTGCAACTGGACGATGCCTACCTGGGCGGCGAGCGGACCGGCGGCAAGGCCGGGCGCGGGTCGGAGAACAAGGTTCCGTTCGTGGCGGCGGTGTCGCTCAACGACGCGGGGCATCCCCTGCGGGTCAAGCTGACCCCGGTCGCGGGCTTCAGCTTCCAAGCTGTTACCGAATGGGCGCGGGCGTATCTGGCTCCGGGAAGCACGGTCCACTCCGATGGCCTGGCGTGCTTCCGCGCAGTCGCAAGGGCCGACTGCCGGCACCAGCCGACGGTCGTGGCTGCGCGCAAACCCCGGGATCTGCCCGAATTCCAATGGATCAACACGGTGCTCGGCAACCTCAAGACCAGCCTGAGCGGGAGTTACCATGCGTTTGCGTTCACCAAGTACGCGGTCCGTTACCTTGCAGCATTCGCCTACCGGTTCAACCGGCGCTTTAACTTGGCCACGCTGCCGGCGCGACTGCTGGTCGCCGCCGTGCACTGCCGGCCAGTGCCCGAGCGCTCCCTGCGACTGGCTGACTCTCGTTGCTAATCAGG
>NZ_KB905113.1:0-91368 GCF_000377825.1 Thioalkalivibrio sp. AKL9 | reverse complement strand
GCCGCGATCGCCGACTGGGCCGACCAGCGCGGCGTGGAACTGAGCTTCATCCAGCCGGGCAAACCGATGCAGAACGGCTTCATCGAACGGTTCAACGGCAGCTACCGCCGCGGGGTCCTGGACCTCTACGTCTTCCGAACGCTGACCGAAGTCCGGGAACACACCGAGCAGTGGCTGCAGGACTACAACGAAACCATCCCTCACGATTCGCTGGGGGACCTGACGCCGGTCGAATACCGGCAGTTACACACCCCGGAAACCTCTAGTTATGCGTGGACCTAATTGGGGGAAGTCGACAGAAACCGTGGCGGGGGAACGCGACGAGTTGGTGGGCTGTATCCAGGAGCGGTATGGCGTGAGCCGGGCCGCGGCCGAAGGGCAGCTCGTAGAGTTCGAGAGGAAGGTGAGTCGGGTACACCACTGAACCGCCAGCCGTGGGTGGGGGCTGGCCCGCCTGGGCTCGTTTTCGGGGTTTGGTGATTGGCGTTTGGACCTTGCTGGCCGGGAACTGACTATGTAGTTGGGGGGCGCACTGTGTTTGCGTAGGCGCGGAGCGTCATGTCACCCGGGCGCGAGATGACCACTGTCTCCGTAGCGAGTCGGTGGCCCCGAGGGGTGAGGACCCCCTCGAGGCAAGGATGACCAACGCGTTAGTCGCGTTCGTATTCCGGCATTTCCTGCAGCGTGTCTTCATTCATGTCGATGTAAAGCTTGACCTCTCCGTCTTCGGACGTGCGCTCGATACGGTCCCAGGCGATTGCCACGTCCTTTCCGCCGAGGCCGAGAACGCCGCTGCCCGTGCCGATCACGACCGCGACGATACGGCCGTCCCGATCGACGACCAGATCATGGACCTCCCCGATCTCGTCGTGGCTTTCGCGGCTATGGATCTTCTGGTCCATCAGATCCGAGACGTGCAGCCCCTGGTCCGGCATGCGCTGGATATGGGGGGCATCGTCGCGGGCACCCGCACGTGATTGTCCCATGGCGTCGCGGTCGTGGCCTTCGGCGCCGCGTTCTTCCATCATCTCGTGGTCGTCCGATTCCTTCTCGTGTTCGCCGGCCATCGCGCCGGTCATGACGCCGCCCAGGCCAAAGACGAAGATGGGGACCGTGGCCGCCGCGAGTTTGAGTGAGGCAAGTGTTTTCATGGTGTCGCTCCTTTAATGGTCCGGCATTCAATCCGGAAGTCGATGGCGCATGCATCGCGCAGGCACTTCGACCCGGCGATGCGAACGCACCAACGATGTTGCGGAGCGCTGTCACCCACGTCTGTACGTTGCGGCACACACCTGGTTCGTAGCCAGGAAGTCTATCCAGCTGCGCTCGCATCGACTGGAGGCACGGTGGATCGTGATGAGCCCCGAGGCAGCAAGCCATCGCGGTGAGTGTGCTGTGGTTCTTTGACCCCGTCCGCCGTCCTTATCCCCTCTGGACGGGGTGATAGGGCGTACTGCGTACTCGGTCGTGTTCATGCATGCGGTAATCGACGAAGGCGTCCTTGTCGTCAAAGTGCAGGAAGGGGTTGCCCGCATCCTCCTCCGCCAGTGTGGATTCCGCCTTTTCCGCGTAGTTGTGGCCCGGGTGGATACAGGTATGGGCCGGAAGCCCCTCGCGCAGGCCGTTAAGGGTGTGAAACATCTGTTCCGGATCGCCGCCGGCCAGGTCGCAACGGCCGCAGCCGAAGACGAACAGGGTGTCGCCGGTGATCAGGTCGTCGCCCGCCGGCATGTGGAAGCAGGCGGAGCCGGGGGTGTGGCCGGGGGTATGCAGGAAGCGGATCTCGGTGTCGCCCAGACGCATCTCGTCGCCACCGTGGTGCAGTTCCGGACGTTCCAGTTCCTTGCCCCAGAACTCGGCCTCGGGCTTGAGCAGGTGCAGTCGTGCATTTGGATACTGTTCGAGGATTGCCTCGACCCCGTTGATGTGGTCGTGGTGGCTGTGCGTCAGCAGGATGTCGGAGATGTCGACTTCGTTTTCGCGGGCCTGACGGATGATCGCCTCCGGATCCCAGGCTGGATCGACCACCGCACCACGATGGCTGGCGCGATCCTCGATCAGATAGACGAAGTTCTCCATCGGGCCGAGTTCCTGGCGGTGGATGCGATAGGGCAGTTGGGTACGGTCCATCGAGGTCTCCGGGAGTTATTCGTGGTTTGGTAGGGTCTATCCGTTTCCTATCCTGTGCCGAGAAGGGGAGTGATGCCAATTTCCGAAGGTTCGCCAGTTGATTCCGAAGTTCTGGATGCCGAGACCGACTGGGAGGCGCGCTATCAGGCGGGTTCGACCCGTTGGGATCGCGGTGCGCCCAGCCCTTCGCTGGAGCGTTGGTTGGAGGTTGCCGCGCTGGGACCCGGTTCGCGGATTGTGGTGCCCGGTTGCGGTTTTGGTCACGAGGTGCCGGCTTTGGCCTCGCGGGGTTTCCGTGTGATCGGGCTGGATGTGGCGCCAACGCCGGTAGAGCACTTGCGCCGCGAACTGGCGCAGGCCGGGCTGGAGGCGGAGGTGGTGCAGGCGGACATGATCGCCTGGCAACCAGAGGTGCCCGTGGACGGCATCTACGAGCAGACGTCTCTTTGTGCCCTGCCGCCCGAGCAGTGGTCGGCCTACGAGGCGAAGCTGCATGGCTGGCTGCGTGAAGGCGGTGAACTGTTTGCGTGTTTCATGCAGACCGGTCGCGAGGGCGGGCCGCCCTACCATTGCGCAGTGCCAACGATGCGTCAGCTGTTTTCTGCCGATCGTTGGGATTGGCAGGACGAGGTGGGCCGTACCGACCATACCAATGGCAAGCACGAACAGCTGTTTCGCTTGATCCGGCGTTGAGGCGCTGCTGTGGATCGTGTCGGGCGGGCCTGTGCGGGGCCCGTGCGGCGATCGGGAATCTCCCGCGTCCAGGCGTGGTAGATGCGGTGAAGTGCATGCGCATGATCTAGATTCGCACTAGGGAGGGCCGCAAGGGCTTTCGGCCGGCGGGCTCTCCCATCCACCCGAACCAGGAGTGCGCGATGAAAGTCTGGATGCTCGTGTTGTCGTTATTGCTGCTTCCGCTTCCGCTGACTGCGTCCGAATCGACGGAGGGGGACGAGGCGCTGGATCCTGAAACGTTGCAGCAGATGGTTCGGCAGAGTGCCGAGGTTTTCAAGATCGAAGATGGTGTCAGCATCGACGAGGCCATCGAGTCGATGAAATTGCGGGCCAATCTGCGCAATTTCCAGGAGGTCGCCGATTTGCCGCTGTCGGATCAGGTGCAGGCAATGGGCGGCGAGGGCAATTACATGCGTATTCTCGCCTTCTGTGATGCCCTGATCGCCAACCAGATGGTGAAGCACGACATCATCTTTGCGAGCTTTCTGCCCTGTCGTATCGCAGTGGTGGAGGATGACGAGGGGCAGGGCTGGATCGTCACCACCAACATGGACATGATGCTGCATGCGACGGATCTCCCCGAGGATCTCGAGGTCGTGGCGCGCGAGGTGCGCGACACGATCTACAGCATCGTCGAGGCGGGGCGCACCGGAGATTTCTGAACGTCCAAATGAAACGCCCGCGGCTCCTTTCGGAGGCCGCGGGCGTTGTCTGGTACGCGCCTTTGAGTCGCCGCGCTTAGCCGTTGGCGGCCTTGCGCTTGATCATCAGCGTGCCGTCCGCGCGCGAGCCGGTGTTCTTGGGCCCGCTGGTACCCTTGCGCACGGGGCGTTTGCCGGGTGCGGCGGCATAGGCCGGGCGCTTGCCGTTGCCCGGGGCCGGGCCGCGCTTGGCCGGTGTGGGCTTGCTGGTCGGCTTGGCCCTGGCGCTGGTCTCCGGCTTGTCACTGCGCGGCTTGGCGGTCTTGCGCGGCGCAGGCTTGCGTGCGTCGTCCTGGTTCGCGGCCTGGCCCGGGCGCGGGGCCTGAAGGGTCAGCTCCAGCTTGCGGTTGGCAATATGGATGTTGCCCAGGCGACGAATCGCGGCTTCGTCCAGCGACGCCGGAAGATCCACATGGCTGTGGTCGTCACGCAGGCCAATGCGGCCGATGTCGCGGCCGTTCAGGCCGCCTTCGTTGGCCAGCGCGCCAACGATGGCACCCGGCGCCACGCCGTTGTTGCGGCCGACCGGCATGTAGTAGCGCACCATGTCGGCTTCCGGCTCGCGATCCTTGCCGCGCGACGGACGCTCGCCCCGAGGCTTGCTGTCCCGGCGGTTGTCGCCGCGCTCGGAATAGGGGGCACGGGCGGCCGCCAGCAGCGGATCGGCGCCCTTGTTGGCGTTGGCATCCAGCGGGCTGCCCGCGGTGGCCAGTGCGACCAGGGCGGTGGCGAGTTCGCGCTCGGATACGCCACTGTCGGTCAGCAGGCGCTCGACCAGGGCTTCGTGTCCGGAGTTCTGCTCGTTGCCCAGGAGGGCCTGAACGCGCTCGGCGAAGCGCGTCTCGCGGCGGGCCTGTACGGCCTGGCGGTCGGGCACCGGCTGTTCGCGCACCGGCTTGCCGGTGAGGCGTTCGATGTCTTTCAACATGCGGCGCTTGCGCGGTTCCAGGAACAGGATGGCGCGGCCCTTGCGGCCGGCGCGACCGGTACGGCCGATGCGGTGGACGTAGACCTCGGCATCGCCGGGGGCGTCGAAGTTGAAGACGTGGCTGATGCGCGGCACATCGATGCCGCGGGCGGCGACGTCGGTGGCGACGATGACGTCCAGGCGGCCGTCGCGCAGGTCACTGACCACACGCTCGCGTTCGCCTTGTTCCATGTCGCCGTTCAGCGCGGACGCGGCGATGCCAGCCTGGCCGAGTGAATCGGCGATCTCGACCGTAGAAGCCTTGGTGCGGGCAAAGACGACCGCGCCGTCCAGGTCTTCCTCGGTCTCCATCAGACGGGTCAGGGCCTCCACCTTGTGGCGGGCATCAACCAGGCAATAGCTCTGGTCGATGTCGGTGCCGGCCTCGTTGCCGGCGCCGATGCGGATCTCTTCCGGTTCGCGCATGTGGCGGTGCGCGATACGACGGATGGGCGCCGGCATGGTGGCGGAGAACAGGGTGGTCTGGCGCGCTTCGGGGGTCTGTTCCAGGATCCACTCGATCTCTTCGACAAAGCCCATGCGCAGCATTTCGTCGGCTTCGTCCAGCACCACGACGCGCAGGGCGTCCAGGTTCAGGGTGCCGCGCTTGATGTGGTCGACCACGCGGCCGGGCGTGCCGACCACGATCTGCGGGCCCTTGCGCAGGGCGCGCAGCTGTTCGCCCATCGGCTGGCCGCCGTAGACGGGCAGCACATCGATGCCGGAGAACTCGCGGGCGAACTCAGTCAGGGCGCCGGCGACCTGGTTGGCCAGCTCGCGCGTCGGGGCCAGCACCAGTGCCTGGGGCGCGCGCTTGCCGGCGTCCATCAGGTCAATCAGCGGCAGGCCGAAGGCGCCGGTCTTGCCGGTGCCGGTCTGGGCCTCGCCCAGAACATCGCGGCCTTCCAGCAGCGCGGGGATGCAGGCGGCCTGGACCGGGGTCGGGGTCGTGAAGCCCATGTTCGACAGGGCATGAACCAGCGACTCGGAAAGCCCGAGCTGGGAGAAGGAGGGGGAATCAGACATTGAGGGTACTCACACAGGCCGGAAACGAAGGCCCGGCGAAAATCGGATGGCAACTGCCAACCTCGCATCATACACGAATCAAAGGTGCAGCGAGTGAAAGCGTCCGATATCTTCCTGGGAGATGCGGCCTGACACCCCAAATGCCACAACGGGGTGCCTGTCCTGGTCTGGGGAGGAATTGTTGGGCAGGACTGTTCGTTGTCCCACCGCAGCTGTCGGGATATAGTTCGTCCAAGGATTTTTGCTGGATACGGTATGTCGCTTAACCCTACGGACCTGTTTAACTTGCTGGCCGACGAGACACGGCTTCGCTCGCTTTTGCTGATGCAGGCGGAAGGAGAGCTGTGTGTCTGCGAGCTGACCCACGCTCTGGAGATGTCCCAGCCGAAGGTATCGCGTCACCTGGCCGCTCTGCGCCATTATCAGGTGGTGCGGACCCGGCGCGAGAGCAACTGGATCTATTATCGGCTCTCGCCGGAGCTTCCTGAATGGGCCGCGGAGATCCTGAAGACTGCGGATCGTGCCGCCTCCCGAACGGAGCCGTACACAAGTGATCGCGGCCGGCTCAGCACCGCGCCCAGTCGTGCGGAGTGCCTGGATTCGGCCTGAGGGTCGTCGTACTCAGAAAGCTGCAATAACATCCAAACGGCCGGACCACCAAGAGGGTGGTCCGGCCGTTTCTGTTTGGATGCGAAGCCTCGTGCGTGCCCGTTCAGTGAGGCTCGCGGTGGACGCAGGCGAGGATCGCCGTCGCGATGTCGTTGGCTTCGATGCCCGGGGCGTCGAGACCAATCTCCTGCATGCAGGCGGCCGCGGCGCTTCGCAGGGCTTCTTCTTCCAGTGGCTGGCCGTGCAGGGCGTCGGCGATGCGATCCATGCCGTCTTCCGGGAAGACCGTGAAATCGCCGGAGAGCAGAAGGTCGGCGATGTGGTCGTCCTTTTCCATCAGCTGGGCCCGGATCAGCCCGCCGGGGGCCTTGTGGGCGCCTTCGGTCAGGTGGGTTCCGGCGGCGATCTTGACGCCCATCTCGACGAATTTCCGGCCCTTGCGGTAGGTCCATTCGGGGTCGGTCAGCTCGGCCATCTGTTCCTCGATGGCGGCGGTTTCCTCGGCGGTGGGTTCGCTCATCTCGACCTCGACGGCGAGGTCGCTGGCCACGCGTTTCAGGAAGGCATCACGCACGGTCTCGCGGGCAGGCATTTCGCCGAGTTCGCGTGACAACGTGGTGATGTAGTCCTCCATGCCGGCGCGCAGCTTGTCGCGGAATTTCTCCGACGGGACCTTGAGGCAGCGCGCCATGGTGGCGGTGTCGAAGTCGAACATGAAGCTGCCGACCATCACGGTGGCATTGCCGATGCTGGCGGCACCGGTACCACCGATCTTGCGTCCGTCCACGTGGATGTCGTTCACGGGGCGGAAGGTCGCGTTCACGCCCAGGTCCTGGTAGGTGTTGATCACCGGGTCGATGAACTTCTTGTAGATATCGGAGACGATCCGCGGCGCCTTGGACGACGGATAGATGAAGTGGAAGAACATCTGGTTGTGGTCCAGATACACCGCACCGCCACCGACGTGACGGCGGATGATCGGCAGGTTCTGTTCCTTGCAGAAGTCTTCGTCGGCCTCCAGGGCGATCTCCTGATGCAACCCGACGCAGACATACGGGTCGTCGGGGTTGACCAGGGTGAGCACCGGATCGTCGTCCTTGCCCATGGCCTCGGCGATGCCGTGGTAGACCGCCTGGGAACGAACGGCGGGCTGCTGGCCGAAATCGATTACGCGTAAACGCATGGTGTTGTCCTTGTCTTGTCTTGGGAGCGATGTCTGCGGCCGGTCTAGAACTCGGCGTTCCAGGTGAGCCCGAAGCTGCGGCCGGGGGCCCAGATGTCCTGTACGCCATTGGCCGGGTCCAGGCGTGCCTCGGTCATTTCGTTGACGTGCTCGCGGTAGGTCTTGTTGGCGATGTTGGTCACGCTAAAGGTGATCTCGTTGGAACGAAAGCCGGCGCTGGGCCCGAAGCGGTAGCCGACCGCGAGGTCGGCGGTGGCGAAACCGGAGGAGTTGCGTTCGTTCCCGGCGGTGAACGTGTCGGCGGTACGGCTCTGGCTCGCCACGGCCCGGATGCGGGCATCCCATTGCCAGCCCTGTGCGACAGAATGGCTGAGCCCGACGCTGGCCTCCGGCGGCGGCATCTGGGTCAGCGGCTCGTCAAAGCGGCGGTCGCGGTTCTCGCCGCGGATCCAGGTGCCACTGGCGTAGCCGGTGATCGCGTCGGTGAAGGCGTGTTCCACCAATGCCTCGATGCCGTGGATGCGGGCTTCGTCGAGGTTGATCGTCTCCTTTAAGCCCTGGGCGATGACCTGACCGCCGATGTAGTCGCGGATCCGGCTTTCGTAGGCCGAGACAGTGTAGGAGGTAGCGCCGATACGGCCGCGGGCTCCGACCTCGAAGGTGCGGTTGCGTTCCGGATCTAGCTGCGGGTTGCTCTGCCAGGTGAAGCCGTCGCTGTAGGGGTAGGTCAGGTAGCGTTCCAGCAGGCTGGCGGAGCGGTAGCCCTCGGATAGGCTGAAGTAGGGGTTGAAGGCCTCGTCCAGGTGCCAGGTCAGGCCCGCGGACCAGCTCAGGTTGCGGTCGGTCTTGTCCAGAGGTCCGGACACGTTCGCTGCGGCGTCGGCGCTGCCGCGTACTTCGTCATAGCGGGCGCCGAGGTTGACGGTGGCCCAGTCAAGGTAGGTCTCGTGCTGGACAAAGACCCCCGCGGATTCAATTCGCCCATTCTCAACCAATGGGCTAGGCGCTGCATTTTCGGGGCGGAACCCGTTGGCCTCGGTGCCGATGAACGAAACGGGACTTGCACGAAGGCGCCAGGCCTCGGCCCCGACCAGCAGGATCTGGTCGTCGGCGGGGACCAATTCCGTCTGCACGCGAAGCCCGTCCGTAGTGAAGTCGGTATCCGACGTGCGGTAATCGCGGCCGAGTTCCGCGTTCCAATCGTAGTTGCCACGCGAGAGTTCGTGTCGGTACACCGAGGCTTCGACGCGAGGTGCCCAGTCGCCGGATAGTTCGCCCTCGTAACGAAGTTCGAAGAGATCGCGTGTCTGACGCGGGGTGTAGTGGGTATTAAGCCCCAGGGGCGGAGCAATGGGACTCGGTGAGGCGCTGGGTGGGGTTTCATTGAAGTTGCGCGAGGCGAGGTACCAGACGTCCTTGCGTTCGTCGCGCTGGGCGCGGAACTGGACCTCGTGGCCTGGTGCGAGCTTGCCGCGGTAGCGCAGGTGGTAGGCGTTCTGTTCGGTGCCGGAGTCGCGTAGACGGTCGCCGTCGCCGTTCTTGTAGTCGTCGGTGTTCAGGTAGGCGGTGGAGAGGTCCAGCACGTTGCGGTCGTTGGAGACGGTGACGCCGACCGCGCCGCGGATGCCTTCGTCGACCGAGGTGACGCCCAGGCGGGAGAAGCCGCGGGTCTCGGGTTCGTCGGTGAAATCGCCGCCGCGGGTGATGATGTTGATCACGCCGCCCATGGCACCGGCGCCGTAGAGCACGGAGCCCGGGCCGCGCACGATCTCGATGCGTTCGATCAGGTCGACGTTGACATAGGAAGCCAGCGAGCCGCGGGCCGGTGGCTGCATCGCATTGATGCGCACGCCATCGACCAGAACCAGCACCTGGTCGCGCTTCAGGCCACGAATGATCGGATCGGAGCCCACCGATCCGTCCACGGCCGTAGCGACACCCGGCTGGCCGCGCAGGAGGTCGCCCAGGGTGCGGGCCTCGCGGTTGCGGATTTCGCTGGCCTCGATCACGGTGACGGAGGACGGCGTCTCGTCGATCAGGGTCTCGTATCCGGTGGCGGTAACCGATACGGTGCCCAGTGTCTGAGCGGCCTCCTGGGCATGAGCGAGGGCGGGTGATGCAAGCAGACTGGCCAGCGTCAGATGACCGACAACACGACGTTTCATGACTCGATGGCTCCCCAATAAGCGTTTCAGAACGCGCTAAAGTAGGTTCGTCGATCACGAAGGGCAACTTAAACCCCGGATGGCCAGGCCCATTCCGGGCGTGTCATGGCCCTTGGAGAACAGCCGCCAGAGGAGGGATCCGCCATGCTGGAACTGGGAATCGTCGCGCTGGCCACGTTTTTCGTGACCATCGGGCCGGTGGATGTCGCGGTGGTGTTCGCGGTCCTCAGTCGGGGCGTGGACCCAGCCCAGCGCCGTGCTATGGCCATCCGCGGGGCGGTGGTCGCGGGCGGCATCCTGTTGCTGTTTGCGCTGGTCGGGGAGGCGCTGCTGTCGCTGCTGGGGATCTCGCTGGCGGCGCTGTACACCGCGGGCGGGATCCTGCTGCTGTTGATTGGCATCGACATGGTGTTTGCCCGCAGCTCGGGCGCGGTGTCGGCCACGGCGGCCGAGACGCAGGAGGCGCGCACCCGCAAGGACTTGTCGGTCTTTCCGTTGGCCACGCCCTTGCTGGCCGGCCCCGGCGCGATGGGGGCCGCGATCCTGATGATGAGCCGGGCCGAGGGCGACTGGGTGGCCCAGGCCGTGGTACTCGGGGCGTTGGTGGCCGTTATGGTGCTTGCGCTGGTGTGCCTGCTGGTGGCGTCACGTCTGCAGCACTGGCTGGGCGTGACCGGCGCGCATGTGCTCACGCGCATCCTGGGCGTGCTGCTGAGCGCGCTCGCGATGCAGTTTATCTTCGACGGGCTTCAGCGAAGCGGTTTGCTCGGCGCCTGAACCGGCTCGCGCGGTCATGCGATGAACGGGGCCCTCCGCTCGCGCGAGAAGGCCCCGGCAGATGGTGGGGTTAGAGCAGGTCTTCGGTGATGGCGTCGATGCCGGCTGCCGCGCACTCGTCATCGACCTGTCCGCTAGGGGCGCCGGAGATGCCGATGCCGCCGACAATCCGACCACCGGTGGTGATCTGCTTGCCGCCGCCCAGAGTGCTGACGCCCGGCAGGTGCTGGATGCCATAGCCGGCTGCCCCCGGTTCCGTCATCTCGCGAAGCTCCAGGGTGTCGGTGCGGAAGCTGACGGCAGTCCAGGCCTTGCGGATGGCGGTATCCACCGTGTGCGGACCGGCAAAGCGGTCGCGCTTCAGGGCCTGGGGGGTGCCATGTCGGTCGACCACGGCCGCAGTGACCTGGGTGTCGCGTTCGCGGCAGGCCTCGACCGCGGCCTCTGCGGCCTTGACCGCAAGCTCGGGGATCAGCGTTGGGGTGTCGAAGGTACCCTCGCTGGCGTGCAGGGGCGCGGCGGCAAACGCAAGGAAGATCGGGGCAGCAAGGCAGTAACGCAGGGTGGTCATGATGAGCCTCCAGAAAGCTGTGGTTTCGCAACTCTGATAACTAGATGCCCAGGCACCGCTCTTCAACGCGCCGAGACCCCGCGCTAAGTGGTATCCACTTTCGATCAGGTAAATCTGACTATTCGACAGTAAGGTACGGAAGAAATCTTATAAAACGGATTGAATAACGCCACGCCTGGCGGGTGTGCAGCTGGGGCCCGTAGGACGGGCCGATCAGGCGGCGCCGCTCGCGGCTTCACGCTCGCGACGGGCGAGATCGCGCAATGCGTGGCGCAGGGCCGGGCGCAACGGGGTATTCAGGTGAGCCCTCGCTCGCGACGGCGGGATGGCGTGCCGCCGGCAGAACAACCCCAGGGCGTAGGCAAGGTCGTCGCGCGAGAGTGCGGTTTCGCGTTCGGCGCTCGGCCCCTTGCAGGCACCGCACTGATTCACGCGGACCTGGAAGGCAGTATTGGCCAGCATGACCCCGAAGCCCATCTGGGTGGCGAGGAGTTCCGCGATATGGGCCTCGTTACCCTCCAGGGCGGGTGGGGGCTCGCCAGCCGTGGCGAGCAGGCGCAAGGCGATCTCGCGCGCGAAGTGGGCAATCAGCGCCTGGGAATGGGCGACGAGCTCCGGGTCGTAGGGGATGCCGACGCCCGCCGACTGGGGCTCCCCCGGGTTGCGGCTCGGTCGGGCCGTATTCATCGCATCCCAGGGGATGGGATCGTCCATCAGGTTTCCAGGGTGCACGAGCCGGAACGGACTGTCCCCGAGCCCGGCATGTTCCAGCACGCGATCGAACACCAGTTGAGCCATGGCCTGGCGATTGTCGGCTTGCCCGGGGAAGTGCTCGGCCGTGGGCAGTACCAGATGTGCCTTGCGCAGCATCGATCCCAGGTGTGGTTCGTTCCCGGCCCAATCGAAGATGGCGTGGATCCAGGCCCGGCTTTCGGGATCGAGGGCCGGGGCGCGTTGAAACAGGCGGGGAATGAGCGAGATCACAGGCGATCCTGAACAGCAGATGTAGGCTCATTGTAAGGGAGGCGAGCGGGGCGTCGCGATCAATCGGTGCCCGGGCGGGAAGATCGGGGGGCTGGCCTGCTATGTTTGATGAACAGGGTGTGCATGACGGCATGTTGCGCCTCTGGGGAAACGCTGGATGACCCGCGCTTGCGCGCAGCGCAGCGGCGAAACAATCCATGCACAGTGGATGGCCAGGCCACAAAGATTGCTTTGCTGCGCGCGCGATGGCGAACGATGGGTTCTTCAGGGTTTTCCGAGGAACGCTACAAAGGAGGTTGGTATGAGCACGATGAAGGCGGCAGTTTTTGTCGAACCCGGGCGGATCGAGTTGCAGGAGCGGCCGATCCCGGAGATCGGGCCGACGGATGCCCTGCTGCGGGTGACGACCACGACCATCTGCGGGACCGATGTGCATATCCTCAAGGGCGAGTACCCGGTGGAGGCGGGCCGTATCGTGGGGCACGAACCGGTTGGGGTGATCGAACGCATCGGGGACGCAGTGACCGGCTATGAGGTCGGCCAGCGGGTCATCGCGGGCGCGATCACGCCCTGCGGGCAATGCCATTCCTGCCTGGAGGGCATCTCCAGCCAGTGTGGTGGCAAGGCCATGGGTGGCTGGCAGCTGGGAAACACGATCGATGGCTGTCAGGCGGAGTACGTGCGCATCCCCAATGCGCAGGCGAATCTGACCCCGGTGCCGGACGGCCTGAGCGACGAACAGGTACTGATGTGTCCGGACATCATGAGCACCGGTTTCGGTGGGGCCGAGCATGGGCACATCCACATCGGCGATACGGTGGCCGTGTTCGCCCAGGGCCCTATCGGCCTTTGTGCCACGGCGGGTGCCAAGCTCATGGGGGCCACCCGGATCATCGTGGTGGACGGGGTGCCGGAGCGCCTGGAGACCGCCCGCAAGCTGGGCGCGGATGTGGCGATCAACTTCCGCGAGCAGGACCCGGTCGAGACGATCATGGAGCTGACTGGCGGGCGCGGGGTCGATGTGGCCATCGAGGCCCTGGGGCAGCAGCAGACCTTCGAGGCCTGTCTGCGCATCCTGAAACCGGGCGGGACCCTTTCCAGTCTCGGGGTGTATTCGGGCAAGCTTTCCATGCCGCTGGATGCGATTGCAGCCGGGCTGGGCGATCACACCATCGTGACCACCCTGTGCCCCGGCGGGAAAGAACGCATGCGGCGGTTGATGGAGGTCGTCGCCTCGGGACGCGTGGACCTGACGCCGATGGTGACGCACCGTTACAAGCTGGCGGATATCGAGACGGCTTACGAGCTGTTCTCGCATCAACGCGACGGCGTGCTGAAGGTCGCCATTACGCCGTAGGCAAGCACTTGCTGAACCAGGCGGCCGCGAGTTCGGCTGCCTGTTCCAGCGTGCCCGGTTCCTCGAACAGGTGGCTGGCGCCGGGTACGATCTGGAGCTCGCAGCGCGCGTGCATGAGCGCCTGCGCCTGGCGATTCAGTTGAATCACCATGGTGTCGTCACCGCCCACGATGAGGAGGGTGGGGCTCTCGACTCGGGGCAGGGCGGCGCCCGCCAGATCCGGTCGCCCGCCGCGCGAGACAACGGCCCGGATGGTCTCCGGCGCTGCGGCGGCGCCGGTGCTGGCGCCAAACAGCCCGAGCGGCAGGGGTGCCAGGCGAGGCTGGGCGGCCGCCCATTGGCAGGCCTGCACCAGCCGCCGGCCGAGGAGTTCGATATCGAAGCGGTTGGCGTAGGTGCGATCTTCCTCTTCGGTGAGAAGATCGAACATCAGGGTGGCGATGCGGCTGGCCTGCAGTGTCCGCGCCACTTGATGGTTGCGCGGGCTCAGGCGGCTGCTACCGCTGCCGTGTGCGAAAACGACGAGCCCAATGGGTGTCTCGGGCACGCCGAGAATCCCCTGGTGGACCTGGCCGTCCAGGGCCAGGTCGACGGACTGTTCATTCGCGCGAGACATCGGGGTTTTCCGCACGGTGGACGGAGGCCATCATCGCGATGACCGCGTCGTCGGAGACTTGTTCGAAATCCTCGTAGTACGCCCCCACCGAGCCGCGGTAGTACTCGGGGATGTCCAGGGTGACCAGTTCATCGACCTCGTTTTCCAGGAGCGCCGCGGTCTCCTCTGGTGCCACCGGGATCGCCACGACCAGATGGCGAGGCCGGCGCTGACGTGCGTCGCGGATCGCGGCGCGCATGGTGAGTCCGGTGGCGATCCCGTCGTCGACAATGATCGCCAGCTTGCCGCCAACGTCCGGGGAAGGCGTCGTGCAGTACAGTTGGCGCCTGCGCCGGGCTTCGGCGCGTTCGCGCGCCTCGGCCTGGTCCAGCCAGCCTGGATCGACGCGTTCCGCCTCGCGTGGATTGCAGACCGGTTCGCCCTGCTCGGGCACGGCACAGATCGCGTACTCGGGATGGAACGGGTGGCCGATCTTGCGCGGGATCAGGAGATCGAGGGGCATGCCCAGGTGCCGGGCGACGGCGATCCCCAGGGGGACTCCGCCACGCGGCAAGGCATACACAACGCCGGGTTGGCCGCGATAGCGGTCCAGGGCATGTGCGAGTTGCTCGCCGGCTTCATTTCGGTCTCGAAATCGCATTGGGCCTACGCTCAGCGTGAGTGGGTATCACCTGAAGTGTAGACAGGCGTTGATCACTCGCGGGCGGCGCAAACACAAAGGCCCGGGACCAGCGGTGCCCGGGCCTTGGAAGGAGTGGGGACCCCTTGGTTTTAGTTGAAGGCTTCCCCGGGCTTCACGCCCATCGCCTTCAGGATCATGGCCAGCGGACAGAAGCCGGTGAAGGCGGACTGCAACAGGTTGGCGCCGACGAACAGGGTCAGGATCAGCCACATCGGGGTGAAGACCCACCCGAGGATGGCGCTGATGATCACGACGGTGCCGGCGAAGGCGAGGACGATGCGGTCAATGCTCATGGATGGTGTCTCCTTGTTAAGTATTAGTGAAGTCTAATATGCAGTCTGACGCTCACGAACACAAGGGGCGCGTAGTCGATGGGGTTTCCTCGCCATCCACCGCGCGGGCCGGGTTCAGGGGAAGATTTCGCCGGGCTTGAGCCCCATGGATTTCAGGATCATCACCAGCGGGCAGAAGCCGGTAAACGAGGCCTGAATCAGGTGGATGCCCATGAAGACGGTGAGCAGCAGCCACCAGGGGCTGGCCAGCCAGGTGAGCAGTACGCTGACCAGGACGACAATACCGGCAAACAAAATGAAGAAACGGTCGGTGGACATGAGCACTCCCTCCCTTGTTACTACCCAGTTGATAGCACCGGCGCAGGGGTTCGGCAAGCATCGGACCGGATGCCCGCCTGGGGTGGATGCGGAACAACGCACGCGTTCGTGCTCGCACGGCAACACCGTCTGTGGGCAGAAGCAGCCAAGCCCCGGCGTTCCATCGGTCGTGGGGTGGGACTCCACGCTCCCCGATCTGCATTGCAGACCTCCAAGGAGAGCACACCGGCCGGTGGCGCGTCTACCAGTCGATGTGCCGTATCGGGTCGCGGAAAACACGGGGTGCCAACGCGGACCTGCGCATGGATTCGTGTCTCTCTAGCGTTCCTCGATGGAGGTGTAGTCGCGCGAGCGGTAGCCGGTGTAGAGCTGGCGCGGGCGGCCGATGCGGGATTCGGGGTCCTGCATCATTTCGTTCCAGTGCGAGATCCAGCCGACGGTACGGGCGAGGGCGAAAATCACGGTGAACATGTTCAACGGGATGCCCATCGCGCGCAGGATGATGCCGGAGTAGAAGTCCACGTTGGGGTAGAGCTTGCGCTCGATGAAGTAGTCGTCCTCCATCGCGATACGTTCCAGCTCCATGGCGACGTCGAACAGGGGCTGGTTATCGGCGCCCATGTCGCCCATCTCCGCCAGCAGGTCGTGGCACATCTTGCGGATGATCTTGGCGCGCGGATCGTAGTTCTTGTACACGCGGTGGCCGAAGCCCATCAGGCGGAAGGAGTCGTTCTTGTCCTTCGCGCGGGCCACGAAGTCCTCCACGCTCTTGTCGGAGTGCACGATCTCCTCGAGCATGCGGATGACCTTCTCGTTCGCACCCCCATGCAGTGGCCCCCAAAGCGAGGCGATACCGGCGGAGATCGCGGCAAACGGGTTGGCCTCGGAGGAGCCGGACAGGCGCACGGTGGAGGTCGAGGCGTTCTGCTCGTGGTCGGCGTGCAGGATCAGGATCAGGTCGAGCGCGCGCACGAACACCGGGTTCGGCTGGTAGGGCTCGCTGGGCACGCCGAACATCATCGCCAGGAAGTTGGCGGTGTAGGACAGGTTGTTGTCCGGGTACATGAACGGCTGGCCGTTGGCGTACTTGTACGACCAGGCGGCGATGGTGGGCATCTTGGAGATCAGCCGGTGCGCGGCGATGCGCCGATGTTCCGGGTTATGCACGTCCACGTTGTCGTGATAGAAGGCCGACAGCGCGCCGACCACACCGACCATGATCGCCATTGGATGCGCGTCGTGGCGGAAGCCGTCGAAGAAGCGGCGCACGGCCTCGTGCAGCATCGAGTGCTCCTTGATGATGCGCGAGAAGTCGTGCAGGTCGTCGGCCGCAGGCAGGTCGCCGTTCAGCAGCAGATAGCAGACCTCGAGATAGGTGCTCTCTTCTGCCAACTGTTCAATCGGGTAGCCGCGGTAGAGCAGGGTGCCCTCGTCGCCGTCGATGAAGGTGACGTCCGAACGACAGCTGGCCGTGGACATGAACCCCGGGTCATAGGTGAAGTAGCCGAGCTCCTTGTACAGGGTGCGGACATCCAGGCAGTTCGGGCCGTGCGAGCCCTCCTGGATCGGCAGTTCGATGCTCTTGCCGGTGGTGTTGTCGGTCAGCGTGACGGTTTTGCTCATGAAACGGCCTCGTAGCGAAGGGGACGTCCGGATGCGGATTAGGTGAATGGTAAACCATCGACCGGCCCGCGGCAGAGGGGTGCGTGAAGTGTGTTGGGCCCGGAGGAAAAGGGCGATCGTGCTTGCAGCGCGAGGGCGTCAGGGCCCGGGGGTTCCGCGGCGCTGGCGCTTGTCGGCGTACATCGCGGCATCGGCGCTGGTCTGCGCCTCGGGCAGGGACCCGCTGACGGTGCGGCAGGCGTAACCGATGGAGGCCGACACACCGGCCTCCTGCAGCGCCGTACGCAGCCGGTTCGCGATCCCGGGGAGGTGGTCGGCCGGCGTCTCCGGAAGCAGCACGCCAAACTCGTCTCCGCCCAGGCGGGCAACGATGTCGATTTCGCGACTGGCATCCCGCAGGGCCTGGCCAGCCGCCTTGATCAATCGGTCGCCGGCGTCATGGCCTTCCTGGTCGTTGACGGTCTTCAGGTTGTCGAGGTCGATGGCGACGAGACCCGCCGGGAGGCTGTGATCCTGGCAGCGCTGTTCCTCGGCGCTCAACGCGAGTAGCCAGCCGCGCCGGTTGTAGGTGCCGGTAAGGGCGTCGTTGTAGGCCTCCAGTCGCAGGGCCTCGCGCTCGCGTTCAAGTTCGTCGATCTGGCGGCGCTGGCGGATCAGTGACTCGATGACGGTGACGGCGGCCTGGATCTGTTCCGATTGCGCCTCGATGTCGGCCGATATGGGTTCCGGGTTCATCGCGCAAAGCACGCCGTACATCTCGTACTCACGGTCCTGCACCGGAAACCCGATGTAGCTGCCGATGGCAGGGGGATCGGGTTGTGCGGCAAGCGCCTCCTGATAGGCGGGAACCTGTTGTACGTCGGGGGCGATTCGCGGGCCGCGTTCGGCGAGCATGCGGATGCAGAAGGAATTGCTCCAGTCAAAGGCCGTGCCGGCCTGAATGCCGTAGCCGTGGTCGTCGGCGCGCACGACGATCTGCTCGTTGTCCTCGATGCGGGTCAGCATCCAGACGTCCAGGGGGGCGATCCGGTGGAGCAGTTTCAGGACATGATCGACCCCGAGGTTGAACGGCGAGGGCGCGGTATCGGGGAGGTCGAAGATTCGGGCCATGGGACAATCCGTCGAGACGGTGGGGCGGCGGTTCGCCGCGCAGGATGGAAAAAGTCTAGGAGATCGCGGGTCGCGCTGCCGGTCGCAGTTCGCGTTCCGCGCGCTTCAGTGCGTGTTCCAGGCTTCCGGCACCGGGTTCGCGCATGGCGTGGCCAATGGCCGCGGGGATGGCCTTTGCGGACAGGGCCTGGCGGATGTGTCGCGCCCGCGCCGCCAGGGGTTGCTCCCTCAGGTCGATCGCGAGCAGGCCGAAGCGGGTGCCACCGAGTCGACCGATCAGGTCGGTGGGGCCTGCCAGGCCCTGCAGGGCGAGGATCGCGCGAACCAGTTCGGTGTCATCCTGAATGCCCGTGCTGTCCACGCTCGAGTCCCCGGGGAAGAGATCGAACAGGATGATGCCGGCGGGTTGGCCGCTCTGTTGGCAGCGGGTCTCCTCCGCGTCCAGCGCGAGCTCCCAGCCGTGGCGGTTGAGCACGCCGGTCAGGGGGTCACCGTGGGCGGCCAGGGCCGCGTGCTGCCGCAGCCGGTCCAGCCCCTCGGCGCGCTGGCTGAGGCGCAGCAGGTGCCCCAGCGAACCTGCCAGGGCACGAACGACCGGCTCATGGTGTTCGATGGCGGAGTCCATGGGTTCGGGATGCAATCCGCAAAGCGTGCCGAAGAGTTCGCCATCGGCATCGTACAGCGGGAACCCGATGTAGCAGCCAATCGTTGCGACCTCATTGATCGGGGCACTGGCATAGGCTGGAACCGTGCGTGCGTCCGCGGCGATGTTCGGTCCATCTCCGGCATTCATGTGCACGCAGTAGGAGTGCTGCCAGCTGAATGCAGCCCCGGGGCGGATGCGCGGTGCGTGGCCGTGGGTGTGCAATACCACCCAGTCGTCGGACTCGACCCGTGTGAGCATCCACATGTCCAGCGGGATCAACGCCTGCAGGGCGCTCAGCGTGGCGTCGACGGCTCCGGAGAAGTCGTCGGCCAGCGCGGTTGCAAGGGTGGCCCTGGGCATCGGAGGCTCAGCTCGGTTGGGTCGAGCATGTCATCCTACAGGCGCGGGAGTTCCGGGTGCGACAGCTGCCCACCGTGGACGTGCTGGCGCCCGAACTCGGCGCAGCGGGCGAGCGTGGGGATGGCCTTGCCAGGGTTGAGCAGCCCCAGCGGGTCGAACGCGCGGCGCAGGTGGTGAAACTGCTCCAGTTCCGGCGCGGCGAACTGCACGCACATGCCGTCCAGCTTTTCCACGCCTACGCCGTGTTCCCCGGTGACGGTGCCACCGACCTCGACGCAGAGTTCGAGGATCTGCTGGCCGAAGGCCTCCGCGGTTTCCAGTTGCCCGGACTGGTTGGCGTCGTAGAGGATCAGTGGATGCAGGTTGCCGTCACCGGCGTGGAACACGTTGCACACGCCGAGGCCAACCTCGCGCGACAGGGTGTTGATTCGTTCCAGCACCGTCCCGATCTGGTGGCGCGGGATGGTCCCGTCCATGCAGTAGTAGTCCGGCGAGATTCGCCCGGCGGCAGGGAACGCGGCCTTGCGCCCGGCCCAGAACAATGCGCGTTCGGCGTCGTCACGGGCGGTGTGCACCTCGGTGGCGCCCAGATCCAGGAGCTTCTGGCGTACCACCATGACGTCCTCGGAGACCTCGGCGTTGGTGCCGTCGAGCTCGCACAAGAGGATCGCGGCCGCCTCCACCGGGTAGCCGGCGTGGACGAAGTCCTCCGCAGCGCGGATGGCAGCGTTGTCCATCATTTCCAGCCCGGCGGGAATCAGTCCGGCCGCGATGATGCCTGCCACTGCGCGTCCGGCGGCCTCGGCCTGGTCAAAGCTGGCCAGCAGGACCTGGGTGCGCTCGGGCCGGGGCAGCAGGCGCACGGTGACTTCGGTCACGATGCTCAGCATGCCCTCCGAGCCAACCATGAAGGCGAGCAGGTCCAATCCGGCACTATCCAGCGTCTTGCCGCCGAGGCGGATGATCTCGCCCTCCAGGGTGACCAGCTCCAGCCCGATCACGTTGTGCACGGTGAGTCCGTACTTCAGGCAATGCACGCCTCCCGCGTTCTCGGCCACGTTGCCGCCGATGGAACACGCGATCTGCGAGGACGGGTCGGGTGCGTAGTAGAGCCCTTGCGGGGCTGCCGCCTCGGAGATCGCGAGGTTGCGCACGCCGGGCTGGACGACCGCGCAGCGGTTGTCGGCATCGATCTCCAGGATGCGATTGAAGCGCGCCAGGGACAGCAGCAGCCCAGTCTCGCTGGGCAGGGCGCCGCCGGACAGCCCGGTGCCAGCCCCGCGCGGCACGATCGGGACCCCGTGCTCGCGACAGAGCCGCAGGCAGGTCAGCAGTTCCTCGTGGGTTCGTGGCAGGGCCACGGCCCCGGGGATCTGGCGGTAGGCGGAGAGGCCGTCGCACTCGTAGGCTCGGCGTTCCGCGGCCTCGACCACCAGGGCGTCCGAGGGCAGCTCGGTGGTCAGACCCTCAATGACCGCGGCCAGCGCCTGTGCGGCGGCCTCGGTCGGCGGTGTGGCGGGATGGGCGCTCATGGCCTCGATGGTAGGGGTCTGCTGGGTCCGTGCGAGGTGATCGCATAAACTGTGGGTCTTTTCCGCAAGCGGGACGTGATGATGGGCATTGGGCTGGGCTCGTATCTGGCAGTGGCGGCAGGCGGTGCGCTGGGCTCGGCACTGCGGCTGGGGATGCAGGAGTGGATGGTGGCGCACTTCGGGCGTGCCTTTCCCTGGGGTACGTTGAGCATCAACATCCTCGGCTCGTTCCTGATCGGTGTGCTGGCCGTGGTGCTGGTGGAGCGCCTGGAACTGCACCCTGCCTGGCGCTTGTTGCTGGTCGTCGGGGTGCTGGGTGGCTTTACGACATTTTCCACCTTCTCCCTGGAAGTCGTTCACATGGTAGATGTAGGCGCCTGGGCGCGTGCACTGGGCTACATGCTCGCGAGCCTGCTGGTCTGCGTGCTGGCTGCGGCAGCGGGGCTCCACGGAACTCGATTCCTGCTGGGGGTCGGGCCGGTCGCCTCGTGAGGGCATTGGCCGCGACCGTGGACGCCACGGGGCGGCAACCGTAGACTTCCCCGTCGTTCTTTCCACCCCTTGCCGGAAATCCGTCATGCTTGATATCCACAGCCTGCGCCAGGACCTGGATGCGACTGCCACCGCGCTGGAACGCCGTGGCTATACCCTGGACCGCGAACGCTTCAAGGCCCTGGAGGCCCGGCGCAAGGCGTTGCAGGTACGCACCCAGGAGCTGCAGGCCGACCGCAACACTCGCTCCAAGGGTATCGGGCAGGCGAAGGCGCGGGGCGAGGACATTGAGCCGCTGAAGGCCGAGGTCGGGCGCCTGGGCGACGAGCTCAAGCAGTGCGAGACCGATCTGCACGGGGTCCAGCAGGAGCTGGATGCGATGCTGATGCAGATCCCGAATCTGCCGCAGGCGGACGTGCCCGACGGACTGGACGAGAAAGACAACGTCGAGGTCCGCCGCGAGGGGACCCCGCGGAACTTCGATTTCACGCCGCGCGATCACGTGGACCTGGGGCTGCCCGGTGGCTGGCTGGACTTCGAGGCCGCAGTGCGGGTGGCCGGTTCGCGTTTCGTGGTGATGCGCGGTCAGATGGCGCGCCTGCACCGGGCACTGACCCAGTTCATGCTCGATCTCCATACTGGCGAACACGGCTACCAGGAGACCTACGTCCCCTATCTGGCCAATCCCGAATCGCTGGAGGGGACCGGGCAGTTGCCGAAGTTCGACGATGACCTGTTCTCGGTCGACTGTGACCAGCGCTACCGTCTGATCCCCACCGCCGAGGTCACCCTGACCAACCTGGTGCGCGAGCAGATCCTCGATGCCGAGGCCTTGCCGCTGAAGATGGTGGCCCACACCCCGTGTTTTCGTTCCGAGGCGGGCAGCTATGGGCGCGACGTGCGCGGCCTGATCCGGCAGCACCAGTTCGAGAAGGTGGAGCTGGTGCAGATCGTGCAGCCGGAGAGCTCGGATGCCGCACTGGAGGAACTCCTGGGCCATGCCGAGCGGGTCTTGCAGGCGCTGGAACTTCCGTACCGCGTGATGCTCCTGAGCGCCGGGGACATGGGCTTTGCCGCGGCGCGCACCTATGACCTGGAAGTCTGGCTGCCGGCCCAGGATGCCTACCGCGAGATCTCCTCTTGCTCCAACTTCCAGGCCTTCCAGGCGCGCCGCATGCAGGCGCGCTTCCGACCGAAGGCGGGCGAACGCCCGGAGCTGGTGCACACCATCAACGGGTCCGGGGTTGCGGTGGGCCGGGCCCTGGTCGCGCTGCTGGAGAATCACCAGCAGGCAGACGGCTCGATCCACATCCCGGAAAAACTGCGCCCGTATCTCGGGGGAACCTCGGTGATGGAGCCGCCGTCCGAATAGGAGGTCCACCGGGAGTCTTCTCGACGTGAATAACGCCCTTGGCAGGAAGAATTGGTTGGGTTGGCTGGCGAGCGTCGTCTCGCTGGTGGGCATGGTGGTGTTGTTCGCGACCGCCTCTGTGGCGGACGAATCCGTCGAATCCGACGAGGGGATCGTGTTCGATGACACCCCGCGCCCGATTGGGCTGCATACGCCCGACTGGTTCGAGCTGAGCTTCCTCGATCTGCGCGAGGACCTGGAAGACGCGGTGGAGCAGGGAAAGATGGGGCTGGCCGTCTACTTCGGCATGGATGACTGCCCCTATTGCGAGGCGCTGTTCGACAAGAACTTCGCACAGGACGATATCCGCGAGTACCTGGCGTCACACTTCAATGTGGTGGCCATCGACGCGCTGGGCACACGTGAAGTCACGGACCTGGACGGCGAGACCTGGCTCGAACGGCGCTACGCCGCCGAACAACGGCTGAACTTTACCCCCTCGATTGCCTTTTACGACGAGGACGGCGAGCGCATCCATCAGATGCGCGGTTACTACCCACCATACCGGTTCCGCGCGCTGCTGGAATACGTGATTGACCGGCATGACCGCGAGGAGAGTTTTCGCGACTATCTGGAGCGTGCCGACCCACCGCCAAAGTTCGATCTCGACGACATCAACCAGCGGGAGTTCTTCATCAACCAGCCGTATGCGCTGGATCGGAGCCGAATCCCCGCCGAACGCCCACTGGTGGTGTTCTTTGAGCGCGAGGCCTGCCATGCCTGCGATATCATGCACTCCGAGCCGCTGCAGCAGGACGAAGTGCTGGAGCGCATCGGCCTGATGGATGCGGTGCAGCTGGATGCCGACGATGCCGATACGCCGGTGCTGACGCCGGGTGGCGACCGCACCAACGCAAAAGACTGGGCCGCGGAACTGGGTGTGCACTGGGCGCCCACGCTCATTTTCTTCGACGAGCGCGGCGAAGAAATTATCCGCATCGATTCGGTCGTCCACCAGAATCGGCTGCGCAACGTGCTGGACTTTGTCCTGACCCGTGGCTACGAGGAGTATCCGACCTTCGAACGCTGGCGTGCCCAGCAGCCGCCGCGCCCCTGACCACGCCGCTGACTCAAGGAATCATCCCTTTGCATTTCGACCGTGACTTCGTAATCCGCAACCGTGAAGTGCTGGAAGGCATCGTTGCCCGTTCCCACCGCGTAGCGCTGGGAATCTTCGCGCTGACCTTCGGGGGCTACGGGGCAGCGGTATGGCTCTGGTTCCAGGACAACCTGTGGGCCGCCCTGGTGGTGGCGACGCTCAGCTATCTGGTGTTCCGCCAGTTCCGCATGCTGGCGCTGGGGGTCGCGCGCATGCCGCTGCGCGGCGATGCGGAGGCGGTGGAGGCGCTCAAGGCGATCGATATGGCGCTGGAGCAGGACAAGCCCCACCCGGTACTGGCCGAGGTCGAGGCGCATCTGCGGGCGCTGGAAGAGGCGCCCGCAACGCAGGAGGAACGCGAGGCCGCGGGCCCGGACGATTCGAAGAAGGGCGCCGGCAAGGGCGACTGACAGCGACCTGTGGTCGCCGGATCAGAGCTCGACGGGTACGCCCAGTTTCTGCTCGATGACCCGCACCAGGGTCGCGTGCAGCTCTTCGCCGTTACGATCGTCGATCCAGGTGCCTTCCTCGTCGGAATAGCCGAAATGGGCCGGTCCTTCGGGCGAGGAGAGCCAGATCTGCTGTGCGGCCTCCTGGCGGTTCAGGATCAACTGGGCGCCATCGTCGAATTCGACCGTCATCACGCCGTCGATCAGGTCAATGTCCAGGTCGTCCAGCGCGCTTTGCTCGGTGAGGCGGGTCTGGATGTCGTCCAGGGTGTTTTCGGCGAATACGGCGAAGGAGGTCTGGCTCATGGGGATCTCGATACGGTCGGGAAGAGGGGAGTGGCTGCGCCGTGATTATAGGTCAGCTGCGCCAGGCGGCAATGGCCAACCCGGCCCAGCCGAGGATAAACGCGGTGCCGCCCAGCGGTGCGATCGCGCCGAGGATACGGGGTGCGCCGAGCGCCAGGGCATACAGGCTCCCAGAGAACAGCAGGATGCCGATCACGAACGCCACAGCACTGGCAGCGGCCCAGCCGTTGGCCAGGTGGGCCCACAACGCCGCGACCAGCAGCAGGGCCAGGGCATGGATGAAGTGATACTGGACGCCGGTATGCCAGGTCGCGAGGGCCTGTTCCGTCAGGCGTTCCTGCAGGGCGTGGGCGCCGAAGGCGCCGAGGACGACGGCAGTCCCTCCCAGCAGGGCAGCGATGACAACAAGGGGGCGAATCAGCGGTTCGCTGGCCCCCATCAGGCGTCGTCGCCCATCTCGCTGTCGATGTCCTGGCCGGCGACCCAGCCGTGCTCGCGGGCGCGCTCGATGGCTTCGTTATGGATGCGCTCATGGCGCTCGCGCAGCTCGGGCGGGAGGTTGCTGATGCGCAGGCTGTATTTGTCCCACTCGGCGTTGACCTGGTCATGCAGCATCTGGATGCGCGAGACATCCCAGCCATCGCAGGTTTCGTCCTCCGGGAGGATGCCGAATACCCAGGCATCGCGGATGAAATTGCCGATGGGGGTCATGCCGGCGTACATATCGTTGTACAGGCCTACGTAGGTGCGACTGGAGCGTTTGGGTTCATTCATGCTGCATAGTGTAGGCGTGCGTCCGTCTCAGGCAAAGCGATTTCGACGCGGGTTCCGGGGGGTTCCGGACGCGAACGGGGATACCAGGTGCACGCAACAAACGACTCGCTGACTCGGGTACGCATCCGCGCCCTGATCAAACTGATGGTTCTCGGGGCCGCCCTGCTGCTGGTTGGGGTGATGCTCCGGTACGCCTTTTCCGGACCGGGCGATAGCCGTGGCGAGACGCTGCGGGTGGATCTTGCCGAGATTGCCCCGGGCGAGGCCCTGCGTGTGATTCACGGTAGCCGCCACGTGCTTGTGGTCCATCGCGATGCTGCGTGGCAGGCCGCCCTGGCCGGTGATGACGAGCTGGTCGACCCGGAGGCCCGCCGCGGCCAGCAACCGGACGGGCTGGATCGGCCATTGCGCAGCTTCCGGCCCGAGTGGCTGGTGGTGATCGGCGAAAGTGCGGATCTGGGTTGCGAGCTGGACCTGGTCCACCCGGACGAGGCCGACGGCTGGAGCGGTGGCTTTGTCGACCGCTGCCGGGGCGGACGTTACGACGGCGCCGGCCGCGTATATGCGGATCAATCGGCCCGGCGCAACCTGCCCATCCCCGACTATCGCTTCGCCGGGGATGACCAACTGATCCTGGGCAGACCGTGAAGGTGACCTCCCAAGCGGCCCTGGCTCTTTCACCGGGCCCCAGGGGTGACGTGGTTCCGGCAGGCGCCAACTCGCTATGCGGGTGCCTCTGCGGACGCGGAAAACCGTGTCCGGCCTGGACGGTCTGAGTCAGCCGTCCTCCACCTTCGCGAGGGTGATGGCAGGGTAGAGGTCAAAGCGCACGCTCTTGCCCTTGATGCTCGCCTGGGGCGAGTCGGGACCGAGGGCGGGCGCATGCAGCGGGCGCTTGACGATGACGCGACGTTCCACGTTCTGGCGCAGGGTGGCCAGGGTTTGCTCCGCGTCGGGGTCGGCCGCCTCGGGCATCAGCGCCTGCATCAGCTGCATGTCCTTTTTCACCGCGGCCCGCTTGGCCCGTTCCGGGAACATGGGATCGAAGACCGCGGCCATTGCCGGGACGGCGAGATGCGCTGGATCGGCCTTCCCCTCGTGCAGGGTGATGCGTCCGATGATGGGCGCGAGTTCCGGACTGGCCGCCGCGCGTTCCAGCGCGTCGGCGAGCAGGTGGTACACCACGGGATGCCGCTCCCAGGCCGTGACCCGGAAGCCGTGCGCGGCCAGCAGGAGGGTGTCGCGGCCCAGGCCGGCGGAGGCATCCAGCACATGACCGTCACGCGGGAGTCTGCCGAAGGCGCGGATCAGGCCCTCGCGCTGGTGACCGGCATGGGCGAGGCGGTAGCCCTGGCGCCCGGCGGCAAAGTCCAGCTGCAGTCGCAGCGGCGGGTGTACGTCCTCGCGGACCAGTTCGAGCCCGCGGTCTCCCGTCTCCAGCACGAGCGTGGCTTCCCCGGCATGGGCGTAGCCGCGCGCCGCCAAGGCCTGGCGCAGTGCGTTGGCGGCGGACTCGTGGCCGGGGGCCGCGCGTACGGTGAGTGGCATGGGCGTCAGTAGTGCGGCGGGGGTGGTTCGGCGCCCTCCGGCCCGCCGCCGTGCTCCTCGAGGTCGCGCATGCGATCGCGCAGCCACTGGACCTGCTGGCGCAGCTCGGTATTGGCCTGTTGCAGCTCCAGTTGCACGCGGGCCTGCTCCTCCTGGGTGTATTCCTGATGGGCCAGGCGGATCTCCAGATCCTCGATGCGTTTTTGCAGGGCTTCCGAATCCATGTGGGTTACTCCACCACGTTGCGCGGCTGGTCGCTCGCGAAGCCGTGGATATTGGCCGTAACCTCGTCGATCACCCGCTGTCGGGCGGTTCGCGCGGCCCAGGCGGTGTGGGGCGTGAGGACGAGGTTGGGGATATCGTCGGCCAGCAGGGGGTGATCCGCCGGTGGGGGTTCCGGTTCCAGTACGTCGATGCCGGCGCCGCCGAGATGCGCGCTGCGCAGGTACCTGGCCAGGGCCTCGGGATCGACCAGGCCACCCCGGGCGGTGTTCAGCAGCAGGGCCCCCGGACGCATCTGGCGCAGGGCGGCATCATCGATGAGGTGCCGGGTCGTCGCGGTCAGGGGGCAGTGCAGGCTGATGACGTCGCATTGTCCCAGCAACCGTTCCAGCGGCACGCGATCCTCTTGTGCTGCGCGGTCCGGATTCAGGCTCTCGGCGACCAGCACCTCCATGCCAAAGGCCTCGGCGACGCGCGCGGTGGCCCGGCCCAGTACGCCCCAGCCGATGATGCCGAGGCGCATTCCGGCCACCGTGCCGATGGGGTGGTCGAGGAGACAGAACTGATCGGAGGCGCTCCAGCGACCGGCGCGAATGTCCGCGCGGTAGGCGTCCAGTTGGGTGACCAGCGTCAGCAGCAGGGTGAAGACGTGCTGCACCACGGAGTCGGTGGCGTAGTCGCGCGCATTGCTGACGACGATACCCAGGCGGTGGGCTGCTTCCTCGTCGATATTGTTGGTTCCGGTGGCGGCGACGCAGACGAGTCGCAGGCGAGGGGCTGCGGCCAGTACCTCCGCATTCAGCTCGACCTTGTTGGTGACGATCACCTCGGCATCACCGATCCGGCCCAGCCGCTGACCCGGCTCGGTGTGCTCGTGGAAGGACCACTCGGGAAGGCTGGCCCGGAGTTCGGTCAGGTCAAGATCGTCGCGGTCGACCGTGGCGAGATCGAGAAAGACGCCGCGTTGAAGGTGGCTCATGATCGGCGTGTATCCGTATTCAATGAAGATGGTGTCCAATGAAAAGGGCCCCGCTGTGCGGGGCCCTGGAACGCATTCCTGCCGTGCTGTGCAGCGCGGAACCCTAGTTGTCGCCCATGAAGGCGTGGAACAGGTTCAGCAGGTGCAGGAACATCACATAGAGGTTCGCGTACAGCGAGACCGTCATCACGATGTAGTTGGCCTCGGGATCGTGAATCATCCGGCTGGTGTCGAACAGGATGGCGGCCGACAGCAGCAGGACAACCGCGGCCGAGATGGCCAGCGACAGGGCCGGGATCGCCAGGAACAGGTTGGCGACGATGGCCAGCAGGGCGACGATCAGGCCGACGACCAGGAAGCCGCCGAGGAAGCTGAAGTCCTTCTTGGTGGCCAGGGCGTAGCCGGAAAGCGTGACAAACGCGACCGCAGTGGCGGCGAAGGCGTTGCCGACGATCTGTGGCCCGTTCGGCAGACCCAGGTACATGCTCAGGATCGGGCCGAGGAAGAAGCCCAGTACGCCGGTGAAGGCGAAGGTCAACACGATGCCCAGCGCCGAGTTGCGCGCGGCGTGGATGGCGAACGGGCCGCCGATCAGCACCCCCAGCATGATGATCCAGTGCACCGGCGGCGCGTTGACCGCCATGGCGATGAACGCAGTGATCGCGCTGAACGCCAGGGTGAGCGACAGCAGCATGTAGGTCTGCCGGATCACCTTGTTGGTGGAGATGGTCTCGCTGATGGAACCAGTGCTGGACGGATTGCGACTCGAGCGGACGATCTGGTCTCGGGACACGGGTCAACTCCTCATTGGATTCGAAACAAGCACAGTGTAGCGACAAGCGTTCCCGGTTGCAGCGTTTCCCTTGCGGTTTCAGGGCATGCGGGCCGATCACGCGGTGATCGGCCCGGCGCGGGTTACTTGATCGGCTCGCCGACCTTTTCCGAGATGGTCTTCACCGCATGGTCGGTGGACTTGAAGATGTTGTCCTTGCCGATGATGTCGTCCAGCCCCGTGCGCTGCATGACCTCCATGATCTGGGCCTTGACGCCGGCGAACACGAGCGTGATGCCGCGCGCCTTGAGGCGGTGCACCAGTTGATGGATGACCTCTTCGCCGGAGGCGTCGATCTCGTTGATGCCCTTGCCGACGACGATCAGATATTTGGATTGTGGGTGGCGGGCCAGCAGGTCCAGTACGGCATCTTCGAAGTAGGGCACGTTGGCGAAGTACAACGACCCATCGAAGCGCATGATGCCGACCTTCTCGTTGGTCTCCAGGCCGTAGCGCTGGGCCTCGCGCAGGGTGCCGTCCTCGTAGCGTGCCAGTTCCGAGACGCGCGGCTTCATGGTGCGGTACAGATACAGCACGATGGCCAGACCGGCACCGGTGAGGATGCCGTAGTCCAGGTTCGGAGCCATTGCGAGGGTCGCAACGAAGGTCACCACCGCGGCAGCGCCATCGTGCTTGTTGGCCACCCATGCGTGCTTGATGGCCTTGAAGTTCACGAGCCCGGCAACCGCCATCATGATGATCGCAGCGAGGACCGCCTGTGGCAGGTGATAAATCAGCGGCGTCAGGAACAGCAGGGCCAGGCCGATGATCACCGCGGTAAAGACCGAGGCCAGGCCGGTCTTGGCGCCCGAATTCAGGTTGACCGCTGATCGCGAGAACGAGCCGCTTACCGGGTAACCCTGAGTGAAGCCGCCGGCGATGTTCGCCAGACCCTGACCCATCAACTCCTTGCTGGGGTCCAGGCGCTGCCCGGTCCGTGCCGCCATGGCCTTGGCGATCGCGATGGCCTCGGTGAAGCCCACCAGCGCGATGACGAAGGCGGTGGTCAGCAGCGTGGTGAAGGTGCCGAAGGTGATATCCGGGATCGAGAACCCGGGGAGGCCCTGGGGCACATTGCCCACTACGGCGCCGCCGCCATTCAGATGAACGGAATCTTCACCGACCCGTTCGATGCGCCATGCGGCGCGATCGGCGCGTGCACGTTCGGCATCGGTCAGGTGATCGTCTGCAATGAACCGCGCAGGCTGATCATTCTCGCCGGGGACGCGACGCAGCGTGATGTCGCGGATCTCCTCGCGCATGCCGGCAAGTTCGGGGCGCAGTTCATCGCGCTGCAGACGCAGCTGGTCGGCCTCGTGGCGCAGGCGCACGGCCTCGGCGCCCTCCTGTTCCTGGAGCTCTGCTTCCAGCCGGCGGATCTGCTCGTCGAGATCGGCGAGGCGCTTGCCATCGCTCTCGATGGACTGTGCGAGAGTCAGAACCTGGGCCGGGGCGATCTGCTGAAGGGACGTCTCGGCCTTCTGCTCGTAGCCGATTGCCCAGCTCACCAGGATCGCCACGACTACGGCGACTAGTACCCCCGGGATCTTCGGCACGAACCGTTTCATCAGCACCATCAGGCCAATGGCGCCGAGGCCGAACGCCAGTGTGGGCCAGTGGACGCTGCCCAATTCCGTCATCACGCCCCAGAGGCCCAGCATGAAGTGGCCGCTGGTATCAATCGGGACGCCGATGATCTTGTTCAACTGCGACAGGGCGATGATGATGGCCGCGGCATTGGTGAAGCCGACGATGACCGGATGCGAAATAAAGCTGACCAGCGCGCCAAGCTTGAACAACCCCAGCATCAACTGGATCAGGCCCACGATGAATGCCAGGGCAATGGCCAGCATGACAAATTCGGACGAGCCCTCGGCGGCCAGCGGTATCAGCGCCGAGGCGGTAAGCAGCGAGACCACGGCGACTGGGCCGGTGGCGAGCTGGTTCGATGAACCCCACAGCGCGGCGACCATGACGGGCAGGAGGGAGGCGTAAAGCCCGTACACCGGCGGCAGCCCGGCCAGCTGGGCATAGGCCATGGACTGCGGGATCAGGACCAGGGCGACCGAGATCCCGGCGATGAGGTCCGCATTGAGGGTTTGCTTCGTCGGGCGCCAGCTGAGGAAGGGGAACACTCGCAGCAGAATCGAATTCATCGGGTCGCTCGCTTGGCCAGTTCGTGGGGTTGACGACGGCCGGAACCGATGCAATGGGCCCAAGGGCAGTCCGGGCCGGGGCTTGCCAGGGCCGTCGTCACAATACTGGCAGCCGGTGCTGGGCCCGGTCGGATGCGCGGGCGCAGTCGCGAAAGTAGCGCCAGATTATAGGCGGTCAGTCCATTTTCTTCTATCTAACTTGTTCTATATGACGCATATTAGATGGGCTATGTATTGCGAGGAAGTCGCGAGAGGTGGGGTTGCTTGGCGTAGTCGGGAGATGACTGTGGCCGGGACGGTGGGAATGGCGGAGAGGGAGGGATTCGAACCCTCGAGGGGCTTTCACCCCTGCCGGTTTTCAAGACCGGTGCAATCGACCACTCTGCCACCTCTCCGGGGCTGGGCATTGTCTGGCAAGAAGGGCGGGCTGGCAACCGAGGGTGGCCCGCGTGGCCTGGCGGCCACGAGAGGGAGGGATAGATTCGGACCTGCGGTCCTCACCCTCCGGGCGTTGCCTGGCGGCAACGTCCTGCGGCGGCTGCGCCGCCTTGTCGAACCCTCGAGGGGCTTTCACCCCTGCCGGTTTTCAAGACCGGTGCAATCGACCACTCTGCCACCTCTCCGAGGTTGGGCATTGTCTGGCAAGGGGGGCGGGCTGGCAACCGGGGGCGGTGCCAGGTCTCCTGGCGAAGGGGGCGATGGGAGCGGGATATTCGGCATGCAACGCTTGACGTTCGCTCGCTTGAACCCTAATCTTGTCCGCGCTTCGGGCGGTTAGCTCAGCGGTAGAGCACTGCCTTCACACGGCAGGGGTCACTAGTTCGAACCTAGTACCGCCCACCAGCTTTGAATAACAAGAAAGCGGCCTCGGGAAACCGGGCCGCTTTTTTTGTGCCTGTGAGACGGTCGCATGTGACATGAGAGGCGCTTGCGGAATCTGGCGGAGGGGGAGGGATTACGGGCAGCGCGGCTGGCCGCTTTCGCTTTTCTGCGGCGTTCCGGTGTCGCGTGCGCGCCATCGGTCGAACCATTGTTTCCGATTTCTCGGGTTCGAATCCCCGCGCGTCTGGGCTAACCATGCAAAAGGGGCCACTCGGGCCCCTGTGCTTGAATCTGGCGGAGAGGAAGGGATTACTCGGCACTTCGCGCCTCGCCCTTCGGGTCGTCGCCTGCGGCGACGTTCTGGCATCGCTGCGCGCTGCCGGTCGAACCGTCATTTTCGATTCCTCGGGTTCGAACCCCGAAACTGCAGAGGCCAGACATGCAAAAGGGGCCACTCGGGCCCCTTTGCTTGAATCTGGCGGAGAGGGAGGGATTCGAACCCTCGGTACTCGCGAGAGTACAACGGTTTTCGAGACCGCCCCGTTCGACCACTCCGGCACCTCTCCGAATCTTCTTGTCATGCGGGGTCGAACCGCCACGACGGAGCGAATCCTAGCAGATTCGGTTGGCCGAGCGGTAGCCGGGCCGGGGATGCGCGGATCAGCGTCTCTCTAAGGCATCAGGCGGGTGATTTCCCAGTCGCTTCCCGCACGGTGGTATTGGAACCGGTCGTGCAGCCGATTGGGGCGGCCCTGCCAGAATTCGAACAGTTCGGGCTGCAGGCGGTAGCCGATCCAGGCGGGGTCGCGCGGAATGTCGCCCTCCGGGTATTGCTGCTCCAGCGAACGTACACGCTGCTCGAGTTCGTCGCGGCCGGCGACCGGGTGGCTTTGGGTCGAGGCCGCCGCGGCAATCTGGCTGCCGCGCGGGCGCTGGTGGAAGTAGGTATCGGCCAGGTCGCCCGGGAGGGCGGTGACCGGGCCTTCGACCCGGATCTGGCGCTCGGTCTCGGGCCAGTAGAACAACAGGGCGGCCCGCGGGTTTTCGCTCAGGTCCTGGCCCTTGCGGCTGCGCGAGTCGGTGTACCAGGCCAGGCCCTCGGGATCGACGTGCTTGAGCAGAACGGTGCGAGCGGAGGGCTGGCCGTCGGCGTCGGCGGTGGCCAGGATCATGGCGGTGGGGTCCGGGTTGCCGGCTTCGCGGGCGGCCTCCAGCCACTCATTCAGCAGGCTGAGCGGGTTTTGGTGCAGGTCGCCGCGGCGAAGTTCGGCGCGGGTGTAATCGCGGCGGGTATGGCGGTGGTCGGCGGTGCTCATGATGTTCCCCGGGGCTGGATGCGACGACGTCATCATACGGCGCCGGCGAGGATTCGGAAATTTGTGCGATTTTCACTGTCACAGATGAGGACGATTCAAACCGAGCGCAAGGAGCATCCGATGGCTGAACCGATTATCGCCGCAGTGGAACCCCGGGGAGTGGAACTGACAAAGGGCGAGGAGTATGCGTTCTGTCGCTGTGGGCGCTCGAAGGATCAGCCTTTCTGCGATGGGTCGCACGAGGGCTCCGGCATCGAGCCGTTGATTTTCACGGCGGAAGAGGACGGCGAGGCGTACCTGTGTCAGTGCAAGCAGTCCGGCAATCTGCCGTACTGCGACGGGACGCATGCGCAATTCGATCAGGACGCGGTGGGTCAGCCCGCGAGCGCGGCGGAAGGGGATTCCGAGGCATCGGATCAGGGCGATCAGGCCCCGAGTCCCCGTAACAGCGCGGTTGAACCGCATGTCGAGTGGATTCACGCCCTGGCCCGCGACGGGCTGGAGGGGGTGGGACGCCATGGCACAACGGTGGCCATGGGTGTCCCGCGCGATCGGTTGCCCGCGTGGGACGGGCTGCAGCTCCTGGCGGCGCAACTGGCCACACGCCCGCTCGACGAAGATGCCGACGTGGGCACCTCGCTGGTGATCGGCCCCGAGGCGAAGCGCCCGCTGGAGCTGGCGATTCCGCTGCTGGTGTCGGACATGAGCTTTGGTGCGCTTTCGCGCGAGGCAAAGATCGCCCTGGCGCGCGGGGCAGAGCGGGCCGGGACCGGTATCTGCTCCGGCGAGGGGGGCATGCTGGACGCCGAGCAGGCAGAGAATTCGCGCTACCTGTTCGAGTTGGGGCCGGCGCAGTTTGGCTATTCGGACGAGGTGCTGGACCAGATTCAGGCGTTTCACTTCAAGGCCGGCCAGGCGGCGAAGACCGGGCTGGGCGGGGTTCTTCCGGGCAGCAAGGTAAGTGACGAGATTGCGCGGGTGCGTGGGATCGAGGCGGGGCAGGATGCCCATTCACCCGCTGCCCATGCCGATCTGCAAAGCCCGGACGATTTTCGCCGGTTTGCGGACGCGGTACGCGAGAAGACTGGGGGTGTGCCGATCGGATTCAAGCTGTCCGCCAACCACATCGAGGCGGATCTGGCCTTTGCCCTGGAGGCTGGCGCCGACTACCTGATCCTGGATGGCCGAGGCGGCGGCACGGGCGCCGCGCCGGCCCTGCTGCGAGATCACATCAGCGTGCCTACCATCCCGGCGCTGGCACGGGCGCGGCGCTTTCTCGATGCCAACGGGGCCACTGGACGGGTGACGCTGCTGGTCACCGGTGGGCTGCGTACGCCCGCGGACTTCGTGAAGGCCCTGGCCCTCGGTGCGGACGGGATTGCCCTCGCCAATTCGGCGATCCAGGCCGTGGGCTGCGTGAGTGCGCGGATGTGCCATACCAATCAGTGCCCCAGTGGTGTCGCGACCCAGGATCCGAAACTGCGCAGCCGGCTGGACCCGCAGGAGGGGAGCGAGCGGCTGGAGCGCTTCCTGAACGGTTCTACCGAGTTGATGAAAGTACTGGCGCGGGCCTGTGGGCATTCCAGTCTGGAGGACTTCGGGCCGAATGATCTGACCACGTTCGATCGCGATCTCGCACGTCTCGCCGGTATCCAGTACGCAGGGGTTCTCGAGGGACGTTGATGGCCGTCCTCTGTAGCTGGGAAACCCTGATGTGTTCCTGCTCCCGGGGGTGATCTGGATTAGCCCCCCTCGGAGCAATCCCGGTAGAATCGCGCTTTTTCGGGAATGGGGGTTTTGATGAGCTACTCCGATGTTCACCAGAGCTACGGGCGTTGTCGGCGGGCCGGCAACTTCGTGGATCGCTTCTACGAACGTTTTCTCGCCGCCGACGAGCGGGTGGCGCAGGCGTTCACGACCACCAACTGGTCGCAGCAGAAACGGGCCCTGGGCCAGGCGGTTTCCACCGCGATCAGCTACGCCGAGGGCGAGAGCTTCGTGGCCCCGACCATGGAAAAGATGGCCGAGGTGCATAGCCGTCATGGCCGCGTACCGGTGGCACCGGAACTCTACGGGGTGTGGCTGAACTGCATGGTGGAGACGGCCCGCGAGGTGGATCCGCGCTGGGAGGAGTCCCTGGCGCAGCGCTGGCGCGGCGCGCTGAGTCCTGCGATCGATCTGTTCATCGAGCGCTACTGACGCGAGCCGGGCCGTTTCCGGCGGCCCGGTCAACCACTGCGAAGTCCCGCCCGCGGGCGTGCCCTGTTGATCTTGGGGCGCCCCCGGCGTGTAATGCGCGCATTTCCTGTTGCCGGCGTCCGCCGGAAGAAGCCTGGTCATGTCCGCAGCACCCGATCCCCTGTTCGCCCGCAAGCCCTACTGGGCCAAGCGCTTTGGCACGGCGCCGTTTCTGCCAACCACGCGCGAGGAAATGGACGATCTCGGCTGGGACAGCTGCGACATCGTGCTGGTGACCGGCGATGCCTACGTGGACCACCCGAGCTTCGGCATGGCGATCATCGGCCGGTTGCTGGAGGCGCAGGGGTTCCGCGTGGGGATCCTTGCGCAGCCGGACTGGACCTCGGCCGAGCCGTTCCGGGCCCTGGGGCGGCCGAACCTGTTCTTCGGCGTGACCGCCGGGAACATGGACTCGATGGTCAACCACTACACCGCGGAGCGGAAGATCCGCTCCAACGATGCCTATACCCCGGGGGACGTGCACGGCAAACGCCCGGACCGCGCGGTGATCGTCTACGCCCAGCGCGCCCGCGAGGCGTACAAGGACGTGCCGGTCGTGGCCGGCGGAATCGAAGCCAGCCTGCGGCGTATCGCGCACTACGACTACTGGCAGGACAAGGTGCGCCGTTCCGTATTGCTGGATTCGCGGGCCGACATCCTGCTGTTCGGCAACGCCGAGCGCGCCTTGGTGGAACTCGCCCATCGCGTCGCGGCGGGCGAGCACCCGCGCGAGATCACGGACCTGCGCGGGACGGCCCTGCTGCGGGATGCCGTGCCCGCCGGCTACGTCGAGCTGGATTCCAGCGAGGTCGATACCCCTGGACCGGTGGATGCCAACCCCGATCCCTACGCCATGGTCTCGCCCGAGACCTGCGCTGATGCCGAGGCACAGGATGCGCAGGCGGCAGGAGCGGAGGCGGGCGCGAAGGTCGTGCGTTTTCACCGGGATATCCCGCGCGGCACCCCGCGCGACCAAACGGTCATCCGTATTCCGGCCTTCGAGCAGGTGAAGGGCGACGCGGTGCTCTACGCGCATGCCTCGCGGGTGCTGCACCTGGAGACCAACCCGGGGAATGCCCGCGCGATCGTGCAGCGCCACGGGGACAAGGAGGTCTGGCTCAACCCGCCACCGATCCCGCTGTCGACGCCCGAGATGGACGCGGTGTTCGATCTGCCCTATGCCCGGGCCCCGCATCCTTCCTACGGGGCTGCGCGCATCCCGGCGTGGGAGATGATCCGCTTCTCGGTGAACATCATGCGCGGCTGTTTCGGCGGCTGTACGTTCTGTTCCATCACCGAACACGAAGGGCGGATCATCCAGAGCCGCTCCGAGGACAGCGTGCTGCGCGAGATCGAGGAGATCCGCGACAAGGTGGACGGGTTCACCGGCGTGATCTCGGATCTGGGCGGCCCGACCGCCAACATGTATCGCCTGGCCTGCAAGGACCCGAATATCGAGCAGAGCTGCCGGCGACTGTCCTGCGTGTACCCGGGCATCTGCAGCAACCTGGACACCGACCACGCGCCGCTCATTCGCCTGTACCGCAAGGCACGGGCGTTGCCGGGCATCAAGAAGATCCTGATTGCCTCCGGGCTGCGCTACGACCTGGCGATCGAGTCACCGGAGTATGTGAAAGAACTGGTGACCCACCATGTGGGGGGTTACCTGAAGATTGCCCCGGAACATACGGAAACCGGACCACTTTCCCGCATGATGAAGCCGGGCATGGGGACCTATGACCGGTTCAAGGCCATGTTCGAGAAGTACTCGAAGGCGGCCGGGAAGGAGCAGTACCTGATCCCGTATTTCATCGCCGCGCATCCCGGGACCACCGACCAGGACATGCTGCAGCTCGCGCTCTGGCTGAAGCGCAACGACTTCCGCGCCGACCAGGTGCAGGCGTTCCTGCCCAGTCCCATGGCCCTGGCCACCGCCATGTGGCACTCGGGGCGTGACCCGTTGCGCGGCATTCGGCGCACCACCAGCGAACGCGTCCCGGTGCCTCGCGGGGTGCGCGCGCGGCGTCTGCACAAGGCGTTCCTGCGCTATCACGATCCGAACAACTGGCCGCTACTGCGTGATGCCCTGCAACGGATGGGGCGTGCGGACCTGATCGGCAATGGCAAGCATCACCTGGTGCCGACCTGGCAGCCGGCCGGGACCGGTCAGGGTGCGGCACGCCCGTCCACCGGCGGGCGCATCACCCGTGGCGGCAAGGCGCTGAAAAAGCGCGGCCAGACCTTCCAGACGCAGCACAACGGCGTCGAGGCTGCGGCGCGTCCCGGTGGCAAGCCAGCGCCAGCGGGCAAGGCCGGGGCACGCTCTGCCGCGCCCAAGGGCGGCAAGCCGCGCGCGGGTAGTGGGAAGGTGCGCAAAGGGCGCCCGGCCGGAAAACGACCGCGCGCCTGACGCCCCTGCGGTTCAGGACGCCGCGTGGGGGACCGGGACCTGGCCTTCCAGGCTGATGTTCAGACCGGTGGTGGTGCGGTCGCCGGGGTCCAGGAAGTACAGATAGGGGCCAACCACGGCCTCGGGCTCGGGCAGTAGGTCGGGGTTTTCCCCGGGATAATGCCCGGCGCGGAAGCGGGTGCGCACGGGGCCGGTGTCGATACCGTTCACGTGCAGGAAGCGCGGTTCGTTGCGATGCTCGTGCGACAGGATGTCGATCAGGCCGTCCTGGGCCGCCTTGGCCATGCCGAAGGCGCCCCAGAAGGCCTTGCGCGCGTTCTGGGTGGACACGACCAGGCTCCCGGTGGGACTGGCCTCCAGCAGCGGCAGGACGGCCTGCGTGAGGAAGAACGGGCCGTGCAGGTTACTGTTGATGACCTTGAACCACAGCTCCGGGTCGTAGTTCTTCATCGGCATCAGGGCGCCGGCCCAGCCCGCGTTCAGTACCAGCCCGTCCAGGCGGCCCAGCGAGTCGCGGATGTTCTCCGCCAGGTCACCATAGTCCTTGACCGTCGCGCCTTCGAGATTCAGTGGGTAGATCGCGGGCTGCGGGTGACCGGCCTGTTCGATCCGGTCATAGACCGCTTCGAGGCCCTTCAGGTCCTTGTCCAGCAGGACCACGATCGCGCCGGCCGCGGCACAGGCCTCGGCAACCGCGCGGCCGATGCCGTCGGCGGCCCCGGTGACCAGGATCACGCGTTCATCGAAGGCGCCGGGTTCCGGGCGGTAGGCGAGCAGGCGGGGAATATCGAGATCGGTCAAGGATGGTCCTCCAGGTACAGGTGCGCCGATTCTAGTCCAGATTGTACGGCCGCTTCGAGCGTGGACGGCAGTGCAGGCGTCAGGTAATCCCCGGCCAGATAACACCCCGGCCAGGGCGTGCGGGCCGGCGGGCGACGTGCATCCAGACCGGCTTGCGCGTCCAGCGTCGCGCGGCGTTCGCAAATGCTGTGGCCGGTCTCGGGTTCGCCCAGTTCGGGGAAGGTTTGGGCCAGGGAGCGGGCGACGGTGCGCCATCGTGCATCCGCCGTCAACGGTTCGAGGTCGTCGGCCGCGGAGATCACGACCGCCAGCCAGTGTGGCGCCCCGGCGACATTCCGCGCGATCAGCCATTGGCCATGCTGGTCCAGCAGCCCCTGTAGTGGCGGAAGATCATCAAGGCGCCGCGCATAGCGCAGGTAGACCGTGCAGATGCTGCGGGCGCCCATGGCATTCAGGCCCTGGTGCGTCGCCTCCCAGCCGGTTTCGTGCGGAAGCAGGGCAGCGGCGGCGGCTGGAGGGGCGGCCAGGATCACGCCGCGCGCCGGGCTCGCCACGCCCTGGCGATCGCGCAGGCGGTAGGGGGCGGCGTCGTGAGTCGTGCTGCGCTCAATGGCGGTGATGCGGCGGCCAAGATCCACTCTAGCGCCACGCTCCCGGAGTTCCTGGACAGCCGGTTCCGGGAACAGCTCGCCGAGTGGCCGCGCGGGGAGGAGAAGGCGCGCGGCCTCCGGGCCATGATTGAGTGCCAGGCGCAGGACGTTCTGGAAGATGCGGGCCGAGGCGGTTCGGGTCGGGGTGTTCATCACCGCCAGGCACAACGGGTCCCACAGGCTCCGAATGAGGGCGTCGGGCTGACGACGCTGGCGCAGCCAGTCGAGGACGGGGAGATCGTGGCGCAGGGGCCGGTGCAACATGGCGGCGGCGCCGGACAGTGCACGCAGGCGTGTACCAAGAGAGTGCTTCGCAAGCGCCCGGTAAAGCGCGGCGGCCAGGGCGGGCAACCGGGGCGAACGTGGTTCCAGCTGGAACGCCGGGTCCTGCGGCCGGGCGGTGGGCTCGAACATGCGCAGGCCGAAGGGCAGGGCCTGAAACGCCTGCTCGGGGTTGATGCCGACCGAACGGATCTGCTGCAGGGTCTGCTGGCAGGCCCCGACCAGGATGTGCTGGCCGTTGTCGAGCGGGGTGCCGTCCAGGTCGAGGCTGCGGGCACGGCCACCGGGGGCCTTGCCGGCCTCGATCAGGTGCACGGGGTGCCCGGCGCGTGCAAGCGCCAGCGTGGCGGTCAGGCCGGCCCAGCCCGCGCCGACCACGACGACGGGCGCGTGGGGTGAGCCGGAGATCATGGCATCAGGTCGCGCGGCGGCGTTGTTCGCGCTTCAGGCGGCGCGCGGTGCGCCACGCGATCCACAACTTGCGGATCGGGGTCAGGCGCACGCGGTGTTCCAGCACGCGGTAGCCGTCGTCGGCGATCTCGTCGAGCAGGGTGCGGTAGATGGCCGCCATGATCAGGCCCGGGCGCTGGGCGTAGCGGTCGGCGTCCGGGAGGTGTTCCTCGGCGCGTTCGTAGTAGCGTCGCGCCCGTTCCGCCTGCTCCGCGAACAGGGCGCGGTGGCGGTCGTCGGTGATGTTGATCTGGAATTCCTCCGGCTTGACCCCGTGCTTGCTGAGCTCGTCCATGGGGATGTACACCCGGCCGCGCATGGCGTCCTCGTGCACGTCGCGCAGGATGTTGGTGAGCTGCAACGCCATGCCGAGGTCGTGGGCGTACTTCAGAGTGCGCCGATCGGTGTAGCCGAAGATGTGGGCGGACAGGATGCCCACGACGCTGGCCGCGCGGTAGCAGTACAGCGACAAAGTGGTGAAGTCCGGATAGCTGTCGTAGTCCAGATCCATCTGCATGCCGTCGATGATCTCGTCGAAGTACTCGCGCCCGAGGTCGAAGGCGGCGATGTGCGGCTGCAGTGCCTGGGTGATGGGGTGGCGGGGTTCGCCGGCGAACAGGCGTTCGATCTCCTGGCGCCACCAGTCGAGCTTGGTGCGCGCAATGCTCTCCTCGCTCACCTCGTCGACGATGTCGTCGACTTCCCGGCAGAAGGCGTACAGCGCCGTGATGGCGCGACGGCGATCCGGCTCCAGAAAGCGGAACGCGTAGTAGAAGCTGGAGCCGCTTTGCGCGGCCTTCTCCTCGCAATACTCGTCGGGGGACATGCGCTCTCGCGTGGCGGGTGTCGAACAGGGAGGAGAAGGCTAGCACAGGCAGCACAGGGGGCGGGAGAGGGCGCCATGAAGGCGGATTGTTGACCTGTATCAAGCTCGGGCCTGGCGTGCGGCCGTAGTCTGCAGAACCAAGGTCGCGAGTGCGCGGCGCACGGTTGTGGAGCCCCGAATGGAACAACGCCTGGTGTTTGACCCCGAAATCCTGCGCCGCTACGACGTGAGCGGGCCGAGGTACACGTCGTATCCCACCGCGCCACAGTTTCACGAGGGCTTCGACGACCGCGCCTATGCCGAGGCGGCGCAGGCCACCAACGGGGCGGACCCGGCGCGGCCGCTGTCCCTGTATGTGCATGTGCCGTTCTGCGACACGGTGTGCTTCTACTGCGCCTGCAACAAGGTCATCACTGGAAATTACCAGCGCGCTCAGCGCTACCTGCAGTATCTGGAGCGCGAGGCCGAACTGCAGGGCGAGCTGTTCGACCGGGAACGCACTGTCGGCCAGCTGCACTTTGGGGGGGGCACGCCGACTTATCTTGGCGATGACGATCTGCGCCGGGTGATGGCGACGCTGGCGAGGCACTTCCGCCTGGACGAAAGCGATGCCCGCGAGTTCTCCATCGAGATTGATCCGCGCGCGGTGCGGCCCGGCACCATCCCGCTGCTGGGCGAGCTGGGTTTTAACCGGATCAGCCTCGGGGTGCAGGATTTCGACCCGAACGTGCAGCGGGCGGTGAACCGCATCCAGCCGTTCGAGGTGACCGCGCGGGCGGTGGAGCAGGCGCGGGCCAACGGCTTCGAATCCACCAACCTGGACCTGATCTACGGCCTTCCCCTGCAGACGGTGGAGACCTATACCGCCACGCTGGAACGCGCGCTGGAGCTGCGTCCGGAGCGCCTGGCGATCTACAACTACGCGCACCTGCCGCAGATGTTCAAGACTCAGCGCCAGATCCGCGAGGCCGATCTGCCGGACGCCGCGGAGAAGCTGGCGATCCTCGAGACCACCATCGCTCGCCTGACCGATGCCGGCTATGTCTACATCGGCATGGACCACTTTGCCCTGCCGGACGACGAACTGGCCACGGCCCAGCGCGCCGGGACGCTGCAGCGCAATTTCCAGGGCTATTCCACACGGGCGGAGTACGACCTGGTGGCACTGGGTCCGACGGCCATCGGCAAGGTGGGCGCCACCTACAGCCAGAACCTGCGCGAGCTGGATGCCTATTACGCGCGGCTGGATGCCGGGCGCCTTCCGGTGTTTCGCGGACTCGAACTGAGTGCCGACGATCGGCTGCGCCGGGACGTGATTACCGAGCTCATGTGCCATTCGCGCATCGATTTCGCCGCGATCGAGGTGCGCCACGGGATCGCGTTCGGCGAGGTCTTTGGGGATGCACTGGAGCGGCTTCAGGGCATGGAGGCCGATGGACTGGTGCGGATCGGCGCGGAGCGGCTGGAGATCCTGCCGCGCGGGCGGTTGCTGCTGCGCAACGTCGCCATGGCCTTCGACGCCTATCTGAAGACGGAGGGCGCGCCGCGCTACAGCAAGGTAGTGTGAGCGGCTTGACGGCGATCCGTTCTCGGCGGAAGCTTTGAACAATAGCAACCGGTAACAGGGACGTTCCGGTGAAGACGACACGTTACTTCGAGACTGTACGCGAGAGGCCGGATCGGCGAATGATCCGGGATCACTGGATCAGTAGTGCAATCGACCAACCGTTGTGCGAAGAAGTCCAAGGCGATGGGCGTATCCGCAGATGGGCTCGTGTCGAGGAGGCTGAAGGACGCTACCTTCGCGTTGTTCTGCTGCCGGATGGAGAAACCGTTCACAACGCCTTTTTCGATCGAGGGTTCCAGCCATGAAACTCCAGTACTTCGGGGATACGGATACGCTTTATATCGAATTCCGAGGCGATAGCGTGGCCGAAACCCGCTCGCTTGACGAGCACACTACCCTGGATGTCGATGCCAGTGGTGGTGTTTGCGCCATTACCTTTGAGCACGCAAGCGAACGAACTGACCTCCAGCACCTTACGGTCGAGGGCATTGCCGCTTGATGCCTTTTAAGCCCTCAGCTTAACCAGGGGTTCTCGGCGGCTCGATCCCTACGGTCTTCGGCGGCGCGGTCGGAGGCTGTGGCTCAGGATGATCCAGCCGTCGCGGGTGCGCAGGCGCGGGCGGGCGAAGACGTCATCCTGCTGGCGCAGCCGCCAGAGGATGCGTGCCCCGCCGTTGATGATCGCCCGGATCTCCAGCCCCATGCGTCCGCGCAGCAGCCCGCCCAGCGGCGCCCCGGCGCGCAGCAGGCGGTCGGCGCGGGCGTACTGAAACTGCATCAGGTTGCGTAGCTGGAAGGTGGTCTGCCCGGTGGCCAGCATCGCCTCGGTCACGCCGTACTGTTCCATCTCTTCCTGCGGCAGGTAGATGCGGTTGTTCTCCCGCAGGTCCTGCTGCAGGTCCTGGTAGAAGTTGATCAGCTGCAGCGCCGAGCAGATGGCGTCCGAGTACCCGAGCATCTCGTCGGTCGGGTTGCCGTTCAGGTGCAGCATCAGCCGGCCAACCGGGTTGGCCGAGCGGCGGCAGTAGTCCATGACCTCGCCGAAGGTCGCATAGCGGGGTTGTTCCAGATCCTGCAGGAAGGCGTCGATCAGGTCGGCGAACGGCGCGGCCGGCAGGTCGAAGCGGGCGCGGGCGTCCGCCAGGGCAATCCATTCGGGTTCGTGCTCGGCGGCGGGGTCTTCCAGGACCTGCACGCGTTCCTGCATCGCCAGCAGTGCCTGGCGCCGCTCGGCGACCGGGCGCGGGTCCTCGTCGGCCAGGTCGTCGGCGTCGCGGGCGAAGCAGTAGATCGCCGCCACGGGGCCGCGCAGGCGGCTGGGCAGCAGCCAGGAGGCCACGGGGAAGTTCTCGTAATGCGCCTTGGCACGCTGGCGACAGTGGCGGTAGGCCGAACGGATACGGGGCGACATGGGTGCTCAGGCCCTGTTTCCGGCGTGCGGGGCGCCGAGGTGGGCGGATTCAGCTCGCAAGTCCGGGCTCCGTGGCGGCTCCGTCGGCGTACCAGGCCCAGAAGTCGTTCGGCTGTTCCAGGGCGGCATCGGCGCCCCATTGATCCGGACGCTGGTTGGCGTCGATGTAGCCCCAGTTGGCGATCAGGGTGGGCATGCCGGCGGCCCGTCCGGCCGCGATGTCGCGTTCTGCATCGCCCCAGTAGCAGTGGCGTTCCGGCGGCAGGCCGGTCTGGCGTGCGGCCAGCCACATGGGTTCCGGGGCGGGTTTGCGCTGGGGCAGGGTATCGCCGCTGACGACGGCTGCCATGCGCGCATGCAGCCCGAGGGCCTCCAGCAGCGGATCGGTCAGCCAGCCCGGCTTGTTGGTCACCACGCCGACGGGCCAGCCGCGGGCCTCGCAGGTGTCCAGCAGGTCCGCGAGTCCGGGAAACAGGGCGGTGGTCCGGCACAGGTCGCGGGCGTAGATCTCCAGGTAGCGCTTCTTGAGATGCTCGGCGAAGGCGGGATCGGCGTCCGGGAAGGCGAGATCCACCAGGGCCCGGGACCCGTGGGAGACAAAGTTACGCACGACCTCGAACGCCAGCGGCGCACGGTCGTGTTCGGCCATCAGGGTGACCAGGGCCGCATGCATGTCGGGAGCGGTGTCCAGCAGGGTCCCGTCGAGGTCGAACAGGACCGATCCGAGTTCGCGGGTCATTCGTCGGTGCCGGCTTCGTCGCGGCGGGCGGCCATCAGGTAGTTCACGTCGGTGCGGGCGACCAGACGATACCGCCCGCTCAGGGGCGAATAGGTCAGGCCGGTCATCGTGGTGACCTCGAACCCGTGGTGGCGCAGGGCGGTGCCCAGTTCGGAGGGGCGAATGAAGCGTCCGTACTCATGGGTGCCGGTGGGCAGCATGTGCAATACGTATTCGGCCCCCACGATGGCCTCGGCAAAGGCGCGCGGAGTTCGGTTGATGGTGGACAGGAACAGCCAGCCGCCGGGGCGCACGAGCGTTGCAAGGGCGTCGATCACGGCGTCCGGATCGGGCACGTGTTCCAGCATCTCCAGGCAGGTCACCACGTCGTAGGCGCCGGCGTGACGTTCGGCGTGCGCCTCGGCGGTGGTGTGCAGGTAGTGGATCTCAAGCCCTGCCTCCACCGCGTGTTCGCGCGCCACCTCCAGGTGTTCGGCGCCGGCGTCCAGCGCGGTGACCTGAGCGCCGCGAACCGCCATTGCCTCGGAGAGGATGCCGGCGCCGCAGCCTACATCCAGCACCTTCTTGCCGGCGAGATCGGCCTGACCGTCGATCCATTCGAGGCGCAACGGGTTGATCGCGTGCAACGTGGCGAAGGGGCCCTTCGGGTCCCACCATTCGTGGGCCCGATGGGTGAATTTGTGAATCTCGGCGCTATCGACGTTTGCGTGCGCAGAAGTTTGGGAGAGGGGTTCGGGGCTCATGGCGTCTGTCTCGCTCAGGGAAACACATGATTAATGTACACGTTCGCGCTCGAGTCGCTGTTGCGTCGAACAAGGCGCGGTGACTGCCGTGCAGTCATTCTGCACAAGGGAGCCGCAACGCCGTGCGCGCGCAACAGCGGCCGAGCCCCTCGGGGTTGGCACCCCAGGTTCCCCGATCCTGCGTTGCGGCCCTTGCCGGTAGAATAACTATCGGCTGCGCACCGCGCCTTGTCTTGGAAAACCTGGGGTACCAACGCGAGCGTGTACATTGATCAGTGTTTCCCTCAGGCAGTGGGCTGCTGGGTTTCCAGCACCCGGATGCGCCAGTACTCGGCTTCGGCGTGGAGATCCTGCGAGTTCAGCGTAAGCAGTTCGCGGTCGCGTAGCAACGGCCGTCCGGCCACGTAGACATCGCGCACGGCATCGCGGGTGGCGGCGTAAACGATCTGTGCACTGGGGTCGTGCGCCGGTTGCAGTTCCAGCGCCTGCAGGTCTACTGCGACCACATCGGCCTGCTTGCCGGGCTCCAGGGAGCCGATTCGATCCGCGAGTCCCAGGGCTTTGGCGCTCCCCAGGGTCGCCATTTCCAGCGCGGCGGTGGCGGGCAGGGCGGCGGCATCGCCACTGACGCCCTTGGCCAGCAGTGCGGCGGTGCGCATCTCGCCGATCATGTCGAGATCGTTGTTGGAGGCGGTGCCGTCGGTCCCGAGGGCGATGTTGAGGCCAGCGTCCTGCAAGCGTGTGACCGGACAGAAGCCGGAGGCCAGTTTCAGGTTCGACTCCGGGCAGTGGGCGATGGATACCGGGCGGCCCCGCAGCAGGTTCAGGTCGGCATCGTCGATCTGGGTCATGTGCACCGCGATGAAGGGCTGGTCCAGCATGCCAAGGCGTGCGAGGCGGGCCAATGGCCGTTCGCCCTGGTCGCGCAGGGCGTCGGCGACCTCGCTGGCCGTCTCGTGGACATGCATGTGGATGGGCACGTTCAGTTCGCGGGCACGGGCCGCCACGCGTTCCAGGCTTGTATCCCCCACGGTGTATGGCGCGTGCGGGGCGACATTGAAGGCGATCCGGTCATGGTGCCCCCAGTTCGCGACGACGTCCGCACCGCGCTGGAAGTACTCGTCTGCCGTGCTGGCCCAGGGCGTGGGGAAGTCGAACACGGTGAGACCCAGCGAGGCACGGATTCCGGTCTCGTCGACCACCCGGGCCGCATCGTCCACGAACAGGTACATGTCACTGAAGCATGTCGTACCCCCGCGCAGCATCTCGGCTATGGAGAGGCGGCTGCCTGCGCGTACGAATTCGGGGGAAAGCAGCTTGCCCTCGGCGGGCCAGATGTATCCCTTGAGCCATTCCATCAGCGGGCGGTCGCTGCCGATGCCACGCAGCAGGCTCATGCCGGAATGGGTGTGGGCGTTCACCAGGCCGGGGATCAGGATCTGGCCGGGGTGATCGCGGTATTCCGCCTCGGGATGGTTGGCGCGCGCGGTGGCTTGCGGTTCGATCGCGTGGATCGTTCCGTCGCGGATGATCAGGGCGTGGTCTTGCAGAAGGGTGTCGCGGGGGACTACCGGGAGGATCTGTGGGGCAGCGAGGATCAGCGTCTGGGCATTGCTCATGGCGGACGGTCTGCGCGGGGATCAGGGTCGCGCATGGTACCTGAAAGGGGCGGCATTGCGCCGCCCCAAGTTGCCGTGAGGACTACAGGCGGTTGATCGCGAACCGGCCCGGACCGGTCAGGGCCAGGGCGATCGCCGCGAACAGGAACATCCCCTGCAGCTCGAGGGCCCAGCCGCCGGTGCTGGTGAGCAGGAAGACCTCGTGAGCGTGGGCGAGCGCGATGGCGAAGACCATGTTGATGGCGATAATCACCGCGCCGATGCGCGAAAACAGCCCGATGATGACGAGGATCGGGGCGAGGATCTCGCCGATGTAGACGCCATAGGCGAGGATCGCCGGGAGTCCCGCGTTGGTAACCATGCCTTCGATGCCGCTGATGCCGCCGGTCAGTTTGGCGATGCCGTGCAGCAGGATCATGATCCCGAGGGCCAGGCGGAGTACGAGCTTGCCACTGTCATCTAGCGTGTTGTCCATTTCCATCCTCTCCTTGTAATGCTGCGGATCGATGTCCCCAGTCGGTGCGGTCGGGCCTGTGCCCGACCGGGTTTGTCCCCGGGCAACATCCCGCCAGGGCATGCGCCCCTTTGGGATGTACCTGTGGCAGGTCAGCCGGCGTCGCGCCCCAGACGCTGGGCCCGTGCGACCTCGGCGACGTGACGCCCCTGCGAGGCGGCCATGCCCAGTTCGTTCTCGCTCGGCTGGCGCGAGCCGTCGCCGTCGGCCAGTGTGGTCGCGCCGTAGGGTGTGCCGCCGCAGACCTCGCTAACATCGAGCAGGCGCTTCTCGGTGTAGGGTAGACCAACCACGGTCATGCCGTAGTGCAGCAGGTTCACGATGGTCGAGATCAGGGTGGTCTCCTGGCCGCCGTGCTGCGAGGCGGTGGAACTGAACACGCTCCCGACCTTGCCGACCAGCTTGTCCCCGAACCACAGGGCACCGGTCTGATCGAGGAAGTTGGCCATCTGTGCGGCCATCCGGCCGAAGCGGGTAGGGGTGCCGATGATGATCGCGTCGTAGTCCGCCAGTTCTTCGGGCTTGGCGATGGGGGCGGCCTGGTTGAGCTTGGCGCCGGCATTTCGGGCCACGTCGTCCGGCATCAGCTCGGGGACGCGCTTGATCGTGACTTCGGTATCCGGTACCTCGCGGGCGCCGCGGGCCACAGCCTCGGCCATCTGCTCGATGTGGCCCCAGGTGGAGTAGTACAGGATCAGGACCTTGGTGCTCATGGCGATTCGCCTCCGGTTGACTAAGTTGCAACACCCGCCACCTTAGGTCCTATTTATGCGAATAAAAATGGCGAAAAACGCCTCCAACAATTCGAAGAATACGAACGGTTAGGGGTGGGCTGCGGGGTTTCCGTTGCCGCTCTGGCGCAGTACCAGGGCCTCAAGTTCTGCCAGCGTGTCGGGATGGCCGTACAGGTAGCCCTGAAAGTGGCGGCAGCCGAGGCCGAACAGGAAGGCCCGCTGCTGGTCGTTCTCCACACCTTCGGCGATGACGTCCAGGTCGAGGGTGTGAGCCAGGTTGACCACCATCTGGGCGATCGCGGCATCGTTGGGATCGTCCAGGACGTCGCGTACGAAGGATTGATCGATCTTCAGCTGAGCGAGGGGCAGTCGCTTGAGGTAGGCGAGAGAGGAGTAGCCGGTCCCGAAGTCGTCCAGAGAGAACTCGATGCCGAAGCTCCGCAGTTCCTCGATGTGGGCAATGACGGTCTCCACGTTTTCGAGCAGCATGCTCTCGGTCAGCTCCAGCTTCAGGCGGTGCCCCGGGGCGCCGGTAGCCTCGAGCGTCTGGGCGAGATCGCGCACGAAGTACTTGTGCCGGAATTGGCGCGCGCTGACGTTGACCGACAGTGTGAGGTCCCGAAAGGCGGGCTGGTGTTTCCAGGCAGCCAGCTGTTCACAGGCCTTGCGCAGCACCTTGCGGCCAATCGGGACAATCAGACCGGTCTGTTCTGCCACGGGGATGAACTCGGCGGGCGAGATCATCCCGCGGCTGGCGTGCTTCCAGCGCACCAGGATCTCGGCCCCGATGACCGCGCCCGACGTGTTCACCTGTGGCTGGTAGTGCACGCTGAAGGCATCCTGATCCAGGGCGTGGCGAAGCTCGCTCTCCAGCTCGAATCGGGCCTCGACGGCGCGGTGCAGCTCGGGGTCGTAGAAGCGCACGGTGTTGCGCCCGGCGTTCTTGGCCCGGTACATGGCGAGGTCCGCCTGCTTGAGGATCTCCTCCACGCTCAGATTGCGGCCGCTGAACAGCGTGGCGCCGATACTGGGCGTTACGTGCCGCCTCTGTCCCGCCAGCTTGAAAGGATCGCGCAGAATCTCGATGAGCTTGCGACCCACGGCCTCGGCCTGGGTCGCCGCGCGTGCCTGGTCCGGGTGCAGATCGTTGAGGATGATGACGAACTCGTCGCCCCCAAGGCGGGCGAGGGTGTCCGCCTCGCGCACGGAGTTCAGCATGCGCTCGGCGACCTGGCGTAGCAGGTCATCGCCGACTGCATGGCCGAGGGTGTCGTTGATGTCCTTGAAGTTGTCGAGATCGATGAACAGCAATGCGCCATGCAGGCGGGTGCGTTCGGTATTGGCGAGACTCTGACCCAGCCGGTCGTGCAGTAGGGTGCGATTGGGCAGTTGGGTCAGCCCGTCGAAGAAGGCGAGACGCCGGATCTCGTCTTCGGCCTCCTTGCGATCGGAGATGTCGGTCATCGTGCCGAAGGTCGCCATCACCTGGTCGTGGTCATCGAAGCGGGCACTGGCGTAGATGCTGACCCAGCGGATGTCACCGTCGCGGGTGCGCAGACGGATCTCCTCGGATTGGGAATGGGAGCCGCCTTCGAGGAGGGTGGCACAGAAGCTATGGGCGTCGTCGTGGTCCTCGGGGGCTACGAAGTCGCACAGCGGGCGGCCGAGAGTCTCTTCCACGCTGAACCCCGTCAGGGCCTCCCAGGCTGGATTCAGCAGGGTCCAGTGGCCTTCGGCATCGGTGCGGAAGATGACCTCGGAGATGTGGTCCACCACGTCGCGGTAGCGGTTCTCGCTTTCCGCCAGAGCATCGGTGGTGCGTCGGTGGGTGGTGATATCCAGGGTCAGGCCGCGTAGGCTCTCCCGGCCGTCCGCGTCACGGGCCCAGGAGAGGATGTCTCGCAGCCACAGCCACTGGCCGTCGCGATGGGCGAAGCGGTAGTCCACCGTGCGCGGGCTGGTCCGGCTCTCGCGGGCGGCATTCTGCACGCGCGGCAGGTCGGCAGGGTGGATATGCCGGGCGCGCAGCTCGCCCCGGCCCAGGTTGTGGGCCGGGAAGCCCAGCAGACGGCGGGTGTCGCCGGACACGAACTCCCATTCGTGGGTGCGCGGATCAGCCTCCCACAAGATCGCGTTGGCACCGCCGAGCATGGACTCCAGGCGGGCGACCGAGCGGTTCAGTTGCTGGTTCTGCTGTTCCAGGGTGGTTTGGGTGGACCCCAGGTGGGCGGCGACGTCGTTGAAGGTGCGCGCGAGGTCGCCGAATTCGTCGTGCGAGCGCACCGGGATGCGATGGTCCAGACGACCGCCCTGCAACGCCTTGCCGCCCTGGTTCAGCAGGCGCAGGCGGCGAGTAATAACCAGGCTGAAGACCACCGCGGCCAGCATGGACAACACGAGTACGCCCAGCGCCAGCAGGACGTTGCGCTGCAGGAGGGTGGCGGACAGGGCGTCGATCGCATCGGTGGAATAGCCCACCGCCAGAGTCCCCAGTGGCTGCCCGGCCAGCTCAATGTCGCGAAGGATCTCGATCTGCCCGGGCGTGGTGCGCGTGCCGTCTGCGCGTTCAAGGATGGTGTCGGGCGAGATGCCCACCGACGCCATCGGCTGGTCCTGGGCATCGAGTACCACGGCATAGAGGACATTGGAGTCGTCCGCGACGAGTTCGAGCAGGTCCTGCAACATCGCCGGATCCGCGTAGGCCAGGCCGGGGGTCAGCGCGCTGGAAAGCAGGCGGCCCTGCTGTTCGGCGAAGCGTTCCAGCATCTGCGACTGGTTCTGCTGCACCTGGGAGATGCCGCTGATCATCAGCGCTGCCACCATCGCGACCTGGATCGCGACGGTGCCGATAATGATCTGCCAGGCGAAATTCAGGCGCATGGGGGGGGCGCCGACGCCTGTGGGGCGATGCCGGCAGGGGTGGGGCCAGAGCTGGTTGGAGCCGGGCCGGGAAGGGGCATCGACGGAATCCGGGTTGCGTGCGCGCCAGAGTCACCGCGTGGTGCGGCCATGGATTTATCGCGCCCATTTTAGCGGTACTGGACGAAGGATGCCCGTCCCGCATTTGAAATGTGGGGAAGGCCACGGGGGGCGGTGGCGATCGTTGAGGTGGGTGGATGGCGAGGTAGCGGGGGAGAAACCGAAAGTCCAGGAGCGGTCCGTGCCCGCGCGGCGGGCGTGATGGACGCTGCGGGCTGGACTTACGGGGTCGGGTTCCCGGCCGGGATGGGGGCCCGGAGGTCGAATTTGGCTTCCAACTCATCCAGCGCACCCTGAAATGCCGCGTACTCGCCGGCATGTGCCGCGATGAATCCGCGGTGTCCGATATGCCTCAGGAGTGCCGTGCCGGACGGGCTCTGCTGCAGCGTGATCAGGCGATGGTGCAACCGCGGGGTGTCGCTATCCAGACGTTTGTGGACCAGAAGGGTAAGTCCCGGGAACCGTTCGGATTGGGCGAGGATACGTACCAGGCTTCCGTCGCCCAGCGACATGTGGCGTTCGCGGTCGTCCTCCATATCCGGGTGTACCGGCAATACGTTGCCTTCGATGATCATGACCAGGGCGTCGGCGATTCCGCGTTGGAATGCGGCCACTGCCGCGTTGTTGTGGTGATAGTGCAGGTAGCGGGGCGGGCCGGGTGGGTCGGGCCAGTCCTCGGCGTCAGTCAGGCTGCGTGCGAGGGTCGCGGCGCGGCTTTCCTTGTACGGGACTGCGAGGGATCGGCCTGCGAGACCGGCAAGCGAACTGATGTCACCCCCGGGCCGCACCAGGAGGACCATCGCCAGCTCTTCCTCGCTGCGGGCCAGTAAGCGGTAGGGCCCGTTTTCCGTGAGGAGTGGCACTACCTGCGGTGCCACGAGGACCAAGTCGTAACGGCCCTCCCGGCTGCGTTCGAGCAGTGTCGGCAGGTCGCGTGCGGACTCCAGCTGAACGGGCTGGCCAAGTTCGGTTCCCAGCCAGTCGCGCAGGGGTGCGTAGCGTGTGAACAGCGCGGGTGGGCTGGCAAATGGCTGAATCCCGAAGGTGAATGGGGTTTGCGCTTGAGTCGGGGTGCTCAGCAACCAGAGCAGGATAGTGAGTGCCAGCCAGACGATTGCCGGCCGCCGCCGGGGCGGGCCGATGGGCTTGCATGACACGTTCGCAGCAGGCGTGACTGTCGCAGGCATGGAGCCACCGTCTATTGGGCTTCGCTGGGTAAGACGGATCAGGCGGGCGATTTCGTCCCATTCGGGGCGTCAAAGAATGGACGATTGGGCTCTGGTTGCGGTTCGCTTCCTGGCGCGTGGGCGTCGGGAATCCGTCGAAACCTTGTGGCGCGCCCGGGCCGGTCGTGCCTGAAAGCCCCGTTCCACCGGTCTTTGGTGGGTCTGGCGTTGTTTTTGCTTGCATCCGGTTCTTACGAATCGCACGACCGCGCGGGCGCTACCGACCCCGCGGGACGGAGGAAGCACATGACCGGAATTTTCGATCGGGTCGCCGAGGCGCTGTTGGCCACGTTGCAGGGGCTCAGTCCATTAAGCGTGATTGGCTTGTTCGCGCTGTTGCTGTTTGGGCTGTTCCTGGCGGCGTTGACGGCGACGGCATTGCGCCGCGCCGAGTCCTTGCAGGGAGCGGCGCCCGCGCTGCTGACCACCGTGGGGATTCTCGGCACCTTCCTCGGGGTCGCCATCGGACTGCTGGATTTTGATGCTGGACGGGTGGAGGCCAGTATCCCGGCCTTGCTGGAGGGGCTCAAGCTGGCCTTCGTGACCAGTATCGTGGGCATCTTGCTGGCTGCGGTGTTGCGGATGGTTCAGGTGATGGTACCCGCACCGATGGCATCCCCCGAACCGTCTGCTGAGGGTGCGTCGGATGCACCATTGGATAATGCGCACCTGGCGGCACAACAACGGGATGCCTCGCTCGCCGTAGTGCAGGCGGTGCGGGCCCTCGATCAGCGCCTGGATGCCCGGCTGGAGCAACAACACCGCGAACTGACCGGCGCGCTCGACGGTATGGCCGAACGTATCACCGAAATGAGCAGCGGACACCTGGTAGAGGCCCTGGAGCGGGTGATCCACGATTTCAACGATCGCCTGGGTGAACAGTTTGGCGAGAACTTCCGGCGTCTGGATGACTCGGTCGCTCGCCTGGTGGAGTGGCAGGCTCAGTATCGCGAGCAGATGGACACCCTGCATCGGGCCTTCGACCAGGCCCGTGCCGGGGTCGAACAGACCGAGCAGACCCTGGAGCGCATGACCGGGCAGGCCTTGCAGATCACCCGGCACGTGGAGGATCAGGAATCGACGCTTTCCAGTCTGCGGCGCGAGACGGTGGAACTGGAGGCCCTGCTGGGGAGCATCGCGGCCCTGCGGGATCGTGCCACCGAGGCCTTCCCGGCGATGGACGCACGGCTGGAGGCGATGCTCGAGAGTATCGAGAATGCCGTCCAGGCAGGGCTCGCGGCGGAGACGCGCTGGGGTGGGGAACGTTCCGCCGCCATCGCCTCCGCGGGCGGGCGTAACTGATGTTTTCCTGGTTGGCGCGACGCCGTCGGCGACAAGGTGTGGCCGCGGGAAACGAGGCCGACCAGGGTTCGCACTGGCTGGCGGTGGCGGACCTGATGGCCGCGCTGATGATGATCTTCCTGTTCCTCGCGCTGCTGCACATGGTTCAGGTGGAGCGCGAGAGCGCGGTGCATACCGAGGTTCGCAACGAGGCGGCCGCCTTGCGAGCGGCGATCTATTCGGTTCTGGAGGAGGAGTTTCGCGAGGATTTGCCGCGCTGGAATGCGGAACTGGACCGCGACAGCCTGACCTTGCGCTTTCGCGAGCCGGAGGTCCTGTTCGAGCGCAGTTCGGCACGCATCCGGCCGCGCTTCGAGGCGATTCTCGAGGACTTCATGCCGCGCTACGCGGAACAGTTGCGTCCGTTCGCCGAGGTCATTCGGGAGGTGCGGATCGAGGGCCACACCTCCAGCGAGTGGGCCGGCAGCGACAATGCGCTGGAGGCCTATTTCGGAAACATGGATCTTAGCCAGCGCCGCACGCGCGCGGTGCTGGAATATGCCTATCAGCTGGAGCCCTTGCAGGACGCGGACTGGTTCCGCTCGCGGGTCGCGGCCGTGGGGTTGTCCTCTTCACGCCGGGTGCTGGACGAGCGCGGCGAGGAGGATCGTCGGGCATCCCGCCGAGTCGAGTTCAGTGTCCTGACCGATTTCGAGGCGCGCCTGCTGGGCGCGGGGGCGGCGTCCGACGAGGCAGGGCCCCGACCTCTGGAGGCGCGCGGGCGCTGACCCGGTTGCCGTCAGATGGCGCCGAGCAGGGCCTTGCGCAGGTGGGCCTGATCCTCGTCATCGAGCGCCGCGTGGCCTGGGCGGCTGAGGAGGAAACTGTCCTCGACCTGTTCCCCGGCCGTGGCGATGCGTGCAGTCCGCACGTCGATTCCCTGCTCGGCAAGGACATGCCCGATGGTCGACAGCAGGCCGGGTCGGTCCAAAGCGCGCAGCCGCATGCGCGTTGCCTGGCCGCCCGCAGCGGGTTCGAATTCGATCTGCGTATCCACGTCGAAGTGCTTGAGGCGGCGTGGAAGCTGGCGTGAGGCCGGGTTGGGGATGGTCCCTTCGCGTTCGAGTTCGCGTTCGAGGCTCTGGCGGATCTCTTCGGAGCGATAACCGGCATCCACCGTCTGGCCCCCGCCGCTTTCGAGAACCAGAAAGGTATCCAGCGTGCGGCCGGCTGCGGTCGTGATGATCCGTGCGTCCACGATGTCCAGTCCCAACTGGGTCAGGGCGCTGGTGATGCGCGCGAAGATCCGGGGATGGTCGCTGGCGTAGACGAAGATCTCCGTGCTCCCGCGCGAGGTCTTCGGGCGCACCAGGATCAGGGGGAGGGCGTCCGGGGGGAGTGGCAGCAGGGCCCGGGCGTGCCAGGCGATCTCGTCGGCGGAATGGCGCAGGAAGTATTCGTCGTCCAGTTCGTCCCACAACTTCCGGGCCTGATCGGTATCGAAGCCTTGTTGTTCGATTAACGCGAGTGCCTCGGTGCGGGTTTGCCGGATCTGTTCGTCCATGTCCGGCGGGGTATCCAGACCCCGGTCCAGGACATTGCGGGTGGCGTGATAAAGGGTTTGGAGCAGGGAATCCTTCCAGCTGTTCCACAGCTCTGGATTGGTTCCGCGGATATCGGCAATGGTCAGCAGATAGAGAAAGTCCAGGCGTTCGCGGGTGACCACCTCGCGGGCGAAACCCATGACGACCTCGGGGTCGGAGATGTCCTTGCGCTGGGCCGTCAGCGACATCAGCAGGTGGGAACGCACCAGCCAGGCGACCAGGCCGGCATCCGCGTCCGACAGGCCGTGATGCTGGCAGAAATGCAGGGCATCGTGGGCCCCCAGCTCGGAATGATCACCCCCGCGGCCCTTGGCGATGTCGTGAAACAGGGCGGCCAGCACCAGACGTTCGGGGCGCACCAGTCCGGAGTAGATCTGGTGCGCCAGGGGCTGTTCGTGCGCGAACTCGGGCAGCGCCAGGCGGCGCGCGTTGCGCACCACGTTCAGGGTGTGCTCGTCCACGGTGTAGGCGTGGAACAGGTCGTACTGCATGCGTCCGATGATGCGCCCGAAGGCCGGCAGGTAATTGCCCAGCACGCCGTAGCGGTTCATGCGGCGCAGCTGGCTGGTGATCCCGCGCGGGGCGCGCAGGATGTCCATGAAGAGTTCGCGGCACACCGGATTGCGGCGGAAGTGCCCATCGATCAGGTGGCGGTGGGCCCGGATCAGGCGGATGGTGGAGGCGCGGATGCCCTGGATCTCCGGGTGTTCCTGGAGCAGGCGGAAGACCTCCAGCAGCGCCGGCGGATAGATCATGAAGACCTGATCGTGCGCCGCCTCGAGGTAGCCGCCCCGGACCTGGAAACGCTGGTGGATGCGTATGGGGTCCTGCAAGGCTTCCGGATCGTCGAGGATGGCCTCGTTGAAGTGCTGCAGCAGCAGTTCGTTCAGCCGCTCGAGATCGTTGATGGTGCGGAAGTAGCGCTGCATGAACTGCTCGACCGCCCGGTTGTGGTTCTGGTCGACGAAGCCGAAGGTGTTGGCCAACTGGCGCTGCAGATCGAAAAGCAGGCGGTCCTCGCGGCGGCCCGCGAGCATGTGCAGGGCAAAGCGCACGCGCCAGAGGAAGTTCTGGCCCTCCATCATCTCGCGGAACTCACCCTCGCGCAGGAAGCCCAGTGACACCAGCTCTTCGATGCGCTCGGCGCCGTAATGACGCTTGGTGACCCAGCCGATCATCTGGATGTCGCGCAGGCCGCCGGGGCCTTCCTTGACGTTCGGCTCGAGGCGGTAGGCGGTCTCGCCAAAACGCCGATGGCGGGCTTGTTGTTCGGCCAGCTTGGCGGCATAGAAACTGCGCGAGTCCCAGATGCGGTCGGGCTCGATGGCGCCGCGGAAGTCGTTGAACAGGCTGAGATGGCCGGCCAGGTAGCGGGCCTCGATCAGGTTGGTCGCGACGGTGATGTCGTCGCGCGCCTCGCGGGTGCAGTCGTCGATACTGCGCACGCTGTGCCCGACCTCGATGCCGATGTCCCAGAGGAACGTGACGAAGTCGCTGATCCGGTCGAAGAGGGCGGGATCATGTTCGCCCTCGAGGATGATCTGGATGTCGATATCGGAGGCCGGGTGCAGTTCGCCGCGGCCATAGCCACCGACCGCGATCAGGCATAGCTGGTCGTCATCCGAGAGGCCCTTCTGGGCCCAGATCAGCTTGAGAAGCTCGTCGATGCGCCGGGCGTGGCCATGGATCAGTTCGGCGATCGGCATGCCGTCGCGAAAGCCCTGGTATTGCTGTTCCAGGATGGCGCGGCGCCGGTCCCGGAACAGGGCGATGTTCCCCGGGTTGCGGCTCAGCCGCTGGTAGTCCTCGCCCCAGCCGGGGGTGAAGGCCGGAGTATCGAGTTCGCCGGGGGTGCTGCCCGCAGGATTCATTGGAGCTCCGTAGGTTGGGCGGTTCGAATCAGCGGGGAACAGGCGTGATGGCCTTCGATCAGGCCGCGATCTCCTGCGGTGGGGTTTCGTCCTTGCGCAGGGTCAGGATCTCGTAACCGTCGGCGGTGACCAGCAGTGTGTGTTCCCACTGCGCCGACGGACTGTGATCCTTGGTCACGGCGGTCCAGCCATCCGCCAGGATGCGGGTGTGGCGGCGGCCGGCATTGATCATCGGCTCGATGGTAAAGCACATGCCTTCTCTCAGGGTCATACCGGTGCCAGGCTTGCCATAGTGCAGGACCTGCGGATCCTCGTGGAAGCCGCGCCCGATCCCGTGGCCGCAGAACTCGCGCACCACGGAGCAGCGTTGTGCCTCGGCGTACACCTGAATCGCGTGGCCGATATCGCCCAGCGTTGCGCCCGGGCGAACCTGCTGGATGCCGAGGTACATGCTGGTACGTGCCACGTCGATCACCCGCTGGGCCTGGATACCGGCCTTGCCGATCACGAACATGCGGCTGGTGTCGCCGTGGAAGCCGTCCTTGATCACGGTGATATCGATATTGAGGATATCGCCGTTCTTCAGCTTGCGATCCCCCGGGATGCCGTGGCAGACCTGATGGTTCACCGAGGTACAGATCGACCTTGGGAAGCCGCGATAGTTGAGTGGGGCCGGGATCGCGTCTTGGGTGTTCACGATGTAGTCGTGACAGATCCGGTCCAGTTCCCCGGTGGTCACGCCGGCTTGCACGTGGGGCTCGATCATCTCGAGGACTTCGGCGGCCAGGCGGCCGGCGACGCGCATGTGTTCGATCTCTTCGGGGGTCTTGATGGAAACGGACATGGGGGCTCCCGCCGCGGCGCCCGGAGGGGCTCGGCGTTTGGTTCGGGTAAGTGTCCTATGCTATAAAGCGCGCGCCTCGCTGGCAATTCGGCGGGGCCGGAAGCCGCCTTTTGCGGGGCGACTCCCGAAACCTTAATCCACACACGCATCGGCACGATCTGTCGGGTGCCCGCCCTCGAAGAAGATTCGGTTCGGGTTTCAGATCGGGATGCGTGGAGGCTCAACCCGTTACAGGAGAAAACTCATGTCCCTCGTGACTATGCGACAGATGCTGGAGGCCGGTGTGCACTTCGGCCACCAGACGCGTTACTGGCATCCCAAGATGGCCCCGTACATCTTCGGGGAACGCAACAAGATTCATATCATCAACCTCGAGAAGTCCCTGCCGATGTTCAACGATGCGTTGAACTTCCTCGGCAAGATCGCTGCCGACGGTGGCCAGATCATGTTCGTCGGCACCAAGCGCTCTGCGCGCGACGTGGTGGCCGAAGAGGCAAACCGTTGCGGCATGCCGCACGTGAGCCACCGCTGGCTGGGCGGCATGCTGACCAACTTCAACACCGTCAAGCAGTCGATCAAGCGCCTGAAGGACCTCGAGACGATGGACGCCGATGGCAGCTTCCAGGTCCTGAACAAGCGCGAGGCCCTGAGCCGTCGCCGCGAAAAGGACAAGCTGGATCGCAGCCTGGGCGGTATCAAGGACATGAACCGCATGCCCGATGCGATGTTCGTGATCGACGTCGGCTACGAGAAGATTGCGGTGGCCGAGGCGAAGAAGCGCGGCATTCCGGTCGTCGCCGTGGTGGATTCCAACCATTCCCCGGTAGGCGTGGATTACGTGATCCCGGGCAACGATGACGCGATGCGTGCGATTCAGCTCTATGTGGCTGCGATCGCCGATACCATCATCGAGGCCAAGGGTGCGGTGACCACGGGTGGCATGGGCGAAGCAGAAGCCGCCGAGCCGGCCGCTGCAACGACTGACGCCCCCGACACCGCGTCGCCCGCCAACCCCGCTTGATAACAGGAGCCGGTCGCCACGCTGGCGGCCGGCTCGAGCATGATTCAGGAGCAAGCAACGATGCAGATTACTGCTGCACAAGTAAAAGAACTGCGCGAGCGCACCGGCGCCGGCATGATGGAATGCAAGAAGGCCCTGACCGAAACCGGCGGCGATCTGGAAGCGGCGGTCGAGGCAATGCGCAAGTCCGGCATGGCCAAGGCCGACAAGAAGGCGGATCGTGTCGCGGCCGAAGGTCGCGTCGAGATTGCCAGCGACGGTTCGCGCGCGGTGATCGTCGAGATCAACTGCGAGACGGACTTCGTCGGCAATGACGACAACTTCCGTGCCTTCACCAGCGCCTGCGCCAATGTGGCGCTGAACACCGCCGCCGATTCGGTGGAAGGCCTGATGACCGAGACCGTCGAGGGTCAGACCCTGGAAGAGCAGCGTACTCAGCTGATCGCCAAGGTCGGCGAGAACGTCCAGGTCCGCCGTTTCGAACGCATGACCGCGGAAGGTGCGCTGGGTTTCTATCAGCATGGTGCCCGGATTGGCGTGCTGGTTGGCCTCAACGGTGGTGACGAGCAGCTGGCCAAGGATATCGCGATGCATATCGCGGCCAGCCATCCGGTGTGCATCGACGAGAGTCAGGTGCCGACCGAGATGCTCGACAAGGAACGTGCGATCTTCAAGGCCCAGGCCGAGGAATCGGGCAAGCCGGAGAACATCATCGAGAAGATGATCGAGGGGCGTATCCGCAAGTATCTGGGCGAGATCACCCTGGTGGGCCAGCCGTTCGTGAAGGATCCCGATCAGACGGTCGCACAGCTGCTGGAAAGCAAGGGTGCTTCGGTCTCCGGCTTCATCCGTTTCGAGGTGGGCGAGGGGATCGAGAAGAAGACCGAGAACTTTGCCGAAGAGGTAATGGCTCAGGCGCGCGGCGCCTGATCCAGAAGGACTCCGAGGCGGCCGCTTGATGCGGCCGCTTCCGGATAAAAGGGCCAGAAAAAACTGGCAAGCGAGAACAACCGAGCCCGAGATAAGGAACCCCATGAGTCAGGACAGCCAGCCCGCGTTCCGGCGCATCCTTCTGAAGTTGAGTGGGGAGGCCCTGATGGGTCAGCAATCCTACGGGGTTGACCCGGATGTCCTGGCGCAGGTGGCCGAAGAGGTCTCGGAGCTCTCCCGCATGGGGGTCGAGGTCGGCATCGTGATCGGTGGCGGCAACATCTTCCGCGGTGCGGGTCTGGCACAAGGCGGCATGGACCGGGTGACCGGCGACCACATGGGCATGCTGGCAACGGTGATCAATGCGTTGGCGCTGCAGGATGCGATCGAGCGCGCCGGGCGTTTTTCCCGGGTGATGTCGGCGATCCGCATCAACCAGGTGTGCGAGGACTACATCCGCCGGCGTGCGGTACGCCACCTGGAAAAGGGGCGCATCGTGGTGTTTGCAGCCGGTACTGGCAATCCATTCTTCACCACGGATTCCGCGGCGAGCCTCCGAGCGATCGAGATCAACGCGGACATCATGATCAAGGCGACCAAGGTCGACGGGGTCTACGATGCCGATCCGATGACCACCAAGGATGCCCGACGCTACGAGCGGCTGACGTTCGACGATGCGCTGGAACAGCGTCTGGGCGTAATGGATACCACGGCCCTGGTGATGTGCCGAGACAATGGCCTGCCGATCCGTGTAATGAACATGTTTGCCAAGGGCGACCTGCAACGGCTCGTGATGGGCGAGGCGGTCGGCACCTTGGTCGAGGGAGCCCGTAATGAGTGACGCCACCCTGAAAGATGCGCGCGAACGCATGGACAAGAGCCTGGAAGCGCTGCGCAACGAGCTATCGAAGATTCGAACCGGCCGTGCGCACCCCACATTGCTCGAACATGTGCATGTGGAGTACTACGGCATGGATGTGCCGATCAACCAGGTCGCGAACATCAATGCCGAGGACGCACGCACGCTCTCCGTGGTCCCGTACGAGAAGGATATGGTAGGCAAGATCGAGAAGGCCATCATGACTTCGGATCTGGGACTCAATCCGGCGAGCATGGGGACGACGATCCGTGTTCCGCTGCCGGCGCTGACCGAGGAACGCCGCCGTGACCTGGTCAAGGTCGTCCGGGCTGAGGCCGAGCATGCGCGGGTGGCCGTGCGCAATATCCGGCGGGATGCCAACAACGCCTTCAAGCAGCTGGTCAAGGACAAGGAGATGTCCGAAGACGACGAGCACAAGGCGCAGGATCAGATCCAGAAGCTGACCGACGACCACATCACCAAGGTCGACGCGATGCTTGCGGACAAGGAAGCCGAGTTGATGGAAGTCTGACCGGCGCAGGCGATGCCGGTTACTACTTCACCCAGCGAGGCGCTCCCGGCGCACGTGGCCATCGTGATGGACGGCAACGGGCGGTGGGCCGAGGCCCGAGGTCTGAGTCGTTCCGAAGGCCACCGGGCGGGGCTGGAGGCGACGCGGCATGCCGTGCGGTTTTTCGCCGAACAAGGCGTGGGCACCCTGACGCTGTTCGCCTTTAGCAGCGAGAACTGGGGCCGCCCGCGCGAAGAGGTCGAGGCACTGTTCGATCTGTTTGTGTCCGCCATCGAGGCGGAACTCCCGGAACTGATCGAGCGCGGCATCGCGCTCACCTTTATTGGCGATCGCGCAAGCTTCCCGTCGGATCTGCAGACGCGGATGGCGGAAGCCGAGCAGGCCTCTGCCGCCAACGAGGGTATGCGGGTTGTCGTGGCACTGGGATACGGTGGCCGCTGGGACATCCTGCAGGCGGCCCGCCGCTGGGTAGCCGCCGGCGATGAAGGGGCGAATCCCGAGACTTCTTTCGCCGGCTATTTGAGCACGGCCGGGATGCCGGACGTCGATCTGATGATCCGCACCGGCGGCGAACGCCGCATCAGCAATTTCCTCCTGTGGCAGGCGGCGTATGCCGAGTTGCTCTTCGTCGAGACGTTCTGGCCGGACATCACAGCCGATGATCTGCGACAGGGGCTGGCGTGGTATGCGAGTCGCCAGCGGCGTTTCGGCTGCGTGACCGGAGCCGCCGAGGCAAGTGCGCGGGAGGTACCGAGTGCTTAAACAACGGATTCTGACCGCCGCGGCGCTGGGTTTGCCGGCGCTGGCTCTGGTGGCCTGGGGCCCGAACTGGGCGGTGCTGGCGCTGGTCGCGCTGGTCCTGGGGTTGGCGACCTGGGAGTGGGGCGGACTGGCCGGGCTCGAAAACCCGTTGGCACGCGGTGCGCTGGTGGCGGCCGTGGTGGTTCCCGTGGTTGCGCTTGGTCTGGCGCCGGTTGCGGGGTTGCACTACCTGATCCTGGGTCTGGTGTTGCTGTGGTGGCTGGTGATCCTGTTGCTGTTGCCGTTTTATCGCGAGCGCGAGACGGCCGCGCCGGCATCCCGTCGGACCCTCTTTGCGGTGGCCGCGATCATGACGTTGGTGCCGGCGGGAATGGGCCTGGTGTGGCTGCATGCCCTGGCGCCTCTGCTGGTGGTCTATCTGGTGGTGCTGGTTGGCCTGGCCGACACCGGGGCGTATTTCGCCGGGAAGGCGTTCGGGCACAACCCGCTGGCGCCGCATATCAGTCCGGGGAAAACCCGCGAGGGCTTGCTTGGCGGGCTACTGACGGTGCTGGCCTTCGCGATCGTGGTGGCGGCCGTTTGGGGCCTCGAGCCGATGGACGCGATGGTATTCCTGCTACTGTCGGTGCTGATCGGGCTGGTCTCGGTCGTGGGGGACCTGTTCGAGAGCATCCTGAAGCGACAGGCTGGCGAGAAGGATAGTGGTTCCTTGCTGCCGGGCCACGGGGGTATTCTGGACCGGTTCGACAGCATGGTCGCGGCGGCTCCGGTTTTCCTGGCCGGGTTGTTGTGGCTGGCGCTGATTCCGGCCCCGCCGGTGGCGGCATAGCGCGAACGGACGCAGGTACCCATGAAGACGACGCAGATCACCATTCTCGGATCAACCGGCAGCATCGGGTTGAGTACGCTCGATGTCGTGGCGCGTCAGCCGGAACGCTTCCGCGTGTATGCCCTGACGGCGCATTGCAATGTGGAGCGCATGCGCGCGCAGTGCCTCGCCCACCACCCGGAAGTGGCCGTGATGGTCGATCCCGACGCCGCCGAGGCCCTGCGCGCGGCTTTGGCGGCGGTCGGTTCGCGTACCGAGGTGCGGGCGGGTGCGGAGGCCCTGGCGGAGGTCGCCCGGGAGCCCCGGGTCGACGCGGTGATGGCGGCGATCGTGGGCGCAGCCGGGCTGTTGCCGACGCTGGCCGCGGCCGAGGCGGGCAAACGGGTGCTGCTCGCCAACAAGGAGGCGCTGGTCATGTCCGGGGCCTTGCTGATGGATGCCGTGCGCCGCTCCGGTGCCTGTCTGTTGCCGATCGATTCCGAGCACAACGCGATCTTTCAGTGCCTTCCCAATGGCTACGTCTGTGCCGAGTCGGTGACACCGCACGGGGCACGCCGTATCTGGCTCACCGCATCGGGGGGGCCGTTTCGCGACCGTCCGCTGGACAGCTTTGCCGGGATTACGCCGGACGAGGCCTGCGCCCACCCCAATTGGGATATGGGGCGCAAGATCTCGGTGGACTCGGCGACGATGATGAACAAGGGGCTCGAGGTGATCGAGGCCTGCTGGCTGTTTGCCGTGGCGCCTTCGACGATTCAGGTGGTACTTCACCCGCAGAGCATCGTGCATTCGATGGTGGCCTACGATGACGGGTCGGTGCTCGCGCAACTCGGCAACCCCGACATGCGCACACCGATCGCCCATGCGCTGGCCTGGCCCGAGCGTATGGAGTCGGGCGTTGAACCGCTGGATCTGCTCACGATGGGCAAGCTGGAATTCTCCGAGCCGGAAGCGGCGCGTTTCCCGGCGCTCGGTCTCGCCTACGCGGCACTGGAGCGTGGAGGGACGGCCACCGCGGTTCTCAACGCGGCCAATGAAGTGGCGGTGGATGCCTTCCTGGGAGAGCGCCTGGCCTTCAGCGAGATCCCGGCGGTGATCGCCACGACCCTGGAGGCGATCGAGGCCGAGGCGGCCGATTCGCTGGATCGCGTCCTGGGTGCGGACCGGCGAGCTCGCGAGGTCGCGAGCGAGTATGTCGCGATCGCACGACCCGTCCTGTCATGACGTTCCTGACGAGCCTGCTGGCGTTTGCGGTGGCCATTGGCGTACTGGTGACCGTGCACGAATATGGGCACTACCTCGCCGCCCGTCTGGTGGGGGTGAAGGTGCTGCGCTTCTCGGTGGGTTTCGGCCGGCCGATTTTCAAGCGCTACTTCGGGCGGGACCGGACGGAATTCGTGATTGCCGCATTGCCGCTGGGTGGCTACGTGAAGATGCTCGACGAGCGCGAGGGTCCGGTGGCTCAGGAAGAGGTCACGCGCGCCTTCAACCAGAAAGGTCTTGGGGCCCGTACGTTCGTGGTGTCGGCCGGTCCGGCGGCGAATTTCCTGCTGGCGATCCTGGTCTACGCCGTGATGTTCATGGTGGGCGTGGGCGGGATCAAGCCCATCCTGGGCGAGGTGGCGCCGGATACGCCGGCCGCCGAGGCGGGCCTCGAGCGGGGGCAGGAGATCCTGCGGGTGGGCGATCGTGAAGTGGCGGACTGGGAGCAGGCCAACCTGCGACTGCTGGACCATGCGGTTCGCGGCGAGGCGGTCACCCTGCTGCTGCGGGGCACGGACGGTCGAGAGATCGAGCGGGAGGTGGATCTGCGGGATCGCCAGGCGTTGCTGGCAGAGGGGCAGTTCCTCGACAAGCTGGGGTTGCAGCCCTATCGGCCGATGCTGGAACCGCGGATCGGTGCCGTCGAGGGTGGGAGCCCGGCGGCGGCGGCCGGACTGGAGGTCGGGGATCGTGTGCTGGCAGTGGACGGCGAGCCGGTCGCGGACTGGAATCGCTGGGTCGAGGTGGTGCGTGCGCATCCAGAAGCCGATCTGCGGGTCACCGTAGAGCGCGACGGGCGCACCCTGGAACTACGGATGACGCCGGAGGCGACGGATCACGAGGGGGTGGCCATTGGCCGTATCGGCGCGGGCGTGGATACGGATCAATCGGCGGCACGGGACATGGCCGTACTGGTGCGCCAGGGTCCGGGATCGGCATTTGTCTCGGGGGCGGAGCGGACGTGGGATGTGACCGTCCTGACACTGGGCATCCTCTGGCGAATGATCACCGGGGATGCGTCGGTTAAAAATATCAGCGGACCGGTTACCATAGCCGAATTTGCGGGGGTCTCGGCGTTGATCGGGATTTCGGCGTTCCTGGGATTTCTCGGGCTGGTGAGCGTGTCGCTCGGGATCATCAATCTGCTGCCGATCCCGATGCTGGATGGCGGCCATTTGCTGTACTACGCCGCCGAGGCGGTGAAGGGCAGCCCGGTGTCGGAGCGCACCCAGATAATCGGTCAGCAGGTGGGTCTGCTGGCGATCGCGGGGCTGATGGTGCTGGCCCTATACAATGATTTGACACGACTGTTCGGTTAGGCGAAGGCACGCTGGAGCGCATCCCGGGTGCCTCAATCAGCCCACCGAACGGCCTATTTTTTGGCGGAGAGCATGGCGCGAAACAGCTTGAGAGGAATGGCCCTGGTCGGTTTGCTGGGCCTGGCGGGGACGGCTTGGGGCCAGGCCTACGAGATCGAGGATATCGAGATCGAGGGGCTGGAACGGATCACCGCCGGTACCGCGCTCAGTTATCTGCCCGTGCAGGTTGGGGATACCTTCGACGATAATCGCAGTCCGGAGGTGATCCGCGAGCTGTTCCAGACCGGCTTCTTCGACGATGTGGAGATCGCCCGGCGCGGGGACGTCCTCGTTGTGATTGTCTCGGAACGCCCCGCGATCAACGAGATCAATTTTTCCGGTAACCGGGATATCCCCGACGAGGGCTTGCGCGAGGCGCTGGATTCGGCCGGCCTGCGTTCCGGGCGGGTATTCAACCGCACGATGCTGGACCGCATCGAGAGCGAGCTGCGCCAGCAGTATTTCGCGCGCGGGCGCTACAACGTGCAGGTCGATGTGGAGATCGTGGAACTGCCGCGTAACCGCGTGGACATCGAGATCGACATTACCGAAGGGCCGGTGGCCAAAATCCGCCAGGTCAATGTGGTGGGCAACGAGAGCTACTCGGATCGTGAACTGACCCGGCGTTTCGAGTCCGGCGTGCCACGCTGGTGGGCCTTTTTCAGTCGGCGGGACAATTACTCGCGCGAGAAGCTGTCCGGGGATCTGGAACAGCTCCGTTCGCATTATCTGGATCAGGGTTTCCTGGAGTTCGATATCGACTCCACTCAGGTGACGCTGACGCCGGACCGGCGGGATTTGTTTATCACCATCAACGTCGACGAGGGCGATCGCTATACGGTGACGGGTGTGGATCTCGCCGGGGATTTCGTGATCCCGCGAGAGGAGCTGGAAAGCCTGATTGACGTGGACATCGATGCGCCGTTTTCGCGCAGTCAGGTGACCGAGTCCGCCGAACGGATCAGCGAACGCCTGACCCGGGAGGGTTTCGCGTTCGCCAACGTGAACCCGGTGCCCGACGTGGACGAGGACAACCGCGAAGTCGCGATCACGTTCTTCGTCGACCCGGGCCCGCGTGTCTACGTTCGGAACATCCGGATCACCGGCAATCAGAACACCGAGGAACGGGTGTATCGCCGCGAGATGCGGCAGATGGAGAGCGCCTGGTACAACGGGGCATTGGTCGAACGTTCCCGGGTGCGTGTCCAGCGGCTGCCGTTCGTCCAGAGCGTGAACGTGGAGACCGAGCGGGTCGCCGGCACCGATGACGAAGTAGACCTGAATATCACCGTGACCGAGCAGCAGTCCGGGGCCTTGTCGCTGGGCGCCGGGTTCTCGCAGAACCAGGGGCTGCTGCTGACCGCGAGCCTGACACAGGACAACTTCCTTGGGACCGGCAATCGCTTCTCCACCGAGGTGAGTACCAGCAAGGTCAACCAGCTGTTCCGGATGAGCGTCACCAATCCGCACTTCACCCCCTCCGGTGCGAGTCGCGGGTTCTCCGTGTTCTATCGCAAGATCGATGCCGAGGAGGCCAACATCTCGCGGTATTCATCCAACCGCTTTGGTTTCGACGTGACCTACGGGATTCCGCTGTCGGAGTTCGACCGGATTCAGGTGCGCCCGGGTTTCGAGAACATTGAAATCGAGACGGTCGAACGCTCCAATAATCGTATCGGAACCCCGGACGAGATCATCGACGAGCTGGACGAATTTGGCGATTCCGCGAACCTCTACAAGCTGGAGACAAGCTATATTCACGACACTCGGGACAGCACGACCTTCGCTTCGCAAGGCCGTCGTCATCGGGTCGGCCTGGAGGTCACGGTGCCGGGCAGTGACCGCGAGTTCTACAAGCTCACCTATTCGGGTCAGGAGATCTTCCGGCTGTCCGATCGGTACTCCTTCAGCCTCTCCGCCGGGCTCGCGTACGCGGATGGTTACGGAGGGGATGACGTCCCGTTCTACGAACGGCTGTTTGCCGGGGGCATTCGCTCGGTCCGCGGTTACGAGGACAACCAGCTGGGCGATCTGCGACCGATCCGCGATGGTCAGGTGGCGACGCGCGATTCCAATGATGATCCCTACGGTGGGCGTTTCCGGACTACGCTTTCCGCGGAATTGTTCTTCCCGATGCCGTTTGCAGCCGACAACGATGGAGTCCGCATGAGTACCTTTGTGGACGCGGGGAATGTGTTCCATGATGTGTCGGACTTTGATACCAGCGAGTTGCGGGCATCGGCGGGTGTGGCGGTGACCTGGTTCTCGCCGGTGGGGCCGCTGAGCTTCAGCGTGGCCGAGCCGTTCAACAATCAGCCGGGTGACGAGCTGCAGCGCTTCCAGTTCCTGCTGGGGGCCAGTTTCTGAGGATGATCGATGCAAGCGCATCGGGAGGCGACATGAGATCCGGGATGGCCTGGTTCGCGGCGGTGATTCTCGTCGCCAGCGGATGGCTGGTGGTACCCGCTGTCGCCGGGGCGCAGAACGTGGCATTCGTGACGATGAACCGGATTCTCGAGGATTCGCCGCAGGCCGAAGATGCCATGCGCGAACTGGAGCGCGAGTTTTCGCCGCGCGATTCGGAGCTGGTGGCGGAACGTGAGGAGCTGCAGCGGCTGCGTGACCGGCTGGAACGTGATGGGGACCTGATGAACCCTTCGGAACGGGCGGATCTGGAGCGGGAGTTCTCGCAACGTTCGCGCGAGTTCCGGCGGGCGCAGGAGAGCTTCAGCGAAGACCTGAACGTACGCCGCAACGAAGAGCTGGCCAAACTGCAGCGACGGATCAACGATGCCATCGTCGATCTCGCCCGGGAACGCGACATTGATCTGATCCTGACCGAGCGCAACGTGCTGTATGCCAGTGACCGGATCGACATCACGGACGACATCCTTGCCACAATGCAGCGAGACTGACGGCGGGTATTCAGCCCGCGAGCTGGCGGAGGCGCTGGGCGGGCAGCTCACGGGCGATGATCAACGCCGCTTCACCGGGTTGAGCCCGCTGGCCACCGCAGGTCCCTGCGATCTGAGTTTTGTGACGGACGCCGGGCGTCATGCCGAGGCCCTGGCAGCGAGTGCCGCGGGTGTGGTCCTGGTGCCGGAGGCCGCGGGGCTGAAATCGACGGCTTCCCGAACCCTGATCCACCTGGATGATGTCTACCTGGGCTATGCCCGAGCGAGTCAGTGGCTGGGCAGGCCACGTCGCGCCCGAGCTGCGGGTGTCCATCCGGGTGCGTTTGTGGATCCCGAGTCCTCGGTTGCTCCCGACGCATTCGTGGGGCCTGGGGCGGTGATCGGCGCGGGGGCTACGGTGGGACCCCAGAGTGTCGTGGGGGCGCACTGCGTGGTGGGCGAGGGGGTGATGGTGGGGGCCGATACCTTCCTGCACCCCCGTGTGACCCTGCTTGAAGGCGTTGCGGTGGGGGATCGCTGCATCCTGCACAGTGGTTGCGTGATCGGGGCCGATGGCTTCGGATTCGCGCCTGCGGGTGAACAGGGTTGGGAGAAGATCGAACAGCTAGGCCATGTCGTGATCGGTTCCGATGTGGAAATTGGAGCGAACACGACCATCGATCGCGGGGCGTTGCGCGCAACGCGGATCGGGAGGGGTGTGAAGATCGACAACCTGGTTCATGTTGCCCATAACGTCGAGATTGGCGACCATACAGCCATCGCCGGCTGTGTGGGGATTGCGGGCAGTGCCCGGATCGGCGCGCATTGCGCAATCGGGGGCGGCGCCGGGATCCTTGGCCACCTGTCGATCGTGGATCACGTGACCATTCACGCGATGACCCTGGTCACGCGCTCCATTACGCGTCCGGGTCACTACGCCTCTGGAGTCCCGCATCAAGAGGCCCGGTTGTGGAATCGCATGCTGGCCCGACTGCGCCGTCTGGCGCGTTAGGCAATCGAGGGGCGATCAATCGGCCCTGGTAGTAACTGGCCTTGCCGCGTGTGGGGAGGCCAAGTCGAACGTCGTATTGCACGTCCCGCGCAGCGGTCCGGATGCGGCACAACAAGATCAAGAGAAAGGACACCGGCGTGGATGACTTTAATGTCCAGGAGATCATGCGCTACCTGCCGCATCGTTACCCGTTCCTGATGGTGGATCGGGTGCTGGAGTGGGAGGCGGGCAGCTATCTGACGGGGATCAAGAACGTCAGCATCAACGAACCGTATTTCCAGGGGCACTTCCCGATCAAGCCGGTGATGCCCGGGGTTCTGATCCTCGAGGCCCTGGCACAGGCCACCGGCCTGCTCGCGTTCAAGACCGAAGAGGCGCGTAACGAGAACCAGGACAAGCAGCAGCTATACCTGTTTGTCGGGATCGACGAGGCGCGCTTCCGGCGCCAGGTGGTACCCGGGGATCAACTCCACCTGCGGGTCGATCTGAAGCGTACGGTGCGGGGCATCTGGCGCTTCGACGCGGTCGCGAAGGTGGGCGACGACGTGTGCGCCACGGCGCAGCTCATGTGTTCCGGTCAGGAAATCCCGGCGTGATCGATCCGCGCGCGGACGTCCACCCGAGCGCCGAGATCGACAGCTCGGTGACGATCGGGCCGTTCTCGGTCATCGGTGCCAATGTGAAGATCGGAGCGGATACCTGGGTGGGCCCGCATGTGGTGATCAATGGACCGACCGAGATCGGGCGGGAAAACCGAATCTTTCAGTTCTCCTCGATCGGGGAGGAGCCACAGGACACCAGCTATCGGGGTGAACCCACGCGGCTGATCATCGGCGATCGCAATGTGATTCGGGAGTCGGTAACGCTGCACCGCGGAACCGAGAAGGGCCTGGGTGAGACGGTCATCGGGCACGACAACCTGATCATGGCGTATGTCCACATCGCGCACGACTGCACCATCGGGAACGGCATCATCTTCTCCAATGCCACTTCCCTTGCCGGGCACGTGGAGATCCAGGATCACGCAACGCTGGGTGGGTTCACCCTGGTGCATCAGTTCTGTCGCGTGGGCACCTACGCCTTCACCAGCATGGGTGCGGCGCTGAACCGTGACCTCCCGCCGTATTGCCTGGCGAGCGGCAACTACGCGCGGCTGATCGGGATCAACAAGGTTGGCCTCAAGCGCAACGGTTTCTCCAATGACGCCATTCAGGCGCTGCACCGGGTATTCATCCAGGGAATGCGTGGACGTGCCGGGCGCGAGAGTCATCTGGACGCCATGTTCGAGGAGACCGAGGTGCCCGAAGTGCGCAATCTGATCGGTTTCGTGCGCGGCAGTCGTCGCGGCATTCTGCGCGGCGGTCGTCCGCACTGACGCGGTCGCCGCTGGGCAGGACCCTGCGTGCTGCCCAAGCGTTTGCTGCCCAAACGAACCGTCGCCCTTAAATCGACTTCTCGTTGTCGCTTAGTTGGCCGTGGTGCAGGAGCTCTTGCGCCATTTCGGCCACGCGGCGGTCGGCTCCACCATTGCCCAGGCGATCGCGCACCTGTGCCAGGCGATCGCGCATCGCTTCCAGGGCCGCGGGGCGGTCGAGCAGATCCGCGGCATCGCGCGCCAGACGTTCGGCGGTGGCCTGCTGTTGCAGGTATTCAGGCACCAGGCGCTCGCCGCCCACGATGTTGACCAGGGCGATATTCTCGACCCGCACGAGACGCGAGAAGACGGCGTGGCTCAGGGTGCCCATGCGGTAGAACACCAGCATCGGGGCCTGGAGCAGACCGGCCTCCAGGGTTGCCGTGCCCGAGGCGATCAGCAATAGATCCGCCCCCGCCATCAGGGAGTGGGTGGCGGTGTCGCCGCCCACGAAATGGACGGGGAGATCGTCACAGGTGGCGAGGCTCCCCAAGTGTTCCGTGGTGACCCCCGGCGCCATGGAGGCCACGAACTGGATGTCCGGGTGCAATACGTGGAGGCGGCGGGCGGTGTCGACGAGCATGGGCCAGTGGCGCTTCAGTTCGCCGTTGCGGCTGCCGGGGAGAAGCCCGACCAGGCGCGTGTTGGCCGCGAGGCCAAGCTGTTCGCGAATCGGCTGTTGGGGCGGCTGCACCCGATCCACGAGCGGGTTTCCGACATAGCGTACTGGCACCCCGGCCTTCTCGTAGACGTCGGTCTCGAAGGGAAAAAGTACCGCCATCGCGTCCACGCTGCGCTGGATGCGCTTGATCCGGCCCGAACGCCACGCCCACAGCTGCGGGCTGACATAGAACAGCACGCGGATACCGAGGCGGCGGGCGTGGGCAGCCAGGCGCAGGTTGAACTCCACATAGTCCACCAGGACCAGCAGGTCCGGGCGTTGGGTCTCCAGGTGCTGGCACATGCGCCGGAACAGGCGGCGCAGGCGCGGGTAGTTGACCAGCACATCAACCAGGCCCACCACGGCCAGTTCGGAGACGTCGATCAGGGTGTCGACCCCGGCGGCGCGCATCTGCGTCCCGCCCATGCCCGTGTAGCGGAGACCGGGCTCCAGTGCCGAGAGTTCGTGGACCAGCCCCGCCCCGAGTGCGTCACCGGAGCTTTCGCCGGCGCAGATCACGACATGCTGCGTCATGACCGATTGAGGCCCCCTGTGGAAGCGATGTCGCGTGGCGTCACGCGAGGGCGGCGCGGATCTTCCCGCAGATCATGTCGATGGTCGCATCCTCGAGTTCCGGGAACACCGGCAGGGACAGACAGCGCGCGGCGACGTCTTCGGTGACGGGCAGCGATTCCGGCCGGTTCGGGAGATCGGCGAAGGCCTTTTGCTGATGCAGGGGTACCGGGTAGTAGATCGCGCAGGCCACGTCCGCGGCCTTGAGGGCCTCCATGATCGCGTCGCGATGATCGGTCAGCAGCGTGTACTGGTGGTAGACGTGGACCCCGATGACGTCCTCGAACGGAACCTCGACCGGCAGCCCGGCCAGGCCGTCGCGATAACGTGCCGCCACCCGGCGGCGTTCTGCGTTGTAGGTGTCGATATGCGGCAGCTTCACCCGCAGGATCGCCGCCTGCATCTCGTCCAGGCGGCTGTTGTAGCCGATCTCGTCGTGGTAATAGCGCACGCTGGAGCCGTGGTTGCGCAATCGGCGCAGGGTATCGGCGGCAGACGGGCAGTTGGTGGTCACCAGACCGCCGTCGCCGAAGGCCCCGAGGTTCTTGCTGGGGAAGAACGAAAAGCAGCCGAAGGCGGTGGCCGCGCCGGTCTGTACGCCATCGACTGTCGCGCCGAAGGACTGTGCGCAATCTTCGACGATCATGACCTTGTGTTTCTCGGCGATGGCCTGCAGCCGCGGCATGTCGGCCGGCTGCCCGAACAGGTGGACCGGCAGGATCGCGCGGGTGCGCTCGGTGATGGCCGCCTCGACCTGGTCCGGGTCGATGTTGAAGGTGCGCGGGTCGATGTCCACGAATACCGGGTCGGCCCCGACATAGCGGATCGCCTCGGCCGTGGCAATGAAGGTAAACGGGGTGGTGATGACCTCGTCGCCCGGGCCGATGCCGGCCGCGGCCAGCGCCAGATGCAGGGCATCCGTGCCGGAGGCACAGGTGATCGCGTGTTCCACGCCCAGGTACTCGGCGAGCTCCTGCTCCAGGGTCTGGACGTTGGGGCCGAGGATAAAGCGCGCACCGGCCAGCACGTCCTGTAGCGCGGCATCGATTTCGGGGCGCAGGGTCTGGTACTGGCGCTGCAGGTCGACCATCGGGATCACGGCTTGACTCCTTCGATGTGGCTGTGCGGACCGTCGGCCCGGCTCATGATGTTCAGGTTCTCGTAGACCAGGTCGGTGATGCGGCTGGCCGTTTCCAGGGCCCGCTGGCCGTCACGGCCGCTGACCACGACCGGTCCCTGACCGCGCACGGCGGCGACAAAGGCCTGGATCTCGGCCAGCAGGGCATCCGCCTCGTCGAAGACACTCTCCGTGCGGTGAATCGCAGGGGCTCCCGTCTCCGGATCGGGTTCGCCAATGTGGTTCAGCGACAGGATGCGGTTCTGGAAGTCCACCGAGGCGTAGGCATGTGACTGGAAGATGCGCATGCGCCGCTCGGACTTGGTGCTGATGCGACTGGAGGTCACGTTGGCTACACAGCCGTCCGCGAATTCCAGCCGGGCATTGGCGATGTCGATGTCGCCGGTCAGCACGCGGGCGCCGGAGGCGCGAATCTCGGTCAGCGGGGCGTCCACCAGCGACAGGATGATGTCGATGTCGTGGATCATCAGGTCGAGCACGACCGAGACATCGGTGGCGCGGGGCTTGTAGGGCGCCAGGCGGTGCGATTCGATGAATCGCGGGTGCAGCGGGGTCTCGGTCAGGCGGCGCAGTGCGGCATTGAAGCGTTCCAGATGCCCCACCTGGAGGACCACACCCTGCTGCTCGGCGATCTGGTTCAGCGTCTCGGCCTGCTCCAGGGTGGCGGTAATCGGCTTCTCGACCAGAACATGACAACCGGCCTCGAGGAAGTCCCGGGCGATGTCGAAGTGCAGGGTGGTCGGCGCGGCGATGGAGACCGCATCGACCTGACCGATCAGGGCGCGATGGTCGGTCTCCGCGCGGCAGCCGTGCTCCGCCGCGACGCGGCTGGCGGTTTCGGAATCGGCATCGACTACGGCAACCAGTTCGGTGTCCGGCAGCGCGGCGTATTTGGCGGCATGCCATTTACCAAGATGGCCCACGCCGATGGCGGCGCAGCGTAACGGAGATTGGGACATGAGTAGGCTCGGATCCGGAGGGGGTGTGCTAGGATTTTCGGCGCTATTGTAACGGATCCCCGGCGCGGCGCATGTTCGCGTTCGGGCGATTGCCCGCAGTTCACCGTGGTGGAGACTCCATGTCCGATTTAGAGGCAGCGCAGCGCTACGTCGCCGGCGTGGACGAAGTGGGGCGCGGGCCGCTGGCCGGGCCGGTCGTGGCGGCCGCCGTCATCCTGCCGGAAGGCTACATCTGCCCCGGCCTGACCGACTCCAAGAAGCTCAGCGCGAAACGCCGCGAGACGCTGGACGTGCAGATCCGTGCCGACGCGCTGGCATGGTCGCTGGGCCGGGCCGAGGCGGCGGAGATCGATGAACTGAACATCCATCATGCGACGCTGCTCGCCATGCAGCGGGCGGCGGCCGGGCTCGCCATCGCGCCGGCACATCTGCTGGTGGACGGGCGCTTCACACCGCAGGGTCCCTGGACTGCCGAGGCGATCGTCGGCGGGGATGGGTCGGTGGCTGCGATCAGCGCCGCCTCCATCGTCGCAAAGGTGGCGCGCGACGGCTGGTTGCGCGATCTGCATCACGATTACCCCGATTACGGCTTCGATCGCCATTCCGGCTACCCCACGGTGGCGCATCGTGAGGCCCTGGAACGGTTGGGGCCGTGCCCGCAACACCGCCGTAGTTTCGGCCCGGTCGCGCGTGCGCTGGCGGCGCGTGAACAGGAGATGGGGGCATGAGCGAAGGCCATACCGGTTTCGTGCACCTGCGGGTGCATTCGGAGTATTCCCTGATCGACGGGCTGGTCCGCCTGAAGCCACTGGTGAACGCGGTGGCCGAGGGCGGGATGCCGGCCGTCGCGGTAACCGATCACTGCAACCTGTTCGGGCTGGTGAAGTTCTACCGTGCCGCGATCGCAAAGGGTGTGCAGCCCATCATCGGTGCGGACGTTCTGGTTCGCGATGCCCGCGCCGACGGCAGCCTGGCGCGCATGACCCTGCTGGCGCAGAACGACCCGGGTTACCGCAATCTGACCCGGCTGATCTCGCGCGCCTGGCAGGAGGGTCAGGAGAAGGGCATTCCGCGAGTGGACTGCGCCTGGCTGGATGCGGCCGCCGAGGGTTTGATCGCATTGTCTGGCGGGATCGACGGGTTATTCGTGAACGGGGCGGGGGCCGCGCGCGCGCTATTGGCCGAGGATCTCGAGCCGTGGATGCAGCGCTTCCCGGGTCGCTTCTATCTGGAACTGGTGCGTAGCGACCGCCCGGGCGAAGAGGCCTGGATCGAACAGGCGCTGGCCGCGGCCGAGGCGTTCGATCTGCCGGTGGTGGCCACCAATGATGTTCGCTTCCTGCGGCCCGAGGACTTCGAGGCCCACGAGGCGCGCGTCTGCATCCATGACGGCGTGACTCTGGATGACCCGCGACGCCCGCGCCGTTACTCGGAGGCGCAGTACCTGCGTACCCCGGAGGAGATGGCGGAGCGGTTCGCGGATATCCCCGAGGCCCTGGCCAACAGTGTGGCGATCGCCAGGCGCTGTTCGGTGAGCCTGACCCTGGGCGAGTCGGTCCTGCCGGACTTCCCGGTTCCCGAGGGCTATACCGTGGAAGATCACCTGCGCGAGACCTCGGCGCAGGGGTTGGCGGGGCGCCTGGAGCGCTTCTGCTTCGCGCCGGCGGCGGATTACGAGGCGCGCTTGCAGCGCGAGCTGGATGTGATCTGCCAGATGGGCTTTCCAGGCTACTTCCTGATCGTGGCGGACTTCATCCAGTGGGCCAAGGACAATGGCATCCCCGTGGGCCCGGGGCGTGGCTCCGGTGCGGGGTCCCTGGTGGCCTATGCACTGGGTATTACCGACCTGGACCCATTGCGTTACGATCTTCTGTTCGAGCGATTTCTCAACCCTGAACGTGTCTCCATGCCCGACTTCGATGTCGACTTCTGCATGGAGCGACGCGACGACGTCATCGACTACGTCGCCGAGCGCTACGGGCGCGACAAGGTCTCGCAGATCATCACCCACGGCACCATGGCCGCCAAGGCGGTGGTACGCGACGTCGGGCGTGTGCTGGGCCATGGCTACGGCTTCGTCGACCGCATTGCCAAGCTGATCCCGTTCGAGCTGGGCATGACCCTGCAAAAGGCCCTGACCGAGAGCGCGGACCTCAAGACGCAGTACGACGAAGACGAGGAGGTGCGCGCGATCATCGATCTCGCGCAGAAGCTGGAGGGGCTCACCCGGAACGCGGGCAAGCATGCCGGCGGGGTGGTGATTGCGCCGTCGGCGCTGACGGATTTCTCCCCGCTGTACTGCGAAGACGATGGCGGCTCGCTGGTGACCCACTTCGACAAGGATGACGTCGAGGCGGTCGGTCTGGTGAAGTTCGACTTCCTCGGTCTGCGCACGCTCACCATCATCGACTGGGCGGTGGACAACATCCGCAAGATGGATGCCGCGGTACAGGTCGATCTCGACGCCATCCCGCTGGATGACGCCGAGACCTTCCGCCTGCTGAAGGACTACCAGACCACGGCCGTGTTCCAGCTGGAATCCGGTGGCATGAAGGACCTGATCCGCCGCCTGCAGCCGGACAGCTTCGAGGAGATCATCGCGTTGGTGGCGCTCTACCGCCCGGGCCCGTTGCAGTCGGGCATGGTGGACGACTTCATCGACCGCAAGCATGGTCGTGCCCAGGTGGAATACCCGCATCCGGATCTGGAGCCGATTCTCCAGCCCACCTACGGCGTGATCCTGTACCAGGAGCAGGTGATGCAGATCGCCCAGGTGCTGGGCAATTACACCCTGGGCGGCGCGGACCTGCTGCGCCGCGCGATGGGCAAGAAGAAGCCCGAGGAGATGGCCAAGCAGCGCGAGATCTTCCTCGAGGGGGCACTGGGGCGCGGTGTGGATGAAGGGGTTGCGACCTACATCTTCGACCTGATGGAGAAATTCGCCGGCTACGGCTTCAACAAGTCGCACTCCGCGGCCTATGCCCTGGTTGCCTACCAGACCGCCTGGCTCAAGGCGCATTATCCGGCGCCGTTCATGGCGGCGGTGCTGTCCGCGGACATGGACAACACCGACAAGGTGGTGGGGCTGATCGAGGAATGCCGCAACATGGGCCTGGAGGTCCTGCCGCCGGACGTCAATCAGTCGGACTACCGCTTTACCTGCCACGACGCGCAGACAGTGGTCTACGGCCTGGGCGCGATCAAGGGCGTTGGGGAGTCGGCCATCGACACCCTGCTCAAGGCGCGCGGCGAGGGCGGTGAATTTCACGGGCTGGTGGACCTGTGCCAGCGGGTGGATCTCGGCAAGCTGAACAAGCGTGTGCTGGAGACGCTGGTGCGCGCCGGCGCGATGGATCGGATCGGCGCCAACCGTGCGACGCTGCTGAACGACATCCCGATGGCGGTCGCGGCAGCCGAACAGAGCGAGCGCAATGCCAATCTGGGTGTGGTGGACCTGTTTGGGGATCCGGCTGCGGCCGTGATCCCGGATAGCGCGACCCTGGCCGAGATGGAGGACGACGATCGTCTGCGCGGCGAGAAGGACACCCTGGGACTTTATCTGACCGGCCACCCGGTGGAGCGCTACCGCGCCGAGTTGCTGCGCCTGACCGGCACCACGCTGCAGGCGCTGGAGGCCAAGCTGGAGGATCGCCCGGACGAGCCCCAGGGCCAGAAATGGCGGGGCAAGCAGGAGACCGTGCGCATCGCCGGTCTGATCGTCGGGGTGCGGGTGCGCAACACGCAGAGCGGACGCATGGGCATCGTCACCCTGGACGACCGCAGCGGGCGGGCCGAGGTGGTGTTGTTCAACGACGACTTCACCACCTACAAGGACCGTCTGGAGCCGGATGCCCTGCTGGTCGCGGAGGGCACGGTCACGCTCGACGACTATGCCGGCGGGATCCGTATGCGGGCCCGTACCGTGTACAGCCTGGATGAAGCGCGGGTCCAGTGGGCCCGCGCGCTGCACCTGTGCCTGGAAGGGGTCGTGCCCGAGCAGGTGGCCCATCTGCGTGGGCTTATGGAGCCGCATCGTGAGGGGCCTTGCCGCGTGCACCTGTGTTATCGCCGCGACGGGCTGGAGGCGGATATCAGCCTGCCGGAGGGGTGGACCATCCGCCCGGACGAGCGGCTGTTGCGTGGCATTCAGCAGTCCCTGGGTCCGGGTTGCGAGGCCGAGGTGCTCTACGGCCGATAGCTGGAAACAAGGCGTCGCCGGACCTGCATTGGAGCGGGGATCGCCGCAATTGGTTACAATTCGCATCCTTCGTCGGTATCCACAACCAAGTCTTCGGGACCCTGCATGAATCCGGACTTTCTCGACTTCGAACAGCCCATTGCCGAACTGGAAGCGAAGATCCGTGATCTGCGCTATGTCGGCGACGATGCCGAGGTCAACATCCAGGAAGAGATCCAGCGCCTGGAAGGCAAGTGCCGGTCTTTGACCGAGAGCATCTTCGCCAAGCTGACCCCGTGGCAGGTCTCGCAGATGTCGCGGCATCCGCGGCGACCCTACACCCTTGATTACATTCCCGACTTGTTCGACGAGTTCGAGGAACTGCATGGCGACCGGGCGTTTGGCGACGACCCGGCGATCGTGGGCGGCGTGGCGCGCCTGGACGGACGGCCGGTGATGCTGATCGGGCACCAGAAGGGACGCCAGACCCGCGACAAGGTCTACCGCAACTTTGGCATGCCGCGTCCGGAGGGCTACCGCAAGGCCCTGCGCTTGATGGAGATGGCCGAGCGCTTTCGCATGCCCGTGCTCACCTTCATCGACACGCCGGGTGCCTACCCGGGGGTCGGGGCGGAAGAACGTGGCCAGAGCGAGGCGATCGCGCGCAACCTGCGAGTGATGGCGCGTCTCGACACGCCGATCATTGCCACGGTGATCGGCGAAGGCGGTTCCGGTGGGGCCCTCGCGATTGGGGTGGGCGACGCCACCCTGATGCTGCAGTACTCGACCTACTCGGTGATTTCGCCGGAGGGCTGTGCCTCCATCCTCTGGAAGAGCGCCGAAAAGGCCTCGGAGGCCGCGGAGGCCCTGGGCATCACGTCGGAACGCCTGCGCGAGCTGGGGCTGGTGGACCGCATCGTGCCGGAACCCCTGGGAGGTGCCCACCGCGACCCCGACACCATGTCCTCCAGTCTGCGCGCCGCGCTTCTGGAAACCCTGGACGGCCTGGAAGGGCTGGACCCGGGCAAGCGCCTGGAGCGGCGCTATCGCCGGCTGATGGATTACGGTGCCTTCCAGGAAGCCGCTTCCTGATCCCGGTGCCGGGGCGCTCGATCCTGTAGCCGCGGCGCTGCGGGACTTCCTCCAGGCGCATCCCGGCTATCGCCAGGTGCGCATCGCCTTCAGTGGCGGTCTTGACTCGACCGTCTTGCTGCACGCCGCGGCGCGCCTAGGTATCCCCAGTCTCGAGGCCATGCACGTGGATCACCGCCTGCGTCCGGACTCCGGTGAGCAGGTCGAGCACTGCCGCGCATTCGCGCAGGCACTGAACTGCCCGTTCCGGCTCCGTACCCTCGGCTCACTCGACACCCGTGCCCTCGGCGTGGAGGCCGCGGCGCGCGAGGCACGCTATGCGATGCTGCGCGAAGGGCTGGACGCTACGGGCATCATCCTGGCCGCGCAGCATGCGGACGATCAGGCAGAAACGTTCCTGCTGGCCGCCCTGCGCGGCAGCGGGCCCGAAGGGCTGCAGGCGATGCGGCCGCTGCGCCGCGAGGGCGAGACCTGGCTGGGGCGACCCTTGCTGGGCCTGCCCCGCGAGGCACTGGCCGCGTTGGCGGAGCAGGAGGGCCTCGACTGGTATGACGATCCCAGCAATCAAGATCCCCGATTCGACCGCAATTTCCTGCGCCAGACGGTGCTGCCCTTGTTGCGGGAGCGATTTGATGGCGCGGCCGGGCTGGCGCGCGCTGCTGCCTGGCAGCAGGAGGCGGTCGGGCAATCCCGTCAGCACTTTTCCGGGCTACTGAAAGGGCTGCGAGACCCGCTGGACGGTAGCCTGGATCTCCGCGCCTTGCGCGCGCTCGACTCGAGTACCCAGCGCGGGCTGCTACGGCACTGGCTGCGCGAGCAGGGCCTTCGTCCGCCCGGCCACGACCGCCTGGGCGAATTCCTGCGCCAGGTTCTCGTGGACAACCCCGAGGCCTCCCCCGCCGTGGAATGGGATGGCGGATGGATGCGGCGTTATCGCGATCAGCTGCACGCCGGGCCGAAGGAGGAGGCTGCGGATCCGCCGCCCGAACAGCCCTGGCCAGCCGATCAGTCGGAACTGATTCTGGCAGACGGACGCCGCCTGACCCGGGAGATGCTGCCGCGGATCGGCGTTGACCGCGAGGCCGCGCTCACCGTTAGCTATCGAAGCGGGGGCGAGGTGGTCGCGACCCCCGCCGGGCGCCGATCCCTGAAAAAGCTGATGCAGGAGCGCGGGATCGCCCCCTGGGAACGCAGCCGGATTCCGCTTTTGCGTCAGCTGGATGGAGCGATTGTGGCGGTGCTCTGGCCCGGGATGGTTCACGCTGGGAGTTGACGCGCCCGTCCAAATCGGACAATTCTTGGGTCGTATTCAGGGGTGCGGGTGAGCGGTACGTGACAGGTTTCGCGGCACAATGCGGACGACGTACGGGCATGGGGGTGCTGGCGGCCGTGATGCTGCTGGCCGCGCCTCTGGCCGCGGATTCGCTGATGCTCACGACCGAGAGCTACCCCCCGTTCAATTTCGAGACCGAAACCGGCGAGCTGGACGGGATCTCCATCCGGGTGATGGATGCCCTGCTGGATGTCGCACAGGTGGACGCCGAGATCCGCCTGCTGCCGTGGAGTCGGGCCTATGCCGAGGCTCAGTCGGAACCCGGTACTTGCGTCTTTTCCACCACGCGCACCTCCGAACGTGAAGACCTGTTCACCTGGGTCGGGCCTCTCGTGGAAAACCAGTGGCATGCGTTCGTGCTTGAAGATGCCAAGGTGGATGCGCAGTCTCTGGAGGATCTGGAACGCTACCGCGTCGGGGGCTATCGAGACGATGCCGTCGCGCTCTTCGTGGAGGGCCGGGGCATCCCCGTGGATACCGCACCGAATGACCGGCTGAATGCGCGCAAGCTCGCGGCCAACCGGATCGATGTATGGGTCAGCGGCGAACATCTGGCCCCCTGGTATGCCCGCCAGGAGGGGATCGGGGAACTCCGGTCCCTGTTCGCGTTCAACGATACCGTGATGTCCCTGGCCTGCCACCCGGAAACCGCGCGCGCCCCGCTGGATCGCATGCAGGAGGAACTGGATGCGATGCGCGCGGACGGGCGCTATGCGGCCATCGTGCAGGATGTCCTGGACAGCAATGGAGAGCGCAATGACTGACGCAGCCGAGGCCCGGACGGAATCGTCGGCCCTGATCGCCGAGGAGGTGCTGGGCTTTCAGCGCAACATGACGCGGCGCGGCATCATCTTTTCGTTCACTGGCTACATTTCCGAGGGCATCCTGAAGGCCCTGGGGGATGCGCTGCGGCAGAAAATCCGACTGGAGTCCACCGATACGAAGACCGTGAACCGCGTCTTCTCGGTGTTCGTGGAACAGGTGCAGAACGTGATTCGCTATTCAGCGGAGCGTATCGAGCACGATGCGGAGCCCCCCGTCGAGCTGAGCTCCGGGATGATTACCGTCGGGTCGGAAAACGGCCGCTTCTTCGTTATTTGCGGCAACGTGATCGGGCGCAAGGATGCCGACACCCTGGCCGTGCGCCTGCGTGAGCTCGCGGGCATGGACAGCGATGAGTTGCGCCGCTTTTACAAGGAAAAGCTGCGGGAACCACCGGACGAAGGCAGCAAGGGCGGCAGCATCGGCCTGATCGAGATCGCACGCCGCGCAAGCGAGCCCATCCAGTTCGACTTTCAGCATCTCTCCGATGCGCAATCCTATTTTGTCCTGAAGGCCTATATCTGATGGCAGTCGTCGAGACCATTGAACACGAGGCAACCGACCGGACCCCGGCTGTCGTTTTCGATTTCGCTGCGGGGCAGTACCGGCTGTCCGGCGAGTCGTATCCGGAAGATGCCGCGAACTTCTACGGCCCGCTGACTCAGGGGTTGCGGCAGGCGGTCGAGGACCGGGCCAGCGACGAGGTGGAGTTCACCGTGGAGATGATCTACTTCAACAGTTCGACTGCGAAGGCCTTGATGAACATGTTCCAGATCTTGGAAGACGGCGCCGAGTCGGGTCTGAACGTACGGATCAACTGGTGTTACCACGATGACGACGAGACCATGGAGGAGTTCGGCGAAGACTTCTCCGAAGATTTCGAACACGCAGACTTCCGAATGTGTCCGCTGACATGAAGGCCCCCTCCCGAGACGACCCGTTGAATCCTGCTAGCCGGCCACGGGAGGGCCAGGACATGGAGAGTCTCGCGGACTTCTCCCTGTTCGAGCAGGAAAAGTCCGTCATGCAGCGCTCCGAACAGATGCTCGAGGCGCTGGATGCGGTAGGCGATGGCGTCAAGGTGCTCGCCAAGGCCTATTCCGAGAGCTATCGGGCGCAGCGTCGCATGATGCGCATGAGCGACCGCATGCAGGCGGATCTGCAGGAGGCCAACCGCCAGTTGCGCGAACAGGCGGAGCACCTGGCACAACTCAACAATGCATTGTCCGACGAGGTGCGCGAGCGCGAGCGCCTGACGGCCGAGCTGGAACGCCTGGCGCTGGAGGATGCCCTGACCGGCCTGTTCTCGCGTCGCCGGGTGATTGACTGCGTGGAGGGCATGGCGGATAGCGTCGGCGAGGAATCGCGTTCGCTCACCGTGATGATGCTGGATCTCGACGACTTCAAGGCGCTGAATGACACCCACGGCCATGCTGCTGGCGATTTCGCTCTCGAGAGCTTTGCCGACATCCTGCGGGGCGAGCTGGGGGCGGAACAGTACGCTGGGCGCATGGGTGGGGAAGAGTTCCTGGTAGTGGCGGCGGATCTGGATGCCGAAGAGGCAGTCGCACTGGCCGAGCGCATTCGTTCGTCAGTGGAGAATGCATCGCTGCACTGGAAGGACGAACCGCTCGCGCTGGCGGTTTCCATTGGCCTGGTCATCACCACGAACCCGTGGTCGGATGCCGGCGAGCTGGTGGCTCTGGCCGATGACCTGCTCTACCGGGCCAAGAACGAGGGACGCAACCGTGTCATCGTGCAAATGCACGGCGAACGCGGGTGATGGCGGGCGGCACCCGCCGGAATCGTAGCCTTGTCGCGAAGCTGGCCGTCGCCACGCTGCTGGCGGCGCTGGCGCTGAGCCTTCTCAGCAGCGCCTATGTCATTGCCTCGGACTGGCATGCCTTCCGTGCCGAGACCGGGGAACAGATCGACCGTCTGCAACGCCTGGTCGAACCACCCGCCGCCGAGGCGGCCTTCCAGTTGAGCGCTGCCCAGGCCGATTCCCTGGTCCAGGGTCTGCTGGTTTTCGACGAGATCCGGCGGGTCGAGATCCTCGACGACTTTGGCAACACCCTTGCGGAAGATGCCCAGGAGCGCCCCCAGACCGGTGGCGAGTGGGCACACTGGCTCTTCGGCGATCTGCAAACCCATGAGCGCGAGCTGCGCCACCCTGATACCCGAGGAAATATCCAGGGCGTGGGCGTCCTGCGCGTGGAACTGGACCCCGGCGTGCTGGGGCGAGCCTTCGTCAACCGGCTGCAGACCGGGGTCGTGACCAGTGTGACCCAGGCGGTGATCGTCTCTCTGGTGGTGGTTGTACTGTTCTATCTGCTGATGCTCCGTCCGATGTTGAAGATTTCACGTGCGGTGGCGGACACCGACCCGGAGCAGCCCGCGCACTGGCCGATGCCACGCCTGGGCCATCACGAAAACGATGAGCTGGGGGCGCTGGGGCGTTCGCTGGATCGTTTGCTGCGGGCCTTTCAGGCGGGTCTGGACGCGCGCGACGGGGCCCGCGGAGAGCTGAAGGCGCTGAATGCAGACCTCGAGCGGCGCGTCGAGGAACGCACCCGGCAGTTGGAAGCCGAGAAATCCGAGACGGAACGGGCGCTGGCCAAGGTGGACGAGGCCAACCGTGAGCTTGAGCGCAGTAATCGCCTGGTGGTGGAGAGCATCCGTTATGCCCGCCGCATCCAGACTGCCATGCTGCCGGACAAGCATGCCCTCGATGGTCACATGGACGAGGTGCAGATCTACTGGGAGCCCCTGCACCTGGTGGGTGGCGACTACTTCTGGGTCGAGGCCATCGACGGACACAGCATCCTGGTGGTGGCGGACTGCACCGGCCACGGTGTACCGGGTGCCTTCATTACCCTGGTGGTGGCCTCGGCGCTGGATCGCATCCTGCACGAACACCGCTTGCTGGAGCCCTCGGCCATCCTGCGCGAGATGGATCGACTGGTTCGCTCGCGGTTGCGTCAGGATGGCTATGACTCCGACTCGGACGACGGGCTGGAGGCCGCGGTCTGCGTGTATCGTCCGGAGGACCGCAAGTTGGCCTTTGCCGGGGTCGGGCTGCCGTTGATGATCGACCGCGACGGCGAGGTCGAGGAGATCCGCGGCGTACGCGGCGGCCTTGGCTACCGCAGCCTGGAACCGGCCCAGCCCGTGGACCACGAGGTCGACGTGGAGCCGGGCACGGAATTTTTCCTGATCACCGATGGCGTGCACGATCACGTCGGCGGAGAGCCGCCGCGATTGTTTGGTCGGCGGCGGTTGCGCCAGGTGCTTTCGGACAAGAGTGGTCGCGATCTGTCGGCCAAGATCGATGGCGTGGTCCGAGTGCTGGAAGATTATCGCGACGGCGAGCCGCGGCGCGACGATATGACCCTGGTGGCCTTCCGGCCGTTGTCATCCAGGGCTGGAAACGAGGCACTGCCCCCACCTTCCGATTGAGCGGGGGCGGGTGCTCTGGTACTCTCTCAGGGGTTTTCCGCCTGCCCCGGATTGCGTGTGCGAACCGGGGCAGGGTGCTTGTCAGCTCCCAGCCAGGTTTCCCGCATGACGCGTTTTGTTTTCATTACCGGAGGCGTGGTCTCGTCTCTGGGCAAAGGTATTGCATCCGCCTCGCTGGGGGCGATCCTGGAGGCGCGTGGCCTCAAGGTGACGCTGCTCAAGCTGGACCCGTACATCAACGTGGATCCGGGCACCATGAGCCCGTTTCAGCATGGCGAGGTGTTCGTCACCGATGACGGCGCCGAAACGGACCTGGATCTCGGGCACTACGAACGCTTCGTGCGCATTCGCACCTCGCGGCGCAACAATTTCACCGCCGGGCAGATCTACGAGAACGTGATCCGCAAGGAGCGTCGCGGGGATTATCTCGGCGGCACGGTGCAGGTCATCCCGCACATCACCGACGAGATCAAGCGCTCGATCCACGAGGGGGCCGGCGATGCCGACATCGCCCTGATCGAAATCGGCGGTACGGTCGGTGACATCGAATCCTTGCCGTTTCTCGAGGCGATCCGTCAGATGGGCGTGGAGCTGGGGCACGACAACGCCCTGTTCATGCATCTGACGCTGGTGCCGTATATCGAGGCCGCCGGCGAGATCAAGACCAAACCGACCCAGCACTCGGTCAAGGAACTGCGCTCCATCGGTATCCAGCCGGATATCCTGCTGTGCCGCTCCACCCAGGCGATCCCCGAGGGTGAACGGCGCAAGATCGCGCTGTTCACCAACGTCGAGGAGAAGGCGGTCATCTCTGCAGTGGACGTGGACAACATCTACAAGATCCCGCTGTGGCTGCATTCGCAGAAGCTCGACGAGATCGTGCTGCGCAAACTCCATATCGAGGTCCCGCAAGCCGATCTTTCGGACTGGAAGCACGTGGTCAATGCCATGGAGTTCCCGGAGTCCGAGGTGACGGTCGGCATGATCGGCAAGTACGTCGATCTGACCGAGTCGTACAAGTCGGTGAACGAAGCCCTGACCCACGCGGGCATCCAGGCGGGTACCCGGGTCCGGATTCGTTATCTCGATTCGGAAAAGCTGGAAGGGGCCGAGAACGAGGCCGCGCGCGAACTCGAGGGCCTGGACGCCATCCTGGTTCCGGGTGGCTTCGGCGAACGCGGCGTGGAGGGCAAGATTGCCGCGGTGCGCTACGCCCGCGAGAACGATGTGCCCTATCTTGGAATCTGCCTGGGCATGCAAGTGGCGGTGATCGAATTTGCGCGCGATGTGGTCGGGCTGGAAGGTGCGCACAGCACCGAGTTCGCCCCCGACACGCCGCATCCCGTCATCGCGCTGATTACCGAGTGGCAGGATAAGGAAGGCCGCATCGAACACCGCGATGCCGACAGTGACCTTGGTGGCACCATGCGTCTGGGCGCCCAAAGCGCGCGCCTGACCCCGGGGTCACGCATTGCCGAGGCCTATGGTCGCGAAGAGGTGGGAGAACGCCATCGTCATCGCTTCGAATTCAACAACGCCTATCGTGAACGCCTGGAGGCCGCAGGTCTTCGACTCTCCGGGGTCTCGGAATCCGGTGAACTGGTAGAGGCCGTGGAGCTGGCCGACCATCCGTGGTTTGTGGGCTGCCAGTTCCACCCGGAATTTACCTCGACCCCAAGGGATGGCCACCCGCTGTTCACCGCGTTTGTGTGTGCCGCCCGGGATTACCAGGATGCCCGCGAACCGGAAACCACCACGGCGCTGACGGAATAGGCGCCCGTTCACTTTTTTGTGGCCGCACCCGGAGGGTGATGGCCACCAGACAGGACAGAGCATGCAGCTTTGCGGTTTTGAAGTCGGCCTTGATCGGCCCTTTTTTCTGATTGCCGGCCCCTGCGTCATCGAATCCGAGGCCATGGCCCTGGAGACGGCCGGCGCGCTGAAAACGATGGCGGACGATCTCGGCATTCCGTTCATCTACAAGTCCTCGTTCGACAAGGCCAACCGGTCGTCGACGAAGAGCTTCCGCGGGCTGGGCATGGAAGAGGGCCTGCGCATCCTGGACAAAGTGAAGTCGGAGATCGGCGTGCCGATCCTGACGGATGTTCACGAGGACACCGCGCTGGACGAAGTCGCCAGTGTTGTTGATGTGCTGCAGACCCCGGCCTTCCTATGTCGGCAGACCAACTTCATCCAGAACGTTGCGCGTCAGGGCCGGCCGGTGAACATCAAGAAGGGCCAGTTCCTCGCGCCCTGGGACATGGGCAATGTCGTGGACAAGGCCCGCGAGGTCGGTAACGATCAGATCATGGTTTGCGAGCGCGGGGTCTCGTTTGGCTACAACACGCTGATCTCCGATATGCGCGGTCTGGCCCAGATGCGTCAGACCGGCTGTCCCGTGGTCTTCGATGCGACGCACTCGGTGCAGCAACCGGGCGGGCAGGGCGCCTGCTCCGGTGGGCAGCGCGAGTTCGTTCCGGTGCTGGCACGGGCGGCGGTGGCCGCTGGCGTATCCGGCCTGTTCATGGAGACCCATCCGGATCCCGAGAAGGCCCTGTCCGACGGCCCCAACGCCTGGCCGCTGCCGAAGATGGCCGAGCTGTTGCAGACGCTCAAGGCGCTGGACGCCGCCGCCAAGGCGCAGCCGTTTGCGGAAGCGGAGTACGGTCTCGGTTAACGACCGAAAGAATCGATAAAACGTCCCGGACGGGCCCGTCCGGGCGGGTATTTTCAAGGAGAGAGCATGTCCAAGATTGCGGAGATTCACGCCCGCGAGATCATCGATTCTCGGGGCAACCCGACGGTCGAGGCCGATGTTGTCCTGGATTCCGGCGCCATGGGGCGAGCGGCGGTGCCCTCCGGCGCCTCCACAGGGGCCCGCGAGGCCCTGGAACTGCGCGACGACGAAAAGCGTTACGGCGGCAAGGGCGTGCTGAAGGCCGTCAGCCACGTGAACGGCGAGATCCGCGACGCACTGCGTGGGATGGAGCTGGATCAGACCGCGGTCGATCGCCGCATGCTGGAACTGGACGGGACCGACAACAAGGCACGCCTGGGCGCCAACGCCCTGCTGGCCGTGTCCATGGCCACTTCGCATGCCCTGGCCGCGGATCGCGAACAGCCACTGTTCGAGACCCTGGGCGGCGACGACGCCACGCTGCTTCCGGTACCGATGATGAACATCATCAATGGTGGTGCCCACGCCGATAACAGTGTGGACATGCAGGAGTTCATGATCCTGCCAGTGGGGGCGGATTCGGTGCGTGAGGCCGTGCGCTACGGCGCCGAGGTCTTCCATGCGCTGAAAAAGGTGCTGTCCAAGCGCGGGCTGGCGACGGCGGTGGGCGACGAGGGCGGTTTTGCGCCGGACCTGCCGTCCAACTCCGCCGCGATCGAGGTGATCCTGGAAGCGGTTCACAACGCCGGCTTCAAGGCGGGCGAGGACATCTGGATCGGCCTCGACTGCGCCAGCTCCGAATTCTACCGTGACGGGCGCTATCACCTCGATTCCGAAGGCAAGGCCTTCTCTGCCGACGAGTTCTCCGAGTATCTCGCCCACTGGGTGGACCAGTACCCGATCCTGACCATCGAGGACGGGATGGCCGAAGATGACTGGGACGGCTGGAAGACGCTGACCGAGCGCCTGGGCAATCGCGTGCAGCTGGTGGGTGACGACCTGTTCGTGACCAATACCCAGATCCTGCAGGAAGGCATCGACAAGGGCGTTGCGAATTCCATCCTGATCAAGCTCAACCAGATCGGCACCGTGACCGAGACGCTGGAAGCCATCGAGATGGCGCGCAAGGCCAATTACACTGCAGTGATCTCGCATCGCTCGGGCGAGACCGAAGACGTGACCATCGCGGACCTGGCCGTGGCCACGCGCGCCGGCCAGATCAAGACCGGTTCGCTGTCGCGTTCCGATCGGGTCGCCAAGTACAACCAACTGATCCGGATCGAGGAACACCTGGGTTCGCGGGCGACCTATCCGGGCATGTCGGCGTTCACCTTCGGGCGCTGATCGAGACCCGGGACGGCCTTGGTTACCACGCAGTCCTCAGCCTGCGGCGCGGTTCCTGTCCCCGGTCGTCCGGGGCTCGTAGAATGCCGGGCATGCCGGCCACTTGCGAAAGCCCTCGTCTCCACGTTGTCGCGTCTGTCGCGGTGCGCGGGCGAGGGCTTTCTCTGTTCAACCATACGGAGTGCGGGTGATGCGCGGCCTGTTGATCGGTCTGGCCCTCGTGCTGCTGGCCCTGCAATGGCCCCTGTGGCTGGGCGAGGGGAGTTGGCGCGATGTGCGCGATCTGCGCGAGCAGGTTGCGCAACAGCAAGCCGCAAATGCCGAGCTGGAACAACGCAATCAGGCCCTGGAGGCCGAGGTGCGCGATTTGCGCGGCGGTACCGCGGCGGTCGAGGAGCGCGCGCGCCGCGATCTGGGGATGATCCGCGAGGACGAGATTTTCTTCTTCGTGGTGGGCGAGGACGAGCCCACGAGGCTGCAGGTCGAGCCGCTACCGGGCCCGGCTGGAGAGACCGATCCGGGCCCGGACGCGCAAGTCCCGGAGGATGCGGAGCCCGCCACCGACACCCTGCCACCCGAGGACCCCTTTGATGGCTGACGCGGAACACGTGCCGACTCGAGAGCCAGCGTTCTGGGCGTTGATCCCGGCGGCTGGCATCGGTCGGCGCATGGGATCCAACCGTCCGAAGCAGTACCTGACACTCGGATCGCACACGATCCTCTCCCACACCCTGTCGATCTTTCTCGAACACCCGCGGATTCGCGGGGTGGTTCTGGTACTCGGTCCGGACGTCGATCCGGATGCCCTGGACCTGCCGCTTGCCGGCGGCCGGCTGTTCCGTGCGGCCGGAGGGGCCGAGCGCGCGGATTCGGTCCAGAACGGGCTCGACTTCCTTGCCGAACGGGCGCACGAGGACGACTGGGTACTGGTGCATGACGCGGCACGACCCTGTTTGCCGTTAGCGGATGTGGACCGGCTGCTGCACGAGTTGCGTGACGATCCGGTGGGTGGGCTGCTCGCCAGTCCCAGCACCGATACCATCAAGTGGACCGATGGTGCCGGGAAGGTCGAACGGACGCTGGATCGCGAACGGGTCTGGCGGGCCCTGACCCCGCAGATGTTCCGGCTGGGCATGCTCCGCACGGCCAACGCGCAGGCGCGTGCCGAGGGGCATCCGGTGACGGACGAGGCCAGCGCCATCGAGTTCCTGGGCCAGGCACCCCGACTGATCGAGGGCTCGCCGATGAACATCAAGATCACCCGCAGCGAAGACCTTGAGCTTGCTCGGCTGTATCTGATGCAGCAGGGCCGCCTGGAAGGCGGGTTTCGCGCATGAGCGGCTTGCGGATTGGCCAAGGCTTCGACGTACACGCCTTCGGCGAAGGCGACCAACTGGTACTCGGTGGCGTTCGCATCCCGTTCGAGCAGGGATTCGTGGCTCACTCGGATGGGGACGTGCTGATCCACGCGGTGTGTGACGCCCTGCTGGGAGCGGCGGCGCTGGGGGATATTGGCCTGCACTTTCCGGATACCGATCCGGCGTTTCGAGGGGCGGACAGCCGCGTCCTGCTAAGGGAGACGCTCGAACGAGTGGCCGGGGCCGGCTGGCGCCCGGTCAACATCGACACCACGGTGATCGCGCAGGTGCCCAAGCTTGCACCGCATGTGCGCGCGATGCGCGAAAACCTTGCAGCCGATACCGCCCTGAATATCGCCGATGTCAGCGTGAAGGCGACGACCACCGAGCACCTCGGCTTTACCGGGCGCAAGGAAGGGGTGGCGGCCCAGGCCATTGTGTTGCTCGAACCAGCCTCGGGGCTGATGCGGGTATGACTTCGGCGAAGCGGGTAGAACCCGGCATCCTGCGTTTGCATCACGCAAGCCTGGTGATTGCGGACACGCGGGTGGCGGCGGCCTTTTACGGGGAGCAGCTTGGCCTGGTGCCGCTGGAACGCCCGGATCTCGACTTTCCCGGTCTGTGGTATGACTTGGGGAGCGGGCAGGCTCTGCATCTGTTGCAGGTGCCGAACCCCGATCCGACCGAGCGCGGGGTGCGCTGCGGTCAGGACCGTCATCTGGCGTTGCGCGTCCGTGGCCTGGAGGCGCTGGCAGCGCGTCTGGAAGGGGCGGGGATTGCCGTGGAGCGCAGTCGTTCCGGACGCCCGGCCGCATTCGTTCGCGATCCCGATGGCAACACCATCGAGCTGATCGAGGAAGGCGTCTGATCCCGGACCCGGGGGCCGGCCACGAACAAGCGACCTTGCACCCGTTGCGGGGCCATCCTTCGCCACGGAACGAATCGTGGGATCACCGGATCCACTCCCAAGCCTAGCTGGGTGGCCCGCGACGCCATCCATAGCGACCTTGGCTCCCAAAGCCCCTTCACCGCAGCCGTAACGAACCGAAGAGCCGTGGTTTTCTGCATGGGTGCGAGACAGCGGGTCGGGGCTCGTTCCACGCAGTGAGATCCCGGATAACCGCTGCGCGGTTTCCGGGATGACGAAAGCGGTAGGTGGCGAGGGAGCAAGGATCACCGGTCGGGTGATCTTCCTTGACGTCATCCCGGCCGCAGCGGAGCGAAGAGCCGGTGTCGACTTCCCCGGATTAGGTCCACGCATAACTAGAGGTTTCCGGGGTGTGTAACTGCCGGTATTCGACCGGCGTCAGGTCCCCCAGCG